>JAKSJB010000009.1 GCA_024398475.1 Bacteroidaceae bacterium | reverse complement strand
CTACATTCACTAAGGAACTTACTGAAGGACAGCATATCCTCCGCATTACTATTACTGGTGCAAACTGCCACATCGACAAACTGAACTTCATCTGTACTCAACCATCTACAGGCGAAGAGGGAGATCCGAACGATACAGTATTGGCTTCATCAATCTCATTAAACAAAACAACTGCAGAAATGTTTGTTGATGACAATTTGACTTTATCAGCAACAATCTCTCCTACGAATGCAACCAACAAAGAAGTTGAATGGTTGTCGTCTGACAATTCTATCGCTACTGTTGATGAAAATGGTATAGTGAAAGCAATAAATGCTGGAACTGTGACTATTACTGCTACAACTACTGACGTCAGTAATCTTTCTGCTTCTTGTACGATAACTGTCAAGGGGATATTGGTCAATGCACTTTCATTCGATACTGAATCGGCTGAATTGGTCATTGGCGAAAGTATTTCCATTGTTCCAATTGTATTACCTGATAATGCTACGGACAAGAGCATAGAATGGAGCAGTTCTGACAATAGTGTGGCAAAGGTTTCGGATGGTGTCGTAACAGCTGTTTCACAGGGTGATGCTGTTATTACTGCAAAGACTACTGATGGAAGTAACCTTTCTGCTTCTTGTAATATCAAAGTAATGCCTATATACGTTTCTTCCGTTTCGCTTAACAAGGGTTCTATTGACTTATTGGTTGAAGAGAATGCAACTATTACTGCTACAGTATATCCTAGCAATGCTTCAAATCCTGCTTTGGTTTGGTCTTCTTCCAACGAAAATGCAGCAACTGTGGATGATGGCAAGGTTACTGCAATAGGCGAAGGTACGGCAACGATTACGGCAAGGACTGTTGACGGGTCTGATCTCAGTGCATGCTGTACCGTAAATGTCAGCAGGCATTCGCAATCGATAACATGGAATCAGGATTTGTCGAATCTAACGTACGGAAGTGAATTGATTACCCTTAAGGCTGCTTCTTCAAGTGGGCTTCCTGTTTCCTATAAATCATCTGATAACAATGTTGCAACAATCTTTGATATGGGCAATGCTATTTATCTCAATCCGGGAAATGTGGGAACTGCTACTATAACTGCAAGACAAGAAGGAAACAATTACTATGCTCCTGCAGAAATGACGAAGGTTGCAAATGTTGTTCAACCGGATAATGTAAACGGTGTTAATGCCGTCAATGGCAGATATACTGTCTATACTGCTACTGGCACAAGGATTGGAACATACAATGAATCCGAATTCAGGAAACTGATTGACAGCCATAAGCTGTCCGGTGGATTGTATATTATTAACGGAGAAAAAACTATAATCAAATGAATAGGATAATCACTTTTTTTATATCAGTATTTTTGATACCATTATTTTGCTATGCCCAGAACTGGGATTATATCAAATCATCTGGAGAATTTTTCTATGGTGAGTCAACAGCAAGCAACGAAGAAGAGGCTGACAATGGTGCGTTGGCGAGTTTGGCATCTATGATAAGTGTTAGCGTTTCAAGTGATTTTTCCAGTGACTACAATCATGTCAGCAACAATAATGGCATGAGTCATGAAGAATACGTACACAACTGCATTCAGACCTATTCCACGTCAACATTGACCAACTGCGAGAAGATGACAATTGGTACTGAACCGAACATTACAGTCAGACGATGGATGAAACGAAGTGAGTTGGCCATTATCTACGAATCACGCATAACCAAGGCTAAGGATATGGTTGAAATGGCAAATGAAGCGTTATCATATAACAAAGTAGGAATCGCCCTTCAATATTATTACTGGGCATATTCACTCGTGAGATCTGTTCAATATCCAAATGAAGTCAAGGATGACGAAGGACATCTCCTGATCAACTGGATTGTTCCTCAGATGCGAAACATTCTCAGCGACATAAAGGTTTCCATAGAACAGGTTGACGGAGACAACGTTGACTTGGTTTTCACATACAAGGGAGAAAGCGTATCTGAAATTGAGTATTCCTACAATGACGGTCGTGAAATGTGTACGGGCAAGGCTAAGGATGGAAGAGGTACGATGCAGATGATTCCGAACTTTGACGGAGAATACTATCATCTTGACATTGAATATGAATACAAGAGTCTTGCACGTGGTGATGCTGAAATGGAAAGCGTACTTAATGTTGTCGGTAAGGTGATACTTCCGGAAGCGTCTGACAAGTTAAAGTCACAATTACTTAAAGCTGTCAAGACTTCATCTCGACCTCGAAATTCAGTCAAGACTTCCCTACCCTCACAAACTCCAACTGTAAGCAATCAGGCTACTTATGAGAATACAATGAGTAAAGTTCTCAACGCCATCAATTTGCATAGACATACCGATGCATACAGTTGTTTTACTCTTGAAGGAAGGGAGATGTTTGACCAATTGGTTGGATATGGTAAGGGACGAATAATCGGGACTCCCAATATCAGTTATTACAAGAGTCTGAATAGCAATGTCGTAGCCCGTGGGTTGCAGATGAGTTTTTCATTCAGGAACGGCACCAAGACTACATTTGTTGAGGATGTTGTATTTACTTTCAACAAAAATGGTAAAATCAATAATATTGCCTTTGGACTTGGAAAGAAAACCGAGAACGACATCTTGACGGAAAAAATGATGTGGAAAGAAGATACGCGTGAACAACTGATGGAATTTCTGGAAAACTATAAGACTGCTTACTGTCTGAAACGCCTTGACTATATCAGGGACATTTTCTCTGATGATGCAATTATCATTGTTGGAAATGTGGCACGCGTATTCACAAGCAATAAAAGCGAAAATGGCAAAATGACCCTAAAGGGAAAGAACATCATCACAACAAACAGATATTCAAAAGACAGGTATCTTCAGAATCTGGCAAGGTGTTTCAGAAACAACGAATTCATAAATATTCGTTTCACAAAAAGTGATATTCAGAAATTGGAAAAACAGACCGATCAGGAAATTGTCTGTGTTCAATTGGCTCAAGACTATAATTCATCAAGTTATGCCGACCAAGGTTATTTATTCCTGATGATTGATATGACAGATAAAGACAATCCGTTTATCAAGGTGAGAACTTGGCAGGCAGAACCTGATCCAAAATTCGGTTATTACAACGCTGGTGACTTTTACGATGAATAAACGGAACATACATAGATTTATCGCAACTGCATTGCTTATTCTGCTATGCAGCCTCCATGCGGTTGCAGAACGAAAGCATGCTCTCATAATCGGTCTTGGGAAGCAGGAGGATAAGAACTGGTCGAAGATTCACGGTGACAAGGATGTCGTTATAGTAAAGTCTATGCTGAGCCGATGTGGTTTCAGGGACATTATCACTATTGTCAATGAAAAAGCGACTAAACAGGGGATTGCCCAGGCTTTCATTGATTTGACAAGGAATTGCAAGAAAGGCGATGTCGTATATGTTCATTATTCCGGACATGGCCAGTTCATGACCGACTTGGACGGAGACGAGGCAGAACGGTGGGAAGGCAGACATTCACAATGGGATGAATCGTGGATTCCCTACGATGCATACATGTATTATTGTGAGAAGGACAGAGGTGAAAAACATTTCTCTGATGATGAAATTGCCCGGTTCCTTACCAATATCCGTTATCGCATAGGTGTCACAGGAAAGTTGTACGTCGTTGTTGATGCCTGCCACAGTGGTGATGCTACCCGAGGGGAAGATTCCGAATGTGTCCGCGGTGTAGATATTGAGTTTCGTATTCCCCGTACTATTGATAATGATACCACAAAACCAATCAAGGAGGATTGGCTTACAATAAGCGCATGTAAACCATATCAGTTATGTTTTGAACAGAAAAATCCGGTTGCGGGAAAACTCACATGTGCATTAAGCAAAATCGGCAGTAGGATTTTTTCAATGAAAAATGAGCAATTGCAACAAGAATTACAAAAGTATATGGATGCCAACCCATCACGATTGCCACAGAATCCTATGGTAAGTGGAAAAAGATAGAATAACAAGGTCACTTTTACATTGAGTATGCAAAAATTGATAAGACTGCAAATTAAAAAAGAATATAAGGAAGAAGAAGTCGTTCTTGGTCTTCAGGCAAAAGACCAGACGATTGAGCGATGGTTCTTTGACAAGTGTAGAAAATATTTCATGAACAAATTCAATGAGATATTTTTTGACCAGGACCAGCGAGAGGAAATATTTCAGGATTCATTCCTAAAACTGTGGACTCAGATAGAAGACAAGAAAATAATTGTTATGGACAATGTGGTATGCAGAATCAACAAGGAAGGTCAATGCATCCCTATGACCTGTTCCTTAACCACATTCCTTATGGCAATTGCAAGGAATGAGTATCGTGAACTTATCAGGAACACGAAGGAAATATTTGTCGCTGATTATTATGACGATACTTCATATAGTGTCATACCTACAGTCTTGGAAGAAAACATCAATGATATCAGATGTCAATTAGTTGATGACTGTCTGCATAAAATATCACCAAGATGTATTGAAATACTCACTATGTTTTACATACAGGGGATGTCACTTGATGAAATACTGTCAGCAAGAGAGGAAAATTCAAGTAAGATAGGATTGAAGAGCGCCAAGTATAAATGTATGAGTACATTAAGAGAAAAGGTAACACAATTGTTCCATGATTTACAAATAGATTTATAGGCTATGGAAGAGTATAATGACAAACTTCATGACATAATCAAGGAGCGACTGGCAGAACGGGACAGGAAATGCAAAAGCATGAAGGAATGGAACCGTAAGCAAAACAGTTCAAACCTGAAACCTTTAATCGGAATAGCAGTTGCAGCCTGTTTGGTTGGAGCACTGTTTATAATTCCTTGGCAGACTTCATCTGATGACATAATCGGCACAAGATCTGCTTCACAAAACATAGAAGAACTCATCAGTCAGGAAAAATACGATGAAGCCTTGCTGATTATTGAAGATGAACTACATTCATCTGACAGTACTCTTAACGCCTTACAACAGGATTCGTCTATGATTGACGAAGAAACCGAATATGAGATTAATGTTATACAACTGAAAATTAGAGACTTGAAAGAGCAAAGAGAAAAAATCATAAAAAAAATCAAAAAATAAGGGTCACTATATTTTCAATGCTGCATTAACTTGCAAACCAACAAATAATATTAATCACTAAAAAATGAAGAATATGAAAAAAGTAATCGTTATGATGGTTATGGCTGTTTTGTCAAGTACATCAATTTTCGCTCAGAGTGCAAGAGAACTTGCAAAAGAACAGAAGGAACTTAATGAAATCAACATGAAGCTTCTGAATTCAAAGCCTTCAAAGGATGCAAAAAAACAAGAGAAGATACTTCTTAAAGAAGGATGGTTGGTTCCTGCGGGTGGAAAATCCATTGCCAAGCAGATTACGGAAACACAATTGTTAGGGGAGGAACTAATGGCTGATGAAGCAGGAAATCCAACAAAACGTTACATTATCCGTTCATCCCAATCGATTGCCGGTACTTTCAATGCAGGAATTGCTGCTGCACGTTCAAATGCACAGGTAGAACTGGCAGCAATGCTTGAAACGGATGTTGCAGCAGCATTGGAAGAAAAGATTGACAATCAACAGAACTCTGCAATCACCGCAAATACTGTTGAGAAATTCCATGAACGCGCAAAGTCTATCATTGATGCTTCTCTTACTAATACAAGAACTATCCTCTCTATTTATCGTGTCAATGCACAGAATAACTTTGAGGTACAGGTTCAGGTTGCATTTGACAAGAAAGAACTAACTGCCCGTTTAAAGCGCAATATCCAAAAGGAACTTGAAAGAGAGGGAGATGAAGACCTAAACGATATTGTTGATTATGTACTATCACGTGACTTATAATATACTCAATTATGAGAGTCATTTTAATATCAATGTGCATTGCAGGTGGAATAATGACCTGCAATGCGCAAAACAGCAAAAGGAATCAACAGGACTTTGATGATTTCCGCAACGAAATAAATAAAGACTTTGATAATTTCCGTAGCGAAATTACTCAGGACTTTATCGATTTTCTGCGTAACCCCTGGAAGGATTTTGAAATGACTGCTCCGGTTCCTAAACCTCAGATAGAGCCAATACCTCCTATTGATTTCCCAATTGATGATAAACATAAGAATCTTCCTTTAGTAGATAAACCTATTGTAATCGACAATGTAATAAAACCACTACCAATAATTCCTCAGCCAGAGCCTATAGAACCTATTGATGAGATTCCTGTGGTTACTGAAGAAGAATCTCTTTCATTTGAATTCTTCGGTACGGCTTGTAAGGTACGTTATGTAAGTGAAACCAACTACCGGATAAATTCAATAACTGAAAACTCTATTGCTGATGCTTTCACGCTGCTTGCTACAGATAAATATGATAATCTCATATATGATTGTCTGAAAATAAGAAGTGATTTACAATTATGCGATTGGGCATATTTGCTGTTTCTAAAAAGCATGGCAGAAACTGCCTGTGGAAAAAACACGAATGAAGCCACATTGCTGATGGCTTACGTATATCTGCAGTCAGGGTATAAAATGCGTTTGGCTCATGATGGAACAAAACTATATATGCTATATTCCAGCCGTCATGCTATTTTTGGAAAACCATCCTATTATCTTGACGGTATTAGTTTTTATGGGCTAGAAGATCTTCCTTCCAATCTAAGAATTTCGAATGCAAGTTTCCCTGAAGAACAAAGTCTGTCATTGATAATTAATCAACAACCACTTTTAACGGTTGATGTCAGCGATAAAAGAAGTATTGCATCAACAAGATACTCATCATTCACTTTCTCTTCAGAAATAAACAAGAACTTATTGGCTTTTTACTCAACATACCCTTCTTCGTATTATAACGAAGATTTCATGACACAATGGGCACAATATGCCAATACTCCAATTGCCCCAAACGTAGCAGAATCATTATATCCATCAATAAGAAAGGCCGTTGCGGGATTGTCAGAACTCGAAGCAGTAAACAGATTGCTGAACTGGGTACAAACTGGGTTCAAATACGAGTATGATGATAAAGTCTGGGGACATGACAGATCATTCTTTGCTGAAGAATCATTATACTATCCATACTGCGATTGCGAAGACAGAAGCATACTTTTGTCACGTATAGTAAGAGATGTCTTAAAACTAAAATGTATTCTGATATATTATCCAGGACATCTTGCGATAGCTGTACGATTCAATGAAGATGTAAAAGGTGATTACATTTCTGTCAATGGGAATAGATTCTTAGTATGTGATCCAACATATATTGGTGCATCTGTCGGAATGACTATGCCTGATATGGATAACGCTTCAGCAAGTATTATTATTTTGGAATAGATCACGCATAAATTATTATTTTTCAAAAACCAATAAGCATCAAATCCCTGACTTACAAATCATTATTTAAATGTAAACAGAAGAATTTCATGTCTTTTATAATTGAAATTAACACTTATGATTTGAATAAGTTTTGGGTACCGACATTTTAGGAAATCCTATGATGTCGGTACTTTTTTGCTCTTCACTACACTTTCTTTTGCAGATTTTTATTAACTTTGCCCACAAATCGGTGTTGGCTGATGCTTTTTCTGCAAAAGAATCGGGCGATGCGAAGACTGGATTATCATTAACAATCAATCATAATCATAAAACTAAATATTTATGAAGGTTTACTTTTTTCTTGCTACGGGTTTTCAGGAGACGGAGGCAATTGCACCGCTCACGATATGTCGCAGGACGGAGTTGGAGGTCATTACCGTGTCTGTCACGGGTAATCTCCTTGTGGAGAGTGCATTGGGTGTTACGGTAAAGGCTGACGTTCTGTTTGAGGACATTAAGGATTTCAGCGATGCTACCATGCTTGTGATGCCTGGAGGTATGCCTGGTTCGACCAATCTGCGTGACTGCAGGAAACTGGATCCGGTGATTCGCGACCATTTTGCCGCAGGAAAGCCTCTGGCTGCTATCTGTGCTGCACCTATCGTGTATGGTTCCAAGGGATTGCTTAAGGGCAGGCGTGCTACATGTTACCCTGGCAACGAGGGTGAACTTGAAGGTGCTACCTATACCGGGGCGCAGGTTGAGATTGACGGACAGTTCATCACGGGCAAGGGTCCGGGTTCTTCGCTCAGGTTCGGTTACGCCATCGTTGAATACCTTCTGGGCAAGGAGACTGTTGATGCTGTCAAGAAACAGATGATGTATGAATAGAGCCGTTATCATAGTGGCTGGAGGCAAGGGTCTTCGCATGGGCGGAGACGTTCCGAAGCAATTCCTTGTAGTGGACGGCAGACCCATACTGATGCATACCATAGAGAGGTTTCATGAATATGATCCCGACATGCAGATTATCGTGGTTCTGCCTAAGTCGCAGATTGACTACTGGGGGGAGTTGTGCCGCCAGTATGGTTTCGGTATTCCGCTGACTATTGCTGAAGGTGGTGCTGAACGGTTTCATTCCGTGAAGAACGGATTGGCTGCACTATTTGACGGTATTGAGACGGTGGGTGTCCACGACGGTGTCCGTCCCTACGTCAGCAGGGATGTCATCGGCAGGTGTTTTGAAGAGGCTGCTGTTTCGGGTGCGGCTATACCCGTCATCGACGTGTTCGAAACTCTAAGGGAACTTCTGCCGGACGGCAGCAGTCGTACTGTTCCGCGTGCTAATTATCGTTTGGTTCAGACGCCTCAGGTGTTCATGACGGAATTGCTGCGCAAGGCTTATCAGCAGGATTTCTGTCCGCAATTTACGGACGACGCGTCTGTAGTTGAAGCCTTGGGACACGGGATTGCATTGGTTGCCGGCAACAGGGAAAACATCAAGATTACGACTAAAGCAGACTTAAGTTGAACAATTAAATATCTTATTTCCATGAAAAAGAAAATTACGGACAAGGTTCTGTTCCTTGCATTGGCACTTGTTTTCGGCTGTTCATTGAACATCTGTGCCAAACCAAACATTCCACTTCTGCCTTCTGAGCCATTCGATACTATCATGGACGGCAGGAAAGTTGCATTGTACACAATCTCCAACGGACGTGTGGCTGCACAGGTCACGAACTACGGTGGTTTCATCGTGTCGCTGTTCAGTCCTGACAAGGACGGCAACTATGCAAACCTCGTGACCAACTATCCTAATATCCAACGTTACCTGAACTATAACCTGGGTATGGTCGGTCCGTCTGTAGGTCGCTACGCCAACCGTATTGCCAACGGTAAGTTTACTCTCAACGGACAGGAATATCAGGTGACACGTAACAGCGGTCAGCATACGCTCCACGGTGGTACTAAGGGATTTGACCATGTTGTGTGGGATGTGGTGAAGGCTTCAAAGAAGAAGGTGGTATTGAAATGCGTTCTTCCTGACGGTACAGACGGATTCCCTGGTACCCTGACCACTACACTCACCTACTCTATCACTTCTGAGGGTGGTCTTTCTGTTGTTTATGAAGCAACTACCGACAAGGCTACCGTAGTAAGTATGACCACTCACTCCTACTTCAATCTCAACGGTGTGGGCAACGGTGACGTCATGGGACATCAACTCACAGTAAATGCCGACTATATTACTGAAACAGACCGTGCTGGCATTCCTTCCGGAAAACTTCTGTCGGTAGAGGGTACTCCTTACGATTTCCGCAAGCCTGTCACTCTCGGCGACCGTATCGTGGCTATGCAGGGTTTCGGATTCGGTTTCGGTCAGCGTGTAGAAATTCCTGAGGGCAAGGTACGTCAGTACGACGACAACTTCTGCCTCAACCACAAGACTGACAAGTTGGAGAAGGTTGTGACTCTCTACTCACCTGAATCGGGACGTACCATGGAGGTTTGGAACAACCATCCCGGTATCCAGATTTACACTGGTGCACGTACTGCCATTGCACTGGAGTCACAGATGTATCCTGATTCTCCAAACCATCCTGAGTTCCCTTCAACTGTTCTCAATCCTGGCGAGAAATATCGTCATGAATGTGTTTATCTGTTGAAGTAGGGCTTATTGAGAGTCAACAAGTCAACGAGTCAACAAGTCAACGAGACAACAAGTCAACGAGGGGAAAAACGCAAACCCTAACGCTAACGCAAAGCCAAGGGCTAATGGCTAATGGCCAATGGTTTTTTCCCCTTGAAGGGACTGCTTGTTGACTCGTTGACTTGTTGACTCGTTGACTCAAAAGAACGCAAAGGCAAACGATAACACAGAATGACCGTTTGCCATCATATATTTTAATGAATTCAAATTATGTGGCAAAATTTCATTTGGGTAGGACTGGGTGGAGCCTTAGGTAGTATGTTCCGTTACGGAGTGACTCTTCTTACGGCTCATTTCAATATCTTCATGTCGGGACAGGCTGCTACCTTATTGGTCAACATCGTGGGTTCTATGCTCATGGGATGGCTGGTAGGAGTAAGTATGCAAAATCATTGGATGCTGTTTCTCACAATGGGACTCTGTGGCGGTTTCACCACTTTCTCCACTTTTTCAATGCAAAGCGTAAAACTTATTGAAGAAGGGCATTATCTCATAGGTTTGCTGTACATCGTCCTTACCTTAATTCTCTGCCTTACATTCTGCACCATAGGTTACGCCTTGGGGAAACAATAGTTGACGAGGAGTCCCCTATCCCCCTTAAGGGGGTATAACGCAAACCCTAACGCAAACGCAAAGGCGGGAAAAGCCAATGGCTAATGGCCATAATGATTACTCTGAATTATTTGAAAAATGACTTGAAGAATAAGGGTGTAGCGACTTATTTTTCAAATTTATTACCTATTATATCTACTTTCTTTGCTTTTTTTCCTATCTTTGCACTCTAAACGTAGAGAATGTGAAGAAACTTACAAAAGAACTGAAAACTATTGTTGATGCCATACAGGACAAGAAGGGCAAGAAGATAAGGGTGGTTGACCTGCGCCGCATTGACGATACTATAGCCCAATTCCTCGTTATATGCGAGGGGGGTACACCAAATCAAGTATCTGCAATAACATTATCCGTCGGTGAAAAGATGAGGGAGAAGTGGGACGAGCGTCCTACTACTGTTGACGGTACAAGAAACAACCTCTGGGTTGCCATGGATTATGCCGACACAATCGTACACGTCTTTGTTCCCGACTGCCGAGAATTCTATGACATTGACCATCTCTGGGAAGATGCGCCAAGTATGGAAATCGAGGATATCGATTAATTAGTAAATTATTGACAATGGATAAAAACTCAAATAACAATAAGAACAACAATCAGCAAAAGCCTCGCTTCAATTTTTCATGGCTCTACATGTTGCTGATTGGAGGTCTCGTGTTGATGTATTTCATGAATGGCCGCAATTCGTCGGACAAGCAGTTAGCATATAGTGACTTCCGCACTTGTCTGGACAGTGGTTATGTGAAGGAAATACTCGTAAACAAGGATCAACTCACGCTGAAGTTTGCTGTCACCAAGGACGGTGAGAAATATATTTACGGTGACGTACAGAAGGACAAGTCGGCATCACGTATTCCTCAGATTGATTTTGGTTCGGTTGAACATCTTGAGCAGCAGATTGACTCTGCCAGGATGAACAACAAATTCACCGGAAAACTCTCTTACGAGCGTGACAACGACCTATTCTGGAACCTCCTGATACAAATCGGTCCTATCATTCTCATCGTTGTATTATGGTTCTTCATCATGAGCCGCATGGGTGGTGGCGGTATCGGCGGAGGCGGTATATTCAGTTTCGGAAAGTCAAAGGCCAAACTCTTTGACAATACCGACGACAAGAAGGACCGCATCACATTCAAGGACGTTGCCGGACAGACTGAAGCCAAGCGTGAAGTTCACGAGATTGTTGACTTTCTCAAGAATCCGTCTAAATATACTGAACTGGGAGGTAAAATTCCAAAGGGAGCCTTGCTCGTCGGTCCTCCGGGAACTGGTAAGACTCTCCTTGCCAAAGCCGTTGCCGGTGAGGCTGACGTTCCTTTCTTCTCCATGTCGGGAAGTGATTTCGTCGAGATGTTTGTCGGCGTAGGTGCAAGTCGTGTCCGCGATCTTTTCCAGCAGGCTAAGGCGAAGGCTCCTTGTATCATCTTTATTGATGAAATCGATGCTATAGGACGTGCACGTGGCAAGAGTCTCAACATGGGCGGAAACGATGAACGCGAAAACACGCTTAACCAACTCCTTACCGAGATGGACGGTTTCGGCACTAACAGCGGTGTTATTATTCTTGCTGCTACAAACCGTGCTGAAATTCTTGACAAGGCACTTCTCCGTGCCGGACGTTTTGACCGTCAGATTCATGTTGACCTACCTGACCTCAACGAGCGCAAGGCTATTTTCAACGTGCATCTCCGTCCTATCAAGATTGACGAGACTGTTGATGTGGATATTCTTGCCCGACAGACTCCGGGTTTCTCGGGTGCTGATATCGCAAACGTATGTAACGAGGCTGCACTCATTGCTGCACGTAATAATTCCCCTTGGGTAAACAAGCAATGTTTCCTTGATGCTGTTGACCGTATAATCGGCGGATTGGAGAAGAAGACAAAGGTGATGACTGATGCCGAGAAACGTACTATTGCACTTCATGAGGCTGGGCATGCCACTATCAGTTGGTTCTGCCAATATGCCAATCCTTTGGTAAAGGTGACAATCGTTCCGCGCGGACAGGCTCTCGGTGCTGCATGGTACATGCCTGAAGAACGACAGATTACGACTAAGGAAGAAATGCTCGATGAAATCTGCGCTACTCTCGGAGGCCGTGCTGCTGAAGAACTTTGTACAGGACGTATTTCAACCGGAGCCATGAACGACCTTGAAACTGTAACGAAGCGTTCCTACGGTATGGTTGCATACGCTGGTATGAGTGAATCGCTGCCAAACATCTGCTACTACAACAATGACGAATATTCATTCAACAAGCCATACAGCGAACATACTGCCGAACTGATTGACGAAGAGGTCAGAAAACAGATTGCGGAACAATACGAAAGGGCTAAAAAGATTCTGCTTGAACATAAGGACGGTCATGAACAACTGGCTCAGTTGCTCATTGAACGTGAGGTGATTTATGCTGAAGATGTGGAACGAATCTTCGGAAAACGTCCTTGGACTTCACGTACAGAAGAAATACTTGCGGCTAACGAGGAAGATTCCCAGATGACTGATGACGAGATGAATCATGCCAACGAGAATGCTGCCATCATACGTCAGAAGGTCATTGATGCCGTAATGGAGAAACAAAAGAACGGAGGTTCGGCTACTCCTCCTGTTTCTCAGGACGAAAACGTTCCAAGCGAAAAGGGAGATTCTGAAACGGACATGAATTCTACCGGCAGCAGTACGGACAAGTTGACTGCTGCATCTGAAGCGGGAAACAGCCGTAAGGCTTTTCAGGAACTGAAAATGACAAGTTTCAACACCGCTGACGACGAATCCGTTCAGGACAACATAGTTTATGAAACTGCTGCTGCAGAAACTACTGACATCATTTGTGACGAAACAAATGAGATGACTCCGATTTCCGTTTCATCTGAACAGGAAGTTATTGCCGAACAGGAAATCGAATCATTCAATCCTTTTGACAATGAAGAAGCCGTAATGCCTGAGGCTGAAGTATTAAAAGCAGAAAAGCAACATGATGCAGCAGTCCGGACAAAGAAGTCTAAACGTCATTCGGACAAAGAGCATCAGCAAGTGGAAATGCCACGCGAGAACACTCTCTTTGGTTGGTAATATTACAGAAAGAACGATATAAATGAAGAATCTTATCATACGAACCATTTCTGGTCTGGTATTTGTAGCAGTCGTTGTGGGTTGCATTCTCTGGGGACCACTACCCTATGCCATCCTGTTTGCAGCAATAACCGGTCTCACTACTTGGGAATTCTGTTCACTCATCAATAAATATCTTGACTGTCAGATAAACCGTATCATTACAACAACGGCATCGGTATATTTCTTTGCTGCCGTAATGGCTTTCAACATGAACATGACTGGTTCGGAAGTATTCATTCCTTATCTTATTACAATCGTCTATCTGTTTATCAGCGAACTCTATTTCAAGACGAACAACACATTGATGAACTGGTCGTTCGCATTGATGTCGCAACTCTATATTGCATTGCCTTTTGCCTTGCTCAACACATTGTCGTTCTTCGGTGTAAGCATGGGTATGGGTGCGCATGACGTTTTCTACAATCCGATATTTACCCTTTCCGTATTTATCTTTATCTGGGTCGGAGACTCTGCCGCATACGGTTTCGGCACTTGGCTCGGTCGTCATAGACTGTTTCAGCGTATCTCACCTAAGAAATCATGGGAAGGCACAATCTCTGCTCTGATTATTTCTGCCATCATCTCGCAGATTATTGCTACATATTTCACTTATTTCAGTAGTTCCTGCGACTTATACAACCGTCTTGCATGGGCTGGTCTTGCACTTATCGTTGTGGGATTCGGTACATGGGGCGACCTCGTGGAATCACTGATTAAGCGTAAACTCGGCATTAAAGACTCCGGAGCATTTCTCCCCGGTCACGGAGGGTTGCTCGACCGTTTCGACAGTTCGCTCATCGCCATACCTATGGCTGCAATCTATATTTACACATTGAATCAAATCATGCTGTAATCAAACAAATCCAGTCCAACGAGTCGACAAGTAAACGCTAACGCCAAAGGCCAAGGGCCAATAACACCCCAAGGTCCTATACTTGCAGACTTATAGACCTCTTAATTAACTTAATACATTATGGAAGAAAACAATGTACAATCCACTCTCGACGAACAAGTAGTTGAAGCAACTGCTCCTACCGTTGAAGAAACTCCTGAAAAGACAGCAGACAATGCTGTTGAAGTTAACGAAGAAGAACCTGTAAGTGAAGAAACCACTGAGGTTTCAGTACCTGACACAAAAGAGGGAATCATCAGCCGTCTAAAAGAAATCGCAGAAAGCGACGGTGACATTTCCCGTCAGGAAATCGACAGTCTAAAGAGTCATTTCTACCGTATCATCAAGGCGGAATCAGAAGAAGCATTCAAGGCATTTACTGAAGGCGGTGGTGATCCTGAGACTTTCGAGCCTACTATTGATCCATTGGAACAGGTATTCAAGGAACAGATGAATGTAGTACGCGAAAAACGTGCTGCACAGCACGAGGCACAGGAGAAACTCAAGGAGGAAAACTATCTCAAGAAGATGCAGATTATTGAAAAGATCAAACAGATTCTTGAGAATCCTGACGAGGTGAACCGTTCATATAATGACTTCCGACAATTACAGCAGGATTGGAACGAAATCAAGGAAGTTCCTGCAGAAAAAGCAACTGAACTGTGGAAGAACTATCAGGCTAACGTGGAGAAGTTCTACGACACGCTTAAACTGAATAATGAATTCCGCGCATACGATTTCAAGAAGAACCTTGAAATGAAGACTGCCCTCTGCGACAAGGCTGAAGCATTGGCTGAAGAATCAGATATCGTGGTTGCCTTCCGTAAACTCCAGCAGTACCACCAGCAGTTCCGTGAAATCGGTCCTGTAGCAAAGGAACTGCGTGAAGATATCTGGAACCGTTTCAAGAATGCCTCTACTGTTATCAACAAGCGCCATCAGGAATTCTTCGAAGGCCGAAAGGAACAGGAGCAAAACAATCTTGAACAGAAAACTGCAATCTGCGAAACTATTGAAGCCATCGATATTGAAAGTCTCAAGTCATTTGCACAATGGAACGAGACTTCTGAAAAGATTACTCAGTTGCAGGCACAATGGAAGACTATTGGTTTTGCACCTCAGAAGATGAATCAGAAGATTTATGACCGTTTCCGTGCTGCATGCGATTTGTTCTTCCAGAAGAAAGCAGAATTCTTCAAGAGCGTACGCGAGAATCTCAGCGAAAACCTACGCCGCAAGAAGGAACTGTGTGAAAAGGCTGAGGCTCTGAAGGACAGTACTGACTGGAAGGCTACTACTGACCAACTCATTGCACTTCAGAAGGAATGGAAGACTATAGGTGCTGTAGCAAAGAAACAAAGCGACGAAGTATGGGCCCGTTTCAATGCTGCCTGTGATGCATTCTTTGAGAACAAGAAAGCCAATACATCTTCACAGTTTGCTGAACAGAATGAGAACCTACAGAAGAAACGTTCAATCATTGAACGCCTTGCTGCAATCGTACCAGAAGAGGCTGGCGATGACCTCCGTCAGCAACTCCGTGATGCTCAGGCTGAATGGGACGGAATCGGCCATGTTCCATTCAAGGAAAAGGATAAGACTTTCAAGGCATTGCGCGAACAGATGGACCGTCTCTATGGATTCCTCGGCGAAAATGCATCACGCCGTCGTGTAGAACGCTTCAAGAACGAAGTTGCCAACGGTAATGGCGGAAACATCCGTGAACGCCTTTCACGTCAAGCTGAGATTCTACAGCAGGAAATCAAGACTTACGAGAATAACCTCGGTTTCCTCAATCTCTCTAAGTCTAAGTCAGGCAATTCACTTGTTGATGAACTCAACCGCAAGGTTGACAAACTCCGTGCAGACCTCAAGGAAATAAAGGAAAAGATTTCTGTCATTGACTCACAGGAATAATACATTCCTGAAATTCACAATAGAAAAACCCTCCTCGACACCAATGTCAAGGAGGGTTTATTATTTATTCAATTGGTTTGATTACGGGGTGCTTCACGCCCAACAAAGGTAGCATCTTTGATGCATAACGCTGACCTAGCAGACGATAGCCCATTGAATCGAAATGGAGATTGTCGGGAGCATTGGTAAGTCCGTCTGACTTCACAACATGTGATGTTGGTATAGTCAATGGCAGATCATCTATGATTGGATTCATCGCTACACACTGTCCTTTTCCTCCGGCAATTACTACTTCACCGGCTATCAATGGTACTTTCTTTGCCTTAAGTCCTAAGTCTTTCAAAAGCCGCTTATATACGGTATTTACCTTATCGGGCCAATCCTTCTGACCAGTATTGGATTCTCCCTGATGAAACAGGATTCCCTTTATTACTCCGTCCTGCTGAGCACGCTTGGCAAGTCTAACCAGATATGCGTATGGGTCATCATCGTATGCCTTGAACATGGCACGCTGCCATGCCGGAGGAGCCATCTTTACTTCATCAGCCACATGTTCCTGCATAAAAGCCTCTATCTTACAACCGCCGATTGCCACATTGATTACTCCCACACGTACTTTTTCCGGTAGATTCTCCACAAGTGTACGTCCGAAATAATCGGCTGGGGTCAATCCATTATCCTTGCGGCAGAGAGGAGGAAGTGCCAAATGCCACTTAGCGTCCTCCGGAGCAGTGGTACAAGGGGTGAGACTTACAAAACGGTCACTTACGCCACTCATGTCGCGTGCTTCGGGTTTTGCTGCACCTTCCATGTTTGACTGACCGAAACATAGGAATACATAGAAATTCTTGTCAGGCTTTGCCTGCAATGTCATTGCACAAGTCATGATGCACAAGGCTGAAATTAATAATTTCTTCATTTTACTAAAACTTTTTTATTGTTATGAATATATATTCCTGCAGGATATGTCTTTGCGTTCTTTTCCATCATTCTTCCGGCGAGGTCATACCATGGCGATTCACCTTGGTTTTCACGTACTGACAGTACCGATGTAGGATCTTCGTTAGAGAGATATGCCTTGTTGAACATGATAATCTGACCTTTCGTACAAAATCCAACAACACCGATGTGCTTCAGATCAACCTTACCTGCTATTTCCTTCAAGTCTATTATAATAGGTTTCATGCCTCTAATACTTACCTTATAGCACTTTGACTTTGCATTGCATGCATCAAACAGACATAGTTGTATATCTGAATTTGCCTTGGAGGTATTATCCAAAACCAGATAATTATAGTTGGAGAAGTCCTGTGCACGCTTGAATCGCCAACCACTGCATGAATTTGTATAATCTGCACTTGAAGAAATACCATACTTCGTGCTTGTTACTGTAACTTTTCCATGAAACAGGATATCAGCCTCGAGTGCATCTGTCAGAAGCGTACCGTCATAGTCTATTTCCTTCGGCAGCGTAACTTCCTTCTCTTCTTTCTTCAGACATTCCAACATTTTCTGACCGTAACGTCTTCCTATCATACGGTAACCTTCTGCCGTAAAGTGAAGACCGTCACCTTTCTGGGGACAATCCTTTGATGAAATCACATAACTGTTTGGAATTACTGTAGGCAGTTTGGCTATCACGGCATTATGTGACCAGCAAGCACCACCTTCAGCCTTACTTACGGTCTCACCGGCAAGCAGCGGAGTATTCTCAGCATCAAGGTTGAGATCGACAAGCAAATCCTCATAAATATGCTTTACCTTGTAAATCCAATCCGACTGACCATTGTTGGTTTCTCCCTGATGAAGAAGAAATCCCTTGATTACACCTTTTTTCTGAGCACGAAGAGCACAATCCAGCAATCGCTGATATGGTTGGTCACCGTATTGTTTCATGTAATCCTTAAACCATTGTTCTTTGGTTGAGAGTTTCGTGTTTGGATAGTTCACTCCATAGTTCTTATCCAGCAGTTCAATCTCTGTACCACCTACTGCCACGTTTATCACACCTATTGTAATTGAATCCGGTAGGTTTTCTACTAATTCACGTCCGAAGTAATCGGCTGGAGTCAATCCGGTTCCCTGGCGGCAGAGAGGCGGTGTGGCTGTATACCAATTATACATTGTGCGGCTTGGACTGGAAAAATTCACGGCTGCCATCATCTTGAAACGTTTGTCAACTGTCTTGTCAACAGTTTCGGGAGTTGCATTGCCTTCCATGTTTGACTGACCGAAACATAGGAAAATGTAGAAGTTCTTATCGGGTTGAGCCTGCAGAGCAATGGAACTCATAGCCAGCAACAAAGATAACAAAGTAATTCTTTTCATATAAGTTCTGTTTGGATTAATAGATTGTTCAAATATTTGATTACGTGGCAAAGTTAACAATAATAATTCAACGAGCAAGCCATTTATACATATAAAACTTACTGAAACGGTGTACTTTACAAAAAAAGTTGTAACTTTGCAGCGAATTTTTGAATGAGGATATTTAGGAGTCCTCAATTATCGCCTCAATATATAGAATAACACTATGATTAAGATTTCGAAAGAAGCAGCCTTGGAGTACCACAAAAATGGACGTCCAGGTAAAATCGAGGTAAAGCCTACCAAGGCTTACCGCACACAGACCGACCTCAGTTTGGCTTATTCACCTGGTGTAGCATTTCCTTGTCTCGAGATTCAGGAAAATGCTGATGACGCATACAAATATACCGACAAGGGTAATCTTGTAGCCGTCATCAGTAACGGCACTGCAGTTCTCGGACTCGGTGACATAGGTGCACTCAGCGGCAAGCCTGTAATGGAAGGTAAAGGACTGCTATTCAAGATTTATGGCGGTATCGACGTGTTCGATATTGAGGTAGCAGAGAAAGACCCTGAGAAATTCTGCGAAGCAGTAGAACGTATTGCACCGACTTTCGGTGGTATAAACCTCGAAGACATCAAGGCTCCCGAATGTTTCTACATTGAGGAACGTCTGAAGCGCACACTTGATATTCCGGTAATGCATGATGACCAACATGGAACTGCCATCATTTCTGCAGCAGGACTGAAAAATGCACTTGAAGTAGTTGGAAAAGACATTTCGAAGGCTCGTCTCGTGGTAAATGGTGCAGGTGCAGCAGCCATTTCATGTACCAAACTCTATATGGCTTTAGGTGTTAAGAAGGAAAATATCGTAATGCTCGATTCAAAGGGTGTCATCACCAGTGACCGTCATGGACTCAACGACCAGAAACGTTTCTTTGCAACTGACCGCTGCGACATACACACACTTGAAGAAGCAGTAAAGGATGCTGATGTATTTGTAGGACTTTCCAAAGGTAATGTGCTGAGTAAGGAAATGGTAAAGACTATGGCAAAGGATCCTATCATCTTTGCACTTGCCAATCCTACTCCTGAAATCACATACGAAGATGCTATGGAGGCCCGTCCCGACGTACTCATGTCAACAGGACGTACGGACTACCCTAACCAGATTAACAACGTCATTGGTTTCCCATACATTTTCCGAGGAGCACTCGACGTAAATGCTACAGCCATCAACGAGGAAATGAAGATGGCTGCTGTTCTTGCCATTGCCGACCTTGCCAAACAACCAGTGCCAGATGTCGTTAATGATGTGTACAAGGTAAACAACCTCACTTTCGGACGCGACTATTTCATTCCAAAGCCTGTTGATCCCCGACTCATCACCGAAGTATCGTCAGCCGTGGCACGTGCTGCAATGGAAAGCGGTGTGGCACGCAAGCAGATTACTGATTGGGAAGCATACAAGAAGAATCTCCGTCAGTTGCTCGGTCAGGAAACCAAGATGACTCAGAAACTGTATGACACGGCAAGAAAACATCCACAGCGCGTGGTTTTTGCCGAAGGCATTCACCCAACTATGATGAAAGCTGCTGTTCAGGCAAAGGCTGAAGGAATATGCCAACCTATACTATTGGGTAATGACGAGAAGATTAAACGACTTGCAAAGGAACTGGACCTCAGTCTCAAAGGTATTGAAATTATCAACCTACGTCATGACAGGGAGGCAGAACGACGTGAACGCTACGCAAGAATCCTTACGGAAAAGCGTCAGCGACAAGGCTACATCTATGAAGAAGCCAACGATAACATGTTTGAAAGGAACTATTTCGGCATGATGATGGTTGAGACGGGAGAGGCTGATGCATTCATAACCGGTCTATACACGAAATACAGCTACACCATCAAGGTAGCAAAGGACGTTATCGGAATACGTGAAGGATACAACACCTTCGGTGCCATGCATATCATCAACTCGCCAAAGGGGCAGTTCTACATCGGCGACACAATGGTAAACCGTGACCCTACAAGTGAACAACTTACCGACATTGCACGACTGTCCGCACATACAGTTGGTTTCTTCAACGACAAGCCTAATATCGCAATGATCAGTTACTCAAACTTCGGAAGCGACAATGAGCCAAATGCAACCAAGGTTCGTGATGCAGTAAGCGTACTTCACAAGAATTGTCCTGAACTCTGCGTTGATGGTGAAATGCAGATAAACTTTGCACTCAACAAGGAACAGCGAGATCTCAAGTATCCATTCTCAAAACTAAACGGACAGGATGTCAACACACTGGTATTTCCGAACCTTACAAGTGCCCGTTCTGCATTCAGAATGCTGCAATGTCTTGACCCTGACGTAGAAATCATTGGTCCTATACAGATGGGACTTAACAAGCCTATCCACTTCACTGACTTCGAAAGCAGTGTACGTGATATCGTAAACATCACTGCCGTCGCCGTCATAGATGCCTACGTAGATAAGATTAAAAATAAATTGAAATAACAGAATATGCAATTAGCCATTGGCAAGACAGCCAATGGCTATTTTTTTCTACTCGAGCACAACTGCTACAGAAACGAATAAAGCAAACAAGAAAATGTTGAGGGCTGTATTACCTAACACCATGTTAAGTTCGCGTCCCTCACACATTTCCATGCTGCTATATGTTTTATAATGGAGCCGAAGCCAAAGAAGCAGAACCAGAATCATAAGTATGGAATGGTTCGCAATCAAAGCAAGAAGAACGCCTATCACTCCCAAGGCAAGATAACTGTATCTGCCGAACATATCCTCTATATCATCAGTATTCGGATATTTTCCGAATATATTTCCTATCCTTACAATTATTGTTTTCTTGTTGCTCAGACGGTCCTGATGACGGTCACGATAGTTATTCACCATAAGAAGCATATCCGTCACTACCCCTTGCGCAATTCCTATCAGAGTAACATCAGTTGTCCACTGTCCTTCTGTCAAGACATAAAAGGTAAAGCCTACAGGTACTATACCGAAGAACACAAGTACCAACAAGTCACCCAATCCAAGATATGAGAAACTTGTTGTATATACAAAAGCAAATGCCACACAAAGGACACCTACGGCTATGAGCCACCATCCTCCGACAACAGCAAGAGGTAAGCCTACAAGACATGCGGCAATCGTAACAGCAAGTATTCCGCGTTTCATGGCATAGGGAGTAATCCAGCCCTGAGCACAGGCACGTTCCGGTCCCAGACGGTCTTCATTGCGGTCAGTACCTTTCTTCCAGTCGTAATAATCATTTATCAAGTTGGCAGCAACCTGCATAAGTAAGGCAAACAGCATTGCCAACAAAAACACCCACCAGCGGAACGAATACGGAGCCACCCATGACAAAGCACCACCCACCATTACAGGAGCAGCCGCACCGGTAAGAGTCTTGGGACGTGAAGCCAACAGCCATGCCTGCAGGGAATTGGTCTTTACATCCATGTTTCTCCCTCCACGTAATTATTCATCTGTAAGTTTTCACCGTCGAAAGTGGCAAAAGTAAACTTACTGTACCATTCACCGAGAATCATCATACGGCAGTCATGAGAAAGCATAAGGTCAAGTTCTATATGGCGATGGCCGAACAGAAAGTAGTTTACACCAGGATGTGATGCAAGGTAATTCTTGGCAAACACGACAAGTCTTTCATCTTTTTCTCCAAGAAATACGGGTTCTCCCTCAATGAAATGTTTTTCACGGTTGCGCTTAGCCCAGTTGTAACCAAAGTTTATGAACCAATGAGGATGAATCATACGGGCAAGTCTGCGGCATTTTCTCGATTCAAACACCTTGAACATCAGTTTGGTTCTCCAATCATTCAGCAATACGTCCTCATCATGTCCGTGAGCGAGGAAGAATTCCTTTCCATGGAGTTCCATTAAACAAGGTTCGTGATGCACCAATACCCCACACTCCTGAGTGAGATAATCATCCATCCACATATCATGGTTGCCCACAAAGAAATGTACTTCCACCCCATTGTCGGTAAGTTCGCTGACCTTACCTAAGAATCGTGTAAATCCACGAGGTACGACATCCTCGTACTCAAACCAGAAGTCAAACATATCGCCTAGCATAAATACAGCCTCGGCCTTGTCCTTAATTTGGTCGAGAAAACGTACAAGGCGACGTTCCTGAGTACGTCTGTGTTCCAATGCACGGGAACCAAGATGGGCATCAGAGATGAAATATATCTGTTTCATAATTCTTACATGAATCCCAAATCAAGTTTTGCCTCCTCACTCATCATGTCCTTGTTCCATTCCGGTTCAAAGACAAGTTCCACATCAACTGACTTCACGCCATTGATAGATCCAACCTTCTGGTTTATATCCTCTATTATGAAATCAGCAGCAGGACAATTCGGAGCCGTAAGAGTCATTTCTATGTTTACATTGAACAAGTCCTCTGCATCAGTTCCACTGCCACCGGCAGATTTATCCTCAACCTTTGTCACATCTACACTATAAATAAGTCCCAAATCATATACGTTGACCGGAATCTCAGGGTCGAAGACTGTTCTCAACATATCCACAACCCTTACTTCTATATCAAATTTTTCCATTATCTACAAAACTATAATAGCCACCATCGGTTATGATGACATGGTCAATCAACTTTATGTTTACTGTCTGACACGCCCTATTGAGACGTTCAGTCAGCATAAGGTCATCATTTGAAGGGCGTAACTTGCCCGAAGGATGATTATGACAGACAATCATACACGTTGCATCAGCAAGTAAAGCCTCCTTCAGAACCATCCTTATATCCACGGCTGTAGCCGTAAGTCCACCCGTACTGATTCTCACGCGTTTGATTACACGTGAAGCATTGTTCATCAGTATAACCCAGAACTCCTCACATATAAGGTCCTGCATCAATGGGTGCATATACAGGTAAGTATCTTCTGCATTGCATAGTTGCTGAAGGTCATCGGCACGTTCCATTGCACGTCGCCGACCTATTTCAGCCGCAGCCTTAATCGTTATAGCCTTAGCCTCTCCTATTCCGTTGAACGCCATCAGTTCCTTAACTGTCAGTTTGCTGAGTAGGGACAGATGACCGTCACAAGTACGTAGGACATCCTGCATAAGTTCCACAGCCGACTGACGTGGAGAACCTGAACCTATAAGAATTGCCAACAACTCGGCATTTGACAGAGCACTCTCGCCCTTAGCCATCATCTTCTCCCTTGGGCGGTCTTCCTTCGCCCACTCCTTTATCGTAAAACTGCCGTTATTACCCGGCAGCGAACAATCATATTCGTTTTCTTCCTCCATCTCAATCATAGAAATTCTTCTCGTACGCACTAAATTCGCCCTTATTCAACACACACCGCTGCCACCAAGCCTTGATAAATCCAAATCCATATCCAAACAGCTGCACAAACGCAGCCTCAACGGAAAGTATTCCAATAGACATACTCTTGTTCTTTACAGATGAATCAATAAAGATAAGCAGACAATATATTTCAATTGGCAGCAATGTATAAATCCATATCCATGAACCTAAGAAACGTAATATCAGGGACAGAACGAGTAGGAGAATAACCCCTACCGTAAATGCAGCCGGTAGCAGATGAACGAGTTTGAGACTTCCAGGATGACGCTTCATGAGGTTGATACGGGCTATACCGGAATTGAACACCTGTCTAAAAAACTTGTCCATATCGGTACGGCGCTTATGCCACACCCATGCATCAGGAAACAATCGGCATTTATAGCCCCCCTTGAATATGCGTATACTGAAATCAATATCCTCACCGAAACGCATACGTGAAAAGCCGCCAAGAGCATTATACACACTACGCTTCACGCCCATATTGAAGGAACGGGGATAAAACTTGTCCATCTTTTTCTTTCCACCACGGATGCCGCCGGTAGTGAAAAAGGAAGTCATGCTGTAACTGATGGCTTTCTGCACCTGAGTAAATGATTCATGAGCACGGTCAGGACCGCCGAAGGCATCACATGGGTCAGACTCCAGTTCCTTGCTGACAGCCTCCATATAACCAGGAGGCAACACACAGTCGCTGTCGAGAATAAGTACATAGTCACCTTCTGCACGTTCCACTCCGTAATTGCGGGAAGGTCCGGGACCGGAATTGTCCTTTGCAAAATAATGAATAGACAATCTGTCTGCATATTTTCGGCAGACTTCTTCGCACGGATTGGCAGAACCATCCTCCACCACGACGACATCGAAATCCTTTTCAGTCTGTCCTGTTAGACTTTCCAAAAGTTCATCCACTTCGTCAGGACGGTTGAAAACTGGTATAATTACAGAATACTTCATAGTGCAAAGGTATGAAAAAAACTTTATATTAATACTCTACTTTCAGGAATAATACAGAAGAGAGCGCCAAAGTATGTGGAAATGACAAAAACATGCAGCAGCAAAGCAAAATATCAGAAAGTCATTTTGAATGCCGTACCAGTATCTGTTGACTGAATACCGAAACTCTTACTCACGCCCTTCAGCACAGCCATTTCCAAAGCATATTCATCATTTTCGGAAATAGTTTCATCCATGGCCGCTGACATTTCAACCACTAGGATTACCTCCGAAGTCTTTTCTGAATAAGTCAGGGACAGAGATACAGGACGACTAGCCCCGGCTATTATGAGACACTCTTCAACTGCATGTACTATATGATCTGCTGTCCCATCCTTAATATAATACTTCTTACAGAAATTATTGATACGTGCAGTCATTTCATAATAGTCATATACGTCCGATTCTATCCTATAACGGCATTCATGTACCTTGTCGATAAAATTGCGGGTCTTTTCTTTCCGGGGATTTCCGAACACTTGCTCCGGGGTACCCGACTCGTAGATTCTGCCCTCGTCCATATATAGCACCCTGGAACTTACCTGACGGGCAAACTCCATCTCGTGAGTCACGATAAGCATGGTCATCCCCTGTGAAGCCAGCATACGTATCACGCCGAGAACCTCACTCACCATTGTCGGGTCAAGAGCCGAAGTCGGTTCATCAAACAATATTATTTCAGGACGCATTGCCAAGGCACGGGCTATTGCCACACGCTGTTTCTGGCCACCAGACAACTGAAAAGGCATGGCATCAGCTTTTCCGCCTAGGCCTACCATCTTGAGAAGATTCATGGCTTCAGCCTCGGATTCCTCACGCGACCAGCCAAGAAGGTCAGCAGGTGCCATAGCAACATTCTCAAGCACATTCCTATGATTGAACAGATTGAATGACTGAAACACCATTCCTATCTTACGTCTCATGGACGCAACATCCATTTCCCTACTCATTGTGTCCACGCCGTCAATGAATATCCGTCCTCCCGTCGGGCGTTCGAGCATATTGATACAACGCAGGAAAGTGCTCTTCCCCGAACCTGAAGGTCCGATTACGGATATTACTTCACCTTTATGAATATCAACACAGACATCTGTCAGGACTTCAGTCTTGCCGTCAAAGACTTTTTTCAGATGTTCAATTCTTACGATGGCACCGTCATTAGGAATCACCACCCCTGAAGAATTGCACTTTTTATCTTTATGATGCTTCTTGAACATGATGAATACGAGGGCAAGAGCAAGAAGAGCCGCCAATGCAGCAAACATGACAATCAGGACATTGCCATGCTTACTGTCAGACTTGGCATTATCACGTCTGCAAGTAATATACACCGTCTGAGAATGCATGTATGGTTTGGAAAACAGGATATTCTTTTCCCTTTCAGGAGATTTCTGCACAAGAGTTGCAGCCATATCCAACTTTCCCGAATTGAGGGCAGGAGTAAGGGCATTTCCGCCCAGCATCTGAAACTCGACGGGACGGTTGAGGATTGCACCGATACGGTTTACCATTTCAATTTCAAAGCCCACGAGCTTTCCGTCTGACACATAATTATACGGGAAATGAAGGCCAATGGTTCCGACATGAAGAACAGCACCCTGAGTTACGGTATTTTGGAAAAAACCTGTAGTGTCAGGATTTTCGTCACCGCTCAGCCACCTGTCCTGCATCTCCTTCCATACAGAATCATTCATAAGGATATCCAAGGCGGCATTAACTTCACTACAAAGTGCTGTATTCTGCTTGTTGAAAATAATACCGATATCCCTTTTACCCATGAATGATGGATGAACCATGAAATTAGGATGAGACCTACAGACAACATTTGTAGTAACGCTCTCGATATAGCATGCATCAATCTTACCAATCTCAAGCGCTACCAACATTGCCGAAATATCATCAAACCTGAAAAGTTTCTCAGGTTTCAGCTGTTCAGTTACCGTTATATCATGATTGCTGCCGGCTATAACCCCCACCCTTACATGGCGCAAGTCGGATTCATCATTTATCTGAACATCCTCCGTTCCGCCGCAGGACAGCATTCCTAAAAGCGGAATCAAAGCGATACACTTGGCGATGCGCTTTTTTCCGAAGATTTTCTTCCAGTCAAACAAAACCTTCAGTAAAAGGCCGAAAAGCCAGGCAAGCAGAAAATATGCCACAGCCGCTGCAACCAAGGGAAGAAATGCATCAAATGTCCTGGAACGGATGACATCCGTTGCCTTTGTCACGTCAACTACGGCTACATAACCCACGATAGCTGTACTCTTCAGCAGCGTAATGATTTCACCATGATATACGGGCAATATACGTTCCCATGCCTGGGGCAAGACAATCCTGAAGAACGTCTGAGTACCGTTATAGCCCAAAGACAGGCCAGCTTCCCACTGTCCCCTGTCCACACCCATGATACCCGACCTGAATGTCTCGCAGAAATATGCCGACACATTAATGGAAAATGTAATTACAGCAATGATGATGCCGCTGATATTGACCGAAGCCAGTACCACATAGAACATAATCAGAAGAAGGAGAAGAGTCGGAATGCCACGTACAAGGTCGATATACACCCTTGCAGTCCTTGCCAGAAATTTATTGTCGCTCATCCTCATCCAACATATCAAGCCCCCCAAGACCGTACCAAGCAAAACAGAAAAAAAAGTTATTACCACCGTCACCCTAAGACCGTCAAGAACCATCAAATAGCGATTCTCCTCAATGAAATTAAGCCTGAACGAATCGACCAGACCCTGGACTATTGCACTCTCCATCATAATTCCATGTTAATTTTAAAGTCAGTAATATTATTCTACAAACACTTTGCAAATATATAGCAAAAATGTAATATAGGCAAGCAATAGGGAGATAAAAAGCAAATAAGGTTAACCAAATCACCAAAAAAAATCACAAAAAAATCGTTTTCAGAATATTGCCAACGACTGACATCCGAAGATTCCTACAGAATAATGGTTAGGCAACAATAAGACGGCAATAAAGCAGCACGACAAAAGTGTCCATTTTCTCCCCACTTATTTATTATAATATTTACGCCTTATACGATTGATACAGAGCACTTTAGGCTTAAAGCGTCTACATTCCTGCCATACTACCGCTAATAGTCAGTTATGAGTCTGTTACAGGTCAGTTATGAGTCAGTAACAGAAACTGCATTATTCAAGAAGCAAAATTGCACACAAAGAATACATGATTTCGCAGGTCTGTAGAGCAGGAGTTGGAGGAAGTTAAGTAGAAGTCAAACTTCAATGGCTACTACACCCTGACCGTTTTTCCACAAAAACCAGATTATCCACCACACCTGACTACTACTCCACGACTGTTTTTCCACTAAAAAGCAGAGTCCGACGCAACCTGTATCAATTACATCTTATTCGTCATCGTCGTCTGTATCATCAATCGCATCGATATCTTCGATTGTTGCATCTTCTTCGTTTGGTTCCTCATCCTCTTCTTCATCCATATCATCATCATTGTCATCGATTTCCTCATCTTCCAAATCATCATCATCGTCATCGTCCTCTTCGTCATCTGATTCATCGCGTGAAGAACGCTTGCCATCGACAAGAACCTCGAAATGAAGTTTTTCCATTTTTGGCTTGACCTTAATGAATACTCCTTCAATCCATGTTCCACGTTCTATCTCGAGCACTTCATATCCATCTTCCCTGCGGCGGTCAATTATGCCTCCGACACGATGCATTGCCACTTCAGGCATCACGCTGCAGTCAACAGTAAATGCAGCCTGAATGATGTCCTGGATTGCTAACGGAAGTCCCTGCCAGCCTGTACCCATGTTTTCATCAATCAAACGAAGTATTTCCTTTGGAGTGAGATGGAACACGTTTTCCAGGGTCAGGTCCGTAATCTTTTTTATCTGACGCTTACGGATTGCTATTGCGTTTGTTCCTTCATAGTCGGGTGATGAAAATATCTGATAGTGCTGTGCTTCCAATGAAGCGACTTTTGCATCATCTTCGCGTTTCAGAAACTGAACATCAAAAACGGGACGGATAATATTATGATAATGTACACGGTTTTCCTTATATTTGTCTGACATCATCACTTCGATCAGCATCTTGTGAATGTCCTCTACTTCATAAGTCCAGATATTTCCTTTTGCCATGTTATCGATAGCATACGAACCGACAACATCCTGTGCGTCCTTGTCTGAACGGTCACGTCTTATTCTCTCTCTTGCCATTTTGAATTATGCTTTGTTTATAATGCTTATTGAGCTTTTCGGCTGCAAAGATAGGAATAAATAACGAAATGAAAAACGAAATGTGAAATGAAAACGAAAAAAAGGCATAAAAACCAATGCTTTACAACTGATATTCTCAATAAATACATAGTTTGTTTTGTACGTTGTGAATATTTTTCTAACTTTGCACGTTGAAAATAATTTTACAGGAAAATATATCAGACATGAAAGAACTTGAGTTGAAATATGGCTGCAACCCCAATCAAAAGCCATCACGTGTGTTTATGGACGAAGGTGAACTTCCTTTTGAAGTATTGTGCGGACGTCCAGGTTATATAAACTTATTGGATGCCTTCAACAGTTGGCAGTTGGTCAGGGAGTTGAAAGCCGCTACAGGTATGCCTGCTGCTGCTTCATTCAAGCACGTAAGTCCTGCAGGAGCTGCAGTTGGAGTTCCTATGAGCGATACTCTGAAAAAGATTTATTTTGTTGATGATATCAAAGTTCCGCTTTCACCTATTGCTACAGCCTATGCCAGAGCACGCGGTGCAGACCGCATGTCAAGTTTCGGTGATTTCATTGCCTTGAGTGACACTTGCGACGAAGCTGCAGCATTGCTTATTAAGCGTGAAGTTTCCGACGGAATTATCGCACCGGACTATACACCTGAAGCATTGGAAATCCTCCGTGCAAAGCGCAAAGGTACGTACTGTGTCCTGAAAATGTCAACTGAATACCGTCCGGCTCCGACAGAGCGCAAGCAGGTGTTTGGTATCACGTTTGAGCAGGGCCGCAACGAAATTGACCTTACCGGTGACAACCTTTTTGAGAACATGCCTACTGAGAACAAAGAACTCAGCGAAGATGCCAAGCGTGACCTGAAGATTGCACTTATAACACTTAAATATACTCAGTCCAACTCTGTATGCTACGTCAAGGACGGACAGGCCATCGGCATCGGTGCAGGACAGCAGAGCCGCATTCATTGTACCCGTCTTGCAGGTCAGAAAGCCGATCTCTGGTGGTTGCGCCAATGTCCTAAAGTCATGGGACTTCCTTTCCGCAGCGACATAAAGCGTGCTGACCGCGACAACACGATTGACGTGTATATGGGTGATGAATATGAGGACGTATTGCGTGAAGGTACTTGGCAGATGTTCTTTACAGAAAAGCCTGAGCCTCTCACACGTGAGGAGAAGAAGGCTTGGCTTGCAAAGAATACAGAGGTGAGTCTCGGTAGTGATGCGTTCTTCCCATTCGGCGACAATATTGAGCGTGCCCACAAGAGCGGTGTTCAGTATATTGCTCAGGCAGGAGGTTCTGTACGTGATGATAATGTGATTGAGACTTGCAACAAATACGGTATTGCCATGGCATTCACCGGCATCCGCCTGTTCCACCATTAATCATTTAACCTGATGGCAAGCGACAACGAAATCTACCAGGCAATGACCATTGGCATCAATTTCGGAGGCAAGAAGAAATCCGAGGGAAATGCCGACAAGGTCAAGACAAAAGCCAGGGGCAAGAGTTACAAGACTGGTGCTCACGGCTCTGGTTCTGCCAAGCACAAGGCGGAAATTCGACAACGCGTAAAAAATCGTGCGTCACAAAAAAAGAGATAATACAACAGCAATCGTTTTTAATCAGAATAGCATAATGTTAACACTCAAACTCATAACCGAACAAACGGAAAAAGTTATCCGCGGTTTGGAGAAGAAACATTTCGGCAATGCCAAGGAAGCCATTGACAAGGCAATTTCCCTTGACAGAAACCGTCGTGAGACACAGCAGAAACTGGATGCGTGTCTCGCTGAACAGAAAAAGTGTGCTGCAGAAATCGGGGCACTCATGAAACAGGGAAAACGTGACGAAGCAGAAGCAGCCAAGGCTAAGGTTGCAGCATTGAAGGAAGAGTCACAGGCTTTCCAACAGCAGATGAACGAAGTGGAATCTGCACTTACCGCCCATCTCTGCACAATCCCGAACATTCCATACGACATAGTACCTGAAGGTTCATGTGCCGAAGACAATATAGTTGTAAAGTCCTCCCTACGCGAATGCAAGGAAGGTGATACTGTGGGCAACTGGGATACCGTTCCTGCCAACACAGAAGCCAAACTTCCACACTGGGAACTGGCAAAGAAATACAACCTTATTGACTTTGATTTAGGTGTAAAGATTTCAGGTGCTGGTTTTCCTGTATATGTTGGACTTGGAGCACGTCTGCAAAGAGCCCTCATCAATTTCTTCCTTGACGAGGCACGCAATTCCGGATACACCGAAATCATGCCTCCTACGGTAGTAAACGCTGCATCGGGATATGGCACAGGTCAGTTGCCTGACAAGGAAGGACAGATGTACCATTGCGAGGTTGATGACCTCTATCTCATTCCTACTGCCGAAGTTCCGGTTACGAACATCTACCGCGACGTAATTCTTGACGAAAAGGATCTTCCTATAAAGAACTGTGCATACACTCAATGTTTCCGCCGCGAAGCCGGAAGTTACGGCAAGGACGTACGTGGACTGAACCGTCTGCATGAATTCTCAAAGATTGAAATCGTAAGAATAGATACTCCTGAACATTCCGAGCAAAGTCATAAGGAAATGCTTGAACACGTGGAAGGACTTCTCTGCAAGTTGGAACTTCCATACCGTATTCTTCGCCTGTGCGGAGGTGACCAGAGTTTCACATCTGCTATCTGCTATGACTTTGAAGTTTATTCTGAAGCCCAGGGACGCTGGCTGGAGGTTTCTTCCGTCAGCAACTTCGACACTTATCAGGCAAACCGTCTGAAATGCCGTTACCGTCGCATCGCCGACAAGAAGACAGAACTATGCCACACTCTCAATGGTTCTGCCCTTGCTCTGCCACGTATCGTTGCATCTATTCTGGAGAACAACCAAACTGCCGAAGGTATCCGCGTACCAAAGGCATTGGTTCCTTACATGGGATGTGAAATCATTAAATAGCAATCAGCCATGGGTACTTATTGGAATCGCAAGGATGACCAATCTGAAGAACTTCGTACGGTAAAACCATGGGACGAAGCAATTGCCAATGGTGACAAATTCATTCCGGAACCGGAAAAAGACAAAGAATAACAACTCATACACATAAATCAACATGAACAAGATTGTAAGCAAATCTCAGTTTTCAGAGAAAGTGTTCCGACTTGAAGTCGAGGCACCTCTTATTGCAAAGTCTCGCAAGGCAGGACACTTCGTTATCGTACGTGTCGGCGAGAAAGGCGAACGTATGCCTCTCACTATTGCAGACAGTGACCCTGTAAAGGGAACAATCACTCTTGTAGTACAAACAGTAGGTTACTCTTCTACCAAACTGTGCAGCCTTAACGAAGGTGATTATATCACAGACGTTGTAGGTCCGCTCGGCCAGGCTACTCACATCGAGAATTTCGGTACCGTTGTATGTGCCGGAGGTGGTGTTGGTGTGGCTCCAATGCTTCCTATCATCAAAGCATTGAAAGCTGCAGGCAACAAGGTTGTCAGCGTTCTTGCAGGACGTACAAAGGAACTTATCATCCTCGAGGATGAAGTCCGCAAGCATTCAGATGAAGTAATCATCATGACTGACGACGGTAGTTACGGACAACAGGGAGTCGTAACCGTAGGTATCGAACAGGTTATTCAGAGAGAAAAGGTTGACAAGTGCTTCGCTATTGGTCCTGCCATTATGATGAAGTTCTGCTGCCTTCTCACTAAAAAATATAATGTTCCAACCGATGTGTCGCTCAACACTATCATGGTTGACGGTACCGGTATGTGTGGTGCATGTCGTATTTCAGTAGGAGGAAAGACTCGTTTCGTATGTGTTGACGGTCCTGAATTTGACGGTCACGAAGTTGACTTCGACGAGATGTTCAAGCGTATGGGTGCATTCAAGGCTGCTGAACTTGAAGAGATGAAGAAACTTGAAGCACATGTCAACGGTAACAGCACTTGTGAAAAGGAAAGCACCTGTGCTTGTAATTCTAATAACACGAATGTATCTGCTGATGCCACTACCCCACTTGAAGAACTCATTGACCGCAATCAACCTTGGCGCGATGAACTACGCAAGTCGATGAAGCCAAAGGACCGTACTGCTATTGAACGTTGCAAGATGCCAGAACTTGATCCTGTATATCGTGCCACAACACGTACCGAAGAGGTAAATACAGGTTTGAGTGCAGAACAGGCATTGCTTGAAGCAAAACGTTGCCTCGACTGTCCAAAACCAACATGTATGGAAGGCTGTCCTGTAAGCATCAACATTCCTTCTTTCATCAAGAGTATCGAACGTGGAGAATTCCTCGATGCAGCAAAGGTACTGAAATCAACGTCTTCACTTCCTGCAGTATGCGGACGTGTTTGTCCGCAGGAAAAGCAGTGCGAAAGCAAATGTATTCATTTGAAGATGGGTAAGCCTGCTGTTGCAATCGGTTACCTCGAACGTTTTGCAGCCGACTATGAACGCGAGAGCGGAAAAATGTCTCTTCCACAGTGCAAACCTTCAAACGGTATCAAGGTGGCTGTTGTAGGATCAGGTCCTGCCGGACTCAGTTTTGCCGGTGACATGGCAAAGAACGGTTTCGACGTTACAGTGTTTGAAGCCCTCCATGAAATCGGTGGTGTACTGAAATATGGTATTCCTGAATTCCGTCTGCCAAATGCCATCGTTGACGTAGAAATCAAGAACCTTGAAAAGATTGGTGTCAAGTTCGTCAAGGACTGCATCGTAGGTAAGACAATCAGTACCGAAGAACTCGAAGCAGAAGGTTTCAAGGGTATATTCGTCGCATCTGGTGCAGGTCTGCCAAACTTCATGAACATTCCTGGTGAAAACAGTACCGGCATTATGTCATCAAACGAATATCTAACACGTGTAAATCTCATGGATGCTTCCAATCCTGACAGCGACACTCCTATCAACAAGGCAAAGAACGTTATGGTAGTCGGTGGTGGAAACACCGCTATGGACTCATGCCGTACAGCAAAGCGCCTTGGTGCAGAACGTGTATTCATAGCATACCGCCGCAGCGAAGAAGAAATGCCTGCACGTCTTGAGGAAGTAAAGCACGCGAAGGAAGAAGGAATCGAATTCATGACACTACACAACCCTATCGAATATATTGCTGACGAAAAGGGTGCAGTGAAGCAGGTTCGTCTCCAGAAGATGGAGCTCGGTGAACCTGACGCATCCGGCCGCCGCAGTCCAGTTCCTGTTGAGGGTGCAATTGAGACTATCGACATAGATATGGCAATCGTTGCAGTTGGTGTAAGTCCTAACCCTATCGTTCCAAAGTCCATCAAGGGACTCGAACTCGGACGCAAGAACACTATTGCAGTAAACGATGAAATGCAGTCATCCATCCCAACAATTTTTGCCGGCGGTGATATTGTACGTGGTGGTGCTACAGTTATCCTCGCAATGGGTGATGGTCGCCGTGCTGCCAAATTTATGAGCGAAAAACTTTCATAAAGATCAATCTACAATTTTGAAAAGGGGATTACTCATCACGAGCAATCCCCTTTCATTTTCTTCGAAGATTCTGTTAATCTTAAAAATTACCTAAAATTACTTATCTGTATTGTTAGACGCAACCAATCTTAAAAAAGTTGCAACAGATAATGTTTTCGGTAATTAATTTACTTTCCACACCTTAAGTGAAAGATATTCCTGATGGCCGAAATCTGGTTTGCATACATATACTGCATTATTCAACCATGCATACTTACTGTCAAGCGGAGCCTCGAACTTGGGAGAAGTTACAAAATAGAATCCTCCCTGACCAGAACAGATGAGTCCACAATTACGAACATGGATGTTTACTCCATCATCAGTTTTAATACAGTAAATTGCTTCCACTTCAGTGCGTCCTGTTTCCTGATTACCCATTTGATAATCAGCTCCTCCAGGAATAATCGTACCTTTAATGTTCGGTCCTTCAAATGTTCCGCCTGTAATAGGAATAACTGTACGACCACCGTGAGGTGTCTTACCAACAGAAAAAGCACCATCAATCTTCACTTTAAGTTCCAATACATACTCCAATTTTGGTGTAATGTCAGGAGTTGCAGGCATTGCAACCTGTGCCTTTGCAGACATAGCAATAAGAACTATGACGCATAAAGAAAGTAATTTCTTCATAAATTTTTAATTTGATTGTTAAGTTAATAATACTATTCTTGTTTTAGAAATTATGCATTATCGCTTGACCTTAGTCATTTTCAGCTGATCATTAATATCTTCCGACATATCATATATGACGATCAATCGTACCATTTATATTGCAAAGATATGAATAAATTCTGATAATATGTCACTCTTTTAATGTATATGCTAAAATATTGAATGTACATATATCGTTTTATATGAATATTTTCGTATCTTTGCATTGTTTTTTGAACCACAATCACAATAAAGCTGAAATAATTACGTTTATATTAATAATTGAGTACAGTATGTGCATCAACCACACAACTAACTGTTAAAAGATGGCCAACGAATCAAGCAACAATATAACAGACGGAATGGGACTGATAGAAAGAGCCATAAAGCGTACCTTTGACATTATAGGTGCGTTAATTGGACTTATAGTCACAAGTCCGCTTTTTTTCATTATTGCAATTGCACAGAAAGCCGAAGGAGAAGGACCGGTATTCTTTAAGCAAGAAAGAATTGGAAAAGGAGGGAAGCCGTTCAATATCATCAAGTTCCGTACGATGAAGACTACAGCCGAGGACGAGGGTCCACAATTGGCTCAGGAAGGAGACAACAGACTTACTGATGTAGGTAAGAGTCTCAGAGCCCATCATCTTGACGAATTACCACAATTGTGGAATGTATTTGTCGGAGACATGTCATTCGTAGGCTATAGACCTGAGCGACAGTTTTTCATTGAACAGATTAAAAAGCACCGTCCTGACTATGAATTGCTTTATATTAGTCGTCCAGGTGTTACATCCGATGCGACTCTGCACAATGGATACACTGACTCCATGGAAAAAATGATACGTCGCCTTGACATGGATTTGGATTATCTGCGTCACCGAAGCCTCGCTCTTGATTTTAAGATTATATCCGAGACACTTACATCCATTTTGTGTGGCAAACAATTTTAGCGCCATAAAGTCCTCCCCAATTACTTAGGGAGGTCTTAGTGTCTTAATATGAACATATACTGCAAACCAACCAAGTTAATACTCACATGAATCAAAAATATCATTCAATGATAAAAAGACTATCTATCCTCGCTGTTATGCTTTTGTGTACAAGCATAACAACCTTGGTATATGCACAATCCATGAGTGATGACCAAGTCATCAAGTTCGTACAGGAACGTCAGGCAAAGGGTGAAGATCAGGCAACTATCGTACAAAATCTTCTAAAGAAAGGGGTGACCGTTCAGCAGTTGCAGAAAATACGTCGGAAATACAGTGCCGAACAAAACAATCTCGGAGCAGTAGATCTTACTGAACAGAACAAGAATGTCAGCAAGACTCGACTTCGCACCAATCGCCAAATAAACGGAGAGAAGAACCAAATGCAGAACAACTACATGGTACGCAGTCAGGTTCGTGGGCAGCGAGGCATGGATGAATACACACAAGAAGAACGATTAGAAATGCTCAACGATGAAATTGGTTTTCTAGACATTGACTCTTTGATATATTACCGCAATATGTTTGATAATTCAGAGGAGCAGGTTTTTGGACGCAATCTCTTCAGCAACAAGGAACTTACATTCCAGCCAGCAATGAATATTGCCACCCCTACAAACTACCGTCTCGGTGCCGGTGATGCAGTAATCATTGATGTATGGGGAGCCTCACAGGAAACGTTTGAAGGAACCATCTCACCAGACGGAACTGTCACGATTGAGGGAGTCGGTCCAATAAAGTTGGGAGGTCTTACAGTATCACAGGCAAATGGGGTTCTCAAGTCCCGTTTGGGTCGTTATTACTCAGGCTGCAACATTAGCCTCAGCGTTGGTGAAACACGTTCTATACTTGTACAGGTCATGGGAGAAGTAAAGATTCCGGGTACATACACCTTGAATTCCCTTTCAACAGCCTTCAATGCATTGTATGCAGCAGGTGGTATAAACGACATTGGAACACTGCGTAACATTAAAGTATATCGTTCAGGACGCGAGATTGCCACTATTGACGTTTACGACTACATCATGAATGGCAATTCCGCCGGTGATATCCGTCTGCAGGACAACGATATCATTGTTGTTGGAGCCTATGATTGCCTGGTACGTGTAAAGGGACGTGTAAAGCGTCCAATGTTCTATGAAATGAAATCAACAGAAAGCGTTGCCACTCTCATTAGTTATGCAGGAGGATTTGCAGGAGATGCATATCGAAAGAATGTAAGACTTATCCGCAAAAACGGAGCAGAATATTCCATTCATACAATCGGAGAGTTCAACATGAGCAGTTTTACTGTAAACGACGGAGACTCACTTTATGTAGATTCAGTCGTGGCACGTTACTCCAATATGGTTGAAGTAAGGGGAGCCGTCATGCATCCCGGTATGTTCCAATTGGGAGGGGACATCAGTACCGTCCGCGAACTGCTTTTGGCTGCGGAAGGTTTAAGTGAAGATGCATTTGTAAACCGTGCCGTAATGCACCGTGAGAAAGAAGACAAGACATTGGAAGTTCTCTCCGTGAATGTCAAGGGTATTTTGGAAGGAACAGCTCCTGACATTCCATTAAGGAAAAATGACGTTTTATTTGTCGCAAGCCGTCATGACAACATCACAGACCAGACTATTGAAATTGTAGGAGAAGTATTGTATCCTGGAACTTATCAATATGCAGAGAACACTACTATTGAAGACTTCGTACTACAGGCAGGAGGTCTGACAAATGCCGCCTCAACATCAAAGGTCGATGTTTTTCGCCGCATTTTCAATCCATCAGCAACAGAGACGTCAGACCAGATTGCAGAAACATTTTCATTCTCTTTGAAAGACGGTTTTGTCGTTGATGGAGAAAACGGTTTCACACTCCAACCATACGATAAGGTTGTAGTACGCCAGAGTCCTTCATATTCAGAGCCAAAGAATGTCAGTATTTCCGGAGCCGTAAACTTCTCAGGAAGTTATTCTGCGTCAAGCAAGAGTTACCGTCTCAGCAACCTTGTAAAAGCCGCAGGTGGACTCTCCGCCGATGCATATGCAAAGGGAGCCCGTCTTGAAAGAACCATGACTGAAGAAGAACGTCTGCAACGTGAAACAAGTATGCGGAGTCAACAGATTGCGCTATACGAATCAAGTCTTGACACAGAAAAGGATTTCGATCTTGAAAGAGCCGATTCACTCCTTCTCATGAAACTCGACCTTGGAAACACATACCCAGTATCCATAGATTTGGAAAGCGCAATGGCAAATCCGGAAGGCGAAGACGACGTTATACTCCGTGAAGGTGACAAGCTCATCGTACCTCAATATTCCAATACGGTAAAGATAAGTGGAGAAGTAATGTATCCTATCTCAATGAATTACAAGAAGGGTAAATCGCTCAGTTATTATATCAAGCGTTCCGGTGGATATAACAGCAAGGCACGCAAGAGCCGCGTGTACGCAGTATATATGAACGGTTCGGTAGAACTTATAGGCCGCCATTCATCCAAAGACATTCAGCCTGGTTGTGAGATTGTTGTCCCATCCAAGCAGACAAAGAACAAGATGTCAACAGCAGAAGTTATGTCAATGGGAACATCCGCAACTTCTATCGCAACAATGATGATTACAATTGCCAACATTCTTAAATAGTATAGATAATGGAAGACGAGAATAAAGATATAATAGACCTGCGTATCATCTTAAGGATGATAGCAAAAAAGAAATGGACAATACTTCTTACAATGTTCATTACTGCTATCATATCATATCTGTATATAATCCAAATACCCCGGTATTATGAAAGCGAAGTCGTACTTGCACCGGAATCAACTGAAGTTTCAGCAGGAGGAGCAATAGGTTCCATCGCATCATCATTTGGATTGGACCTAGGCTCCATGCAATCATCCGATGCTATATATCCTGTTCTGTATCCAAACCTCTTTGAATCAAACGATTTTATAATACGTTTATTTGACATTCAAGTAGAAACGCTTGAAGGTGACGTCAAGACTGATTATTATACATACCTGAAAAAGTACACGAAAAAAGCGCCGTGGGATCCTGCGATCAATTCCATAAAGAAATTGTTCAAGCCAAAATCACGCACAAGAAAAACAGGAAAAGGAAATGAAATGAAGGTCAATCCATTCATGCTGACAGAAGAAGAAGACGCGTTGGTGGAATCAGTCAAGAATTCCGTAAAATGCAGCGTTGACAAAAAGACCGATGTAATTACCATACAGGTTAAGGACCAAGATCCTATGGTCTGTGCAATACTTGCCGATTCCATACGTCAGAAACTACAGGACTTCATTACAGAATACCGCACTAGCAAATCCCGCGCAGACTACGAGTACTATCTAAAATTGACAGAAAATGCAAAGGAGGAGTACGAAGAAGCCGTAAGAGAATACAGTTCTTACTGCGACACACACGTCAATGCCATACTGCAGGCTTATATCTCTGAACGTGACAATTTAGAGAATGAAATGCAACTCAAGTTCAACACATATACTGCAATGAACACACAGTTACAGGCAGTCAAGGCAAAAGTACAGGAATCAACCCCTGTATTTACAACATTACAAAATGCATCTGTACCGGTCAAGCCAGCAGGTCCAAAGCGTATGATTTTCTCTATTGCCATGATGATACTCTCTTGCATAATATCTATTATCTGTATTTTTAGGAAAGATATTGTCAATCAAATTTTTCATAAGAACAATATTGATGGAGTCAGCGAAGAGAATAATCTATAATACATTTGCACAGTATTTCAAGTCAATCCTGACGACAGTACTGGCACTATATTCCACACGTCTTGTACTCAATGCCCTCGGTGTTTCCGATTATGGAATATATCAATTAGTGGCAGGTGTAGTTGCCATGTTGGGATTTGTTACTAATGCATTGGTAATAACCACCCAACGGTATATTTCCTATTATTACGGAGAAAACAATCCACAGAAAGTAACATCTGTTTTTATTAACAGTTTATTTATTCATTTAATCTTCGGGTTTGCACTTATTATTATCTTATATCTACTGAAAGGCGTCATTTTCAATTATTGGCTAAAGATTGACAGCACACGTTTTGAAACAGCGGAATTCGTCTATATCATGACAATAATCATGCTGTTTATCTCAATCGTCATTGCCCCTTTCAAAGCAATGTTCATTGCTCGTGAAAACATAGTTTTTATTTCCATCGTAGAGATATTTGACTCCATTCTAAAATTGGCCCTTGCCATTTGGCTGACATCAACAACCACAGACAAACTCATGTTCTATTCCGTTATGATGGTAGCCATACAGATACTAAACCTTTTGATTTTTGCCGTATATTCATTACATAAATTCGAGGAATGCACGTTACGTCTCAGCCGAAACACCATAAACAAGGAATACATCAAACTGCTATGCGGATTTGCAGGTTGGACGACATACGGAATGGGGACAATCGTTGTCCGAAATCAAGGCATTGCCATAATGCTGAATCATTTCTTCGGAACTGTCATAAATGCAGCCTACGGATTGGCATTTCAGGTATATGGGGCAATATCATTTGTTTCAACATCCATTCTTAACGCAATGAATCCCCAAATAATGAAAGCAGAGGGCAGCAATAATCGAACAAAAATGATGAAACTGGCAGAAAAGGAAAGCCTGTATTCCGTCACATTGCTATTATTGATTGCAATACCATTCATTATTGAGATGCCAAACATACTGAATATATGGCTGGACAATGATGTTCCGGAATACACCGTAATGTTCTGTGATTTTATTCTTATTGCATTCTTATTGGACCAACTCACATATGGGCTCAATACAATTATGCAGGCCCTGGGTACAATCAAGACCTACATACTACTAATGTACACACCAAAACTATTGAGTTTGGCACTTGTATGGCTGCTGCTATCCTGGAACTACACACCATCAGCAGTCATGTGGCTATACCTGATAATAGAATTGATAGTGTCAATAATGCGGCTGCCATATCTACGCCACATGGTAGGACTCAGCATCAGTCAATACATAAGAAATGTATTTGTTCCGATAATACCACTTACATTTGCGCTATGTATTGTATGCATGGCAATCTCACAGGCAGACATAAGTCAATACAGGTTTCTCCTGACAACCTTCGCGGCAATCATTGTCGGTATAATCACGATTTGGTTTGTGATATTCCATAAGGAAGAAAGAACCTATACAAGAAATTTCATCAGCAAACTATTCCATAAATGTTAGCATTCAATATCAAGTCCCTCTACCTGATTCGAAAAGAACAATGTGCAATGATTTGCCTGAATCTCGGTATCATGCTTGCATTTTTCGGTTCCATACATCCATGGATATTATGGCCCTTGAAGGAATTATATGTAATTCCTGCCAGTTTGCTGATTGTTGCGTCCGTATTGTTTTCCAATTCAATGAAAAAGCCAGTCTATACACGTCATGATTTTTTCATTGCATTGATTACATACATATTCGTTTCATATTATATGTTGCTTACATCACAGGCAAACATCAATGGAATGATAATCAACCTATTCAACATCATTATCATGTATGGCCTTCTGCGTCTGGAACCAGATAGGCTGAAACAAATCTCAACATTTCTGGCAAAAGCATTTGCATGTATCCTGATTTTCTCAATACCATGGTTTATATTGTATATATTAGGCTATCCCTTGCCATCAACCAACATTTCATACGGAGATGATGCATTGTATACATATTCCAATTATTACTTTTTCCTTCTGGATGACAGGTTTCTAACATCCATAATACCACGATTCAGTTCAATATTTCTAGAACCGGGACACCTAGGTACAGCCTCTGTACTATTACTGATGTCACAATGTGGAAACTGGAAAAAATGGTACAACATAACCCTTATTGCAGCAACGATCCTTTCGTTTTCATTGGCAGCATACGTATTTCTTGTCGTAATCATAATATTGAATTCGTGGATGAAAAAGGAACATATTTTTCTAAAAATAATATGTTTTACACTTCTTCTAGGTTGCATCACAGCAGGAGCCTTTCTCTATAATAACGGAGAAAACATGCTTCATGACCTTATTTTGGTCAGACTTGAAATCGAAGATGGAGAGATGGCAGGAGACAACCGTGTAACAGATGATTTCAAGAAAGAATTTGAAAATTATCTGGATTCATCAGATATAATGTTCGGTCGGGAAATGGACACCAAGTCCTCCGGAAACTCCGGATACCGTGTATTTCTCTACGAATATGGATTTATTGGATTCATTCTGATTATTATCTTCTATTCATCATGGATGGCACATGCACGATACAAAAGGGCTCTGATATCTGCACTTATCATGGCAGTTCTTTTGTTTATTGTAAGAGGCTACATGTTGTGGTTTTCGTTTTTTATTCCTATCTTTGCAACAACATTTTTACCGGAACCAGGTAAAGAAACAATAAAAGACAGGAAACAGGTATGACTGTAATATACATACTCAATGCAACAATCATGGGTGGAGCAACAATTTCATTCATGAATATGCTTGATGGACTGATGCAAAAGGGAGTCACACCCGTAATCGTCATTCCCAAAGGAAGGATTGCCCCCGAATTCCGAATGTATCTCACCAAAAAAGAGATACAATATTTTCAGGTTCCCATTGTAATGAATGCCTTTCATCAGCCAAAGACATTGATTGAATATGCAAAGTTTCCCCTTTCATTCATCAAGATGCAACTATACAGTCTGCTACTGAAAGCAGAACTGAAAAAGATTGTCACCAAACTACATCCAGACATAATCCACACCAATGTCGGAGTCATACATGCCGGAGCCAAGATTGCAGATGAATTACATATACCACATGTTTTTCACCTAAGGGAATATCAGGATATTGACTTCGGGTGGAAAATATACCCCTCTAAAAAATCATTTGAGGACCTGCTGCAGAAATCATCAGCAGTAATCACAATCACAGACGGTATACGTTCACATTTTCATCTTACCAACAACCCGTCTGCACAAACAATCTATAATGGAATCTTTCACGAGACGGAATCAGTATTAATAAAGGAGAAATCCAACTATTTTCTATGCATGAGCCGCATCATTCCCGAGAAAGGACACCATGACGTCATAACTGCGTTCTCAAGATTTTACAGCCAGCATCCAGACTACAGATTGATTATCGCAGGTTTTGGAAGCAAAGACTATATCAAGGAACTAAAAGTTTTAGCAGAAAGACTCAGATGCAAGGATGCCATTGACTTCATAGGATTCCAAAAAGACGTTACACCCCACATGTCCAAAGCCAAGGCTTTGATTGTAGCAAGTAGGAATGAAGGTTTTGGAAGGATGACCGCAGAAGCATGCTTCATGGGAAGTATTGTAATTGGACGAAATACAGCAGGAACAAAGGAAATACTGGAAAAGACAGGAGGGTTGACCTTCATGGACACAGAGTCGCTTCTGGCAAGGATGGAAGAAGTCAGCCAGATGCCAGAGGATGCCTACGGGAAAATAGTATCAACAGCCCAACAGAAAGCGACAAGACTGTTTTCAACAGAACAGAACGTAAACAAGATTTATTCATTATACAATCAAATATTGAATCGCGATGACAACCAAAAGATATCTTAGACTGAAATTCGAATCGCTGTTCCGTTTCATCATGCATGCAATTCATTGCGTCTATGGAACAAAAGCCAGCAGAATAATGACATTAATGCAAGACTTTATCTACACATGCTGGTACTCATCGGAATTCAAGAATTCAGGGAAAGGAATTGTCCTGCACAAGCCATGCAACATAATCGGAGCCAAATACATCTCAATTGATGACATGACCGTTATTGGAAGATATGGAACAATCACGGCATGGGACAGATATGACAGCCAGGAGTTCTCGCCGGAAATATCCATCGGAAGCGATTGTGATTTTGGAGAATATATCCACATTTCATGCGTCAACTCCATACATATCGGAAACGGAGTACTTACCGGACGTTGGGTGACCATCTCTGACAACTCTCACGGAAACAACGAATCCAGGGAATTGGAAATTGCACCGGCTAAAAGAGCCATCATCAGCAAGGGAGCCATTACAATCGGTAACAATGTATGGATTGGAGACAAAGTTACCATTTTATCAGGAGTCACCATCGGAGACGGAGCAGTTATCGGAGCCAATAGTGTAGTAACCAAAGATGTCCCCCCCTACTCCGTCGTAGCAGGAATACCAGCCAACAGAATAAAGAAAGACTGAATATGACAAATTGTGCATTTACCATAGTCGCAAAAAACTATATAGGATTAGCCCAAATATTGGGAAAGTCAATAAAGAAACATACAGAAAACGTCGATTTCTTTATATTTGTAGCCGACGAATTCGAGCAAGAGGGTATCAGTCTGGAACCGAACATACTCATTGCCAAAGATACGCTGAACATCGACGGACAGCAATGGACAGACATGTCATTCAAATACGACCTGACAGAATTCTGCACATCAATCAAACCGTCATGCTTTGAATACATATTTAGTCAAGGATACGAAAAAGCCATATATTTCGACCCAGACATCTACGTATTTTCGTCAATAGAAGAAATCTATAAAGTATTAGACAACTATGATGTTGCGTTAACTCCCCAAATTGCAGGAATCCACATTGACTATACAGGAGAGCATCCAGAATGGGCAATGAACGTGAACGGCATATTCAACCTTGGTTTCTGTGGTATCAGGAAATCTCCCAAAGGAGAAAGAGTTGTACAATGGTGGAAAAAGCGTTTATCTGACAATGCCTTTGCAGACAGAAGCACTGGTAATTTCACCGATCAGAAATGGATGGACTGGATGCCTGGACTTTTAGGCAATGAAAGTCTATACGTATTCCATCAGTTAGGAATGAACATGGCGCCATGGAATTATTTTGAAAGAGAACTGATCTCCGAAAAAGGCAGACTCTTTGTCAAATATCGTACAGAGGACTGTTCTGACCAGGAAAGACATCCATTGGTTTTCATTCATTTTGCAGGATATGACTACGAAAAACTCAAGCAAGGCATAATTTCAAGGAAACGCATAGAAAATCTAAGCGAATATGAAGATTTAAGATATGCAACCGATATCTACCGTCAGGAAATAATGGAAAACAAGGATATATTCGACAGATATATCCAGGAGACATACACATATGCCACCTATGACAACGGGAAAAAGATTGACTCCTTCCACCGTCGTCTATATCATGGATTGACAACCTTCGACAACATGAAATTCGAAAATCCATTCTCTACAGGCAAGGACAGTTTTTATGAACATATCCGTCATAGGTCCATGATCTCAGACGAGCCCATAGATAAGATAAATAAGCAAAACGTATCCAACATATCACAAAAGAGGAAATACATCGGTATACTGTTTTCAGCGTTATTCCGCGTAGCAGGATACAAGCGATACGTCCTCTTTGTAAAGAGCCTGTATAATTACTGCCGTCCAGAATGGCATGGTTTTCTTATTAGAAAATAATTAATGAAAAAGATTCTGTATATAAGACGCAATCCTGACAGGAAAGCAGACGGTACTGCAACCTATTGCAATGCCCTGTTTGGTATGTTTGCAGACGATGCAGACTGCAAGGCCCTTCCCATAGAAAACTATCCGACATGGAACATTCCATTACTAAAGTACATATATAAGCCCAAACATCTAAAGGAGGCAATCAAGGCAGCCGACATCATTCACATAAACGGATATACCGCCTTCGGAACCATACAGGCATTGATCTATTCCAAACTGCAGCACAAGGAAGTAGTATATATTGCCCACTGGCACCCATTTCAGTTTCTGAGCCATCCCCATCTGGCAAGAACCGTCTTCAACGTCATATTCAAGCCAACCATCAGATATTGTGCAGAGAAAGTGGTAACAATAAACAATGAAGACACAGCATATTTCTCAGGATTCTGCAAGAACGTCTTTCAGATCCGGCATTGGCTGACACCTACAGAAACAACCGTCGGCAATACTGAAAAGCAGACAGACATGATTCTGTTTGTAGGGAGGATAGATGATCCCGTAAAGAATTTTCAAATCCTTTGGAATCTACCATTTGGCAAATTCGACATACATTGTGTCGGCCGTGGCGAGACAATACTGAGGGCTGACATGACCCAGCACACAAACATATCAGAAGAAGAACTGACTGAATTGTACAGGAAGGCATCACTTGTCGTAATTCCGTCAAAATACGAGGCATTCTCATACGTTGCACTCGAAGCCATGTCCAACGGTACGCCAATTGTCATGTCCGACAGAGTTCGTATTGCCGATTATCTTGAAAACCAGCCAGGATATTCCGTATTCAGATTCAACGATACAGAAGATTTTATCAATAAAGTAAACCAAACAATAGGCTCCAAAGTAGACACAGAAGCCATAAATTGCATTTTTTCCATCGATAGTATCAAGGATATTTACAAAAAGATGTATCTTTGCACTATCAAAGAAAAAAGTTAATGGAGTTTTCAGTTCTCTTATCTGTATACAGTCAAGAAAAGGCATCACACCTGAAAGAATGCTTTAAGAGCATTTCCAAGCAGACTCTAAAGCCAAACGAAATTGTTTTGGTCGAAGACGGTCCGCTGACAGATGAGTTGTACACGGAAATAAGAACTATCCAATCAAAATTTTCCAACCTTGTACTGGTTCAGTTAGATCAATGCAAGGGACTGGGCAATGCCCTCAGAGAGGGAATGAAGCATTGCTCATATCCATATATTGCCCGTATGGACACCGATGACATCTGCATACCCGCCCGTTTCAAGATCCAGGCAGCATTTCTTGAGCAACATCCCGATATTGATATATGCAGTTCATGGATGTATGAATTCAAGAACAATCCGGAGAATATCATCACCACTAAGAAATTACCGGAAACCCATCAGGAACTGGAAAAGTATGCCAGAAAGCGTAATCCCCTGAATCATCCTACAGTAATGTTCAGGAAAGAAGCAGTAGAAAAAGCCGGCGGATATCTCGATTATCCATTATTTGAAGATTATTACCTTTGGGCAAGAATGTTTGTGGCAGGATGTAAATTCCACAACATACAGAAACCCTTGCTGCTGTTCCGTTCATCGTCAGCATTCAAGCGTCGTGGAGGATTGAAATATGCCATCACGGAATGCAAACTTCAGCAGGAGTTCCATCGCATAGGTTTCATCTCATATATACAGATGGTGAAAAATATTATTGTACGTTTTCCATTGCGTATCATACCTACATCAATGCGAAAACTGGTATATCTCCTTTTCCTTCGTTCAAACAAATAAGGAAAAGCAGCAATTTCATATTATCTGTCCTCAACCAACCTGTACACCTTCACCCAATCCACATCAATATAGCAGGGGAAGTGTGCCAAATCAATACGTTTCAGCCATTTATTGCCAATCTGCATATCAATCATCAGATACATCCCGCAGCCATATGGATATTGATAAACCCTACCCTTATGCAGATTCGGATATCTCATAGACACCTTTCCGTTCACGCTAAGCACAATCATTTCCGGTAATATTTCCACACCATAGACATTATATTCATCTTTCCTAATATTAGTCTTTGTCTGATAGCGGGGATTATCCTTATGCCCAAGTTTGTCAGTATAATTGTTGTGAACAGTCTGCCACACAAAATCATCGTCATTGTAATGTTCCATAAAGTCAATCTCGGCATAAACAGGATAAGTCCTGTATTTCCTTTCATTTGCCAACAACCATATTGCAGGCCAGGCACCTTCCACACCTTTTACCTTCGCCCTGACCTCAACCTTTCCATACGTCACGGTAATCTTATTTTCAGTAGAAACACCACCAGTAAGGATTTCTGCAGTATCTGTCGGTTCCAGATTCAGGTTTCTACGGGCATACAGGCGCAGACGTCCGTTTTCAACATTGTACAAGGAAGGATTGGATGACATATACTTGAGCCATGGAGCCTGATAAAGGCGTTTTATTTTCGACCATTTGGAATAATCCAAGTCAGAGCCCTTGAAATCATCCATCCACACCAATTTGAATCTATTCCCTACAGCATCGGAATCAGAAACAGAACTATTATCAAAAGCCCTTACATATAAGCACAGCAAACAGACCAAAGACAGTAAACCGATAAACACAAATATGTTACTATGCTTCTTCATCCTTTTTATACGTCAGTTCCCCGTAGCGTTGGCACTCGATTTCTCAATACTTTCTGAACGTAAGCCTATTTTGTCTGTTAGTCAGCACCAACCTGTCAGATGACAAATCCCGAATAAGGAATCTGCCGGAACCGTCATCACCGTATTTACCCAGAACCGACATCGGAACAATACTGTCGTAACTACCCTTATTGAGAAAAACGTCTCCAATAATCAGGGAATCACCCTTACGGTCAAAATAAGCAAGATACCTACCACCGGAAATAGGATTTCTGAACTGCATCAGTTCCAGTTTCACCGTATAGTAAATACCCGAAGTATTGTCAGCAGTAACCTCACCAGTAGCAATCTCTCTCCACTCAGTCAACTGCCAGTTTCCATCAAGTTTACCGTTACAATCCATCTTGTCGCAGCCAATCACGACAAGAATCATAAGGAATATAGGAATAATAATTTTCTTCATCTTTTCAAAATTTATATTTACCACGCAAAATACGCAGATACCGGTACTACCATATAGACTACGCAAACTCAAATCACGTTACCCCTCAAGCACCTAAAACATTCCGGTTTTAATAATAGTCAGTTCCAGACCAGTACTGTTGTCAAGGAGTTCACCGCTGTTAAGACCGAAAGCCACCTTACCGCTCCATCCCCTCAGCCAATGAGGCTTGTATGACAGTTCCGCCATGAAGTAGTCCTGGTCAATCGGAGATACAGTAGGATGAACATAAGTACCAAGAGTTCTAAGGTTGGAATACAGGAGTCGGTAGTGCAGTTCATCCGTAGGATCACCGGCAACACCGATATGGAGAGCATTGACTCTGTTGAATCGGGTAGAAATCATACCGTCATGATAAATAGGAGAAAGCAACAGAGGATTACCCTTTGTCTGTCCCCAATGCTGCCATGCACCATACACGTGATGGTTGTAGTAATCATCACTTCCGCTTATCTGTACCGGAAGTTGCTTGGTCCTGTCATGATAAATACCACCCGTCTGGTCCTTCGTATAAAGGTATTCAGCCACAACATTGCTCACGAAAGGATTTTTCGGCAGGTTGGCTTCAAGTCCCCACAGCATATCCTTCCAGCCATACTGCACGAAAAGTTGACTGTGATCCTCAAAGAAATGCTCGGCATAAGCCTTCACATCCCAACCCTTTCCCTTGTAAGTAAGGTCGAAGTACCAGTTTCCCGTCTGGTCACCTGCCACATTAGGATAAGCCCCGTCGTTAACATCATTACCGCCGGGAATGAAAGCATTCCAGAAAGCCTTCAGGCCGTTGCCCAAATCCACGTCATCCACACGGTGACCCACATTATTGTCATAAACAAAGATCTGATAACCCCTGCCGCCGAACTGACAGGCCATCTCCAACCCGACAGTTGCAGAAAGAGGGAATTTCCCTTCGTTACCTATACGTAAATACCCAGCCTTACTGTGGAAGAACGAGTTCTTGGAATAATAAGACGATTCATTTGCAAAATTCTTCTGCCATCTGTTGTCGGTATGGATACCATAGGCAATGTGTCCCTTCACGGACAACCAGTCACCGGCAAAATGCCACGTCCACCATTCAGGCAAGTCAATTCTCACCTGCGGAATAGGTCGGAAGTTATTGGACAGAGTCATGCCACCCGAACTGAGTTCCCCGTTGAGCATATCCTCAGGTATTTCCCTTGCACCGACCGTCAGCAGACAGTTCCTGAACTGAGCCACACCATAAAGTTGCTGAACTACCACATCGGAAGTATAGTTCACCGGAACGGCAAAATCCACACCGTAGCCGAACTTCCAATCCGACAGGGAATCACTCTCCAAAGCCCTACTTATTCCGGCACGCAGATAGCCCGAGTTAGGTTCAATGGACGACAGACCATACCTGCCCGATGAGAACCAGAACGGAGCAACGTCACCATCAGAGAAAGAGCCTTCCATCTCCACCTTGTACTCAATGTTGTCAGCCAGCCCGTCAATCTGAGCATCAGCCCCAACCGGAACCAACACCATCAAACCGAGCATACAAAAGAAATGATGTATTTTCATATTGCTAATATTATACCCCCTAAAGGGGAGTCAACAAGTCAACGAGTCAACAAGTCAACAAGTCTACAAGTCTACGAGTCAACAAGTAGCCATCCGGACGGTATTCGATAACCGATAACCGATAACCTATAACCGTTCTTTCCCCCTACTCAATACCTCTCCTGTTCAGCGCCTCAGCATACCTTCTTGCGTTCTCGCTATGTTCGGCATAACTGACAGCAAAGTTGTGGGTTCCGGAGAAATCCTCCTTTGCACACATGTAGATATAGTCATGATGCTCATAGTTGAGCACAGCATCAATCCCCACTATCGACGGAATGCAGATAGGACCAGGAGGCAGACCTTTTCTGCGGTATGTATTGTAAGGCGAATCAATCTGCAGATACTTTCCGGTCACACGCTTGATAGAGAAATCACCAACAGCAAAGATGATTGTAGGGTCACTCTGAAGCGGAATACCCTTATGCAGGCGGTTGATATAAAGACCGGCAATACGAGCCTTCTCACCGTTGTTGGCAGTCTCGCTGTCCACAATACTTGCCAACGTAGCCACCTCAATCGGAGTGAGACCAGCCTTCCTCGCCTTCTCCTTACGTTCAAAATTCCAGAAAACATCATGTTCGTGCACAAGTCGGTTCATCAGGGCAGCCGGAGTCAGTTCCCAGAACACCTCATAAGTATTCGGAATGAAGAGAGCAGGCAAAGTATCCTTGGTAAACCCATTGGCAGCCATTACAGAATCGTTGAGGAAATAGTCAGCCACATGAACCGAATCCACCATCAACTGCCCAGCCAGTTTCCCAGCCATAATCTCCACGGTACGGGCAGTAGGCACCACCAGTCCGAGAGGTTCGGTAAGATGACTTCTGAGACAATGGAAGAGGTCAAAAGTAGTCATGTCACGACTTATGAGATAACGACCTGGACGCATGTGCGAATCGAGTTTACCCAGCGAAGCCATCAGCGAGAAGCCACACTTGGAGTAATCCACCCTAAGGGCATCGAGTTTAGCCTTAGCAGAGTCACCGTTGTCGTCAGCATCCACATAGAGGAAAGCAGTCTCTTCCACCCCAATCCTCGACATGAACATGCTGTAAAAAACAGCGATACCGAACAGCACCATGACAATCACCAACCAATATTTCTTGATACGTTCCATTTTCTTCACTTTATATCGGGCTGCAAAATTAGTAAAAAAAAGCCTAACCATCAAACACATAGAACGTATATCACACAAAATTGTCAGTTTTGCAACGAATCAACCCCAACTTTCGACTTCAGACTATAGACTATTTATGAGTCAACGAGTCAACAAGTGCAAACCCCGAGCCAGACTTACTCTCATTTGTTTTCTGCAATCAACTGAATTTCCGTTTTCGTAAAGTCTTCGGTTGATGGTGTCCATTCAGCATCAGGCATATACCACCATTGTGAAGAAAACAAGTCATTCAGGTGTCTGTCCTTAAAGACGTAGCCACGGCTGGCATAAGGCAAGTTACGTAGGATTCTGCGGTCATTGTCGGTACGTTCATCATATCCATAGTACCAATACGGTGTGTCTCGGTCATAGAAAACTCCGGGAGCATACCACGCAAACCATTCATTACGTCCTTTTTCCTCTGCCAGATGTTTCAACAGTTGATCGGCAGACAATATGTAAAGGTCGCTTACAGGCTTGAATCCAGTGGAATGCCATTCCAGAACACCGTTACGCAGCGAACATTCCACATAATCCGTATGTTTTGACAGAACAACGTCCTGTTCATTTCCTTCGGTAGAAACTGAAGCATATTGTCCGTAGCGGACTTTACCTGTACCCTTGACCACCCGGAATGTTTCGGAGTTGAAAAGACTGCCTGCAGGAATGTAGAAATGCTTTGCCGTTCCTTCAGTAGAAATACGCAGGGTGAAATCCTCTATTTCGCCACCAGCCCATCTCTGTGCCGGAGTGAGCCAATAGCGTACGGTATAGGCTTTTTCCTGCCCCATACCCATTTCATACCTGTAAGTGTGATGAATGTGGTTGAGACCTTCTCTGAAAGGTGCTTCAAAATAATATACATGGGCATATTGACGCAGCGAATCCAACTTTGCGTTATAAAGACCTTCATCCCATCCGTCAAACTTTTCCTGATAGGCAGCATTGTAGTCAGCGTGCTGCCATTCCCGGCCTACAGGGAAGTGGTTATAGTCCAGCGACTCATTCCTGTTGTCGTTCTGATAGAAAGCATAATAGTTCTTGCAGTCGATGTGCTGACCATTGAGTTCTATCTTGAAATCATATATGTTGGGGTGTCCTTCATGAATTTTGCCTTCAGTTGATTCCAAAGTCAGGGCATTGGCCTCATCGTTTTCTATTGCAGCCTCAAAACCCATCTTCACGACCTGGGGAGAAGAAAGGTTGTTGAAAGTGTAATCCACATCTACATAGGCAAAACCGTCACCTGCAATCCTGATAGTCAGTACTTCCTTTGTTATCCTGATGTCTGTACGTTCAATTGGGATAAGTTGGTTGCCGCTTATAAAGAATGCACCATCGTTGGCATTGGCAAGCATAGCAAAGAATGACAAAAAAGAAACTATAAATAAACGTCTCATAATTACTAAAGTACAAATGATTTTGTTTGTGTCAATATTTATTGATTTGAATTTGATTGTTGTCTACAAAGATACGACAATATTTCGGACAAGCCCAAAAGAATATCGGAAAAAAGCGTTATTAACTTGTTGACTCCCCCTTTAGAACACTTTGGATAAATCATATTTATAGATTCCATTACCCTTACCGATACCATAGAGGCACTTATTATTCGCATTGAATGTAAAATAACCAAATTGCTCATTTGCGACAAAAGAATAAATCAAATTACCCGTCCAATCAAAAAAGCAAATCATAGGCTGATAAGTATCCATCCGGTCGAATTCATGCATAGAATGCTTACCGTCACGACTCAGAATAATATAATCATCTGTTACATTAAGAAATGTATAATAAGCCCTTATCTTTTCAAAAAACTGTTTCGAATCTGCATTGGCAATTTCACTCAAATATTCAAAATCATAAGAATCACGTTCCTGTATTCCTAATGTACTCCAAGAATCAAGATCAACTATTGTGAAAAGACCGATATTTCCATGTACCAAAAGAAGTTTTGACTTATCAGGCTTGATTTTAGCCATGATATTGTATATGAATGTTTTTTGAGACTCACCACCTTCAATCATTTTTGGATAGGACTCACATTTGTTCTCAATATCTGAAGACTTAAGGCAGAAAGGAGTCAAATTGTCATCCAAAGCGATTCCCTGAAACGCAACATATTCATCACCGATATAATCAAAATAATTGAATTGTCCCGACTGATTGAATATCTGATATTCCTTATCACCAACATACACCAATTGATTCTTTTCCATTGATGCTGACAAATCATAAGACACGATACGATGCCTGCAGAAATCATCAAAACGCATAATTAATGTACCGTCATCCTTCTTTTCAAGTTGACATTCTCTCAATGGAGTAATCATATCATTATCAGCCTTTCCCACAGAACCGAAACTGCTAACCAGAGCACCGTTTTCAGAGTTCAATACATTAATAATGGAATCACTCTTATCAGAAACAACAACCACAAATGAATCGATAGATTCCATTCCTACCAAATGATGTGTACTGTCAAACTGAGCAACCAAACTACCATTTATTGTGTCAGCCGCATTCGGTATGTCAACAATTATTTTTTTGTCAACCTTGTAATATTCGTCACTACTGGTACAACATACCATTGTACCAATTACGAAAACACAGACACCAATGAAATTCAATCGTTTCATATTATACCAAATAACGCAACACTATTGTTGTTAATATTTAATCCCGAGCAACAAAAAAGTTACCCAATGTTTTGTCGTGCCAGATTATTCACTTATCCAAGTGCTGCAAATGAAAAGAAAGCAAATAATGATTGACATGGCAAATATACAAATATAATCCGAGAAACTCACACCTTTTGTGGAATTTTTGGTCATGCAGCATTATTTACTACATGCGTTACGCCATTATTATTCAACTTCAAGCGCACAAGGACACATTATTTGTCCGCCGTTACTGATAAGAAGTGAAGATTTTTTGATTTGTCTAAAAAAAATGCTATCTGACTCGATGATAGTTTCGGAAATATTCGATTTCATGTCCGACCAACTCTTCAGGAGTGTGCTCATATTCATCGATATCATACCCAATCAGAACTTCAAACAGAGTGCTGTCTGTCAATTGGTCAATTCCGGATGTCCATATATTGTCGTCGTTGAACCAATATTATGCATTACAAGATATTGACCGCTACTATTCTTTCCTACTTTGGAATAATCAAAAGCAGAAGGTTTTTCAGGGGACAGATAATAAAGGAACCATCTTATTGCAGTTCCTGATTTATGCGACTCATTTGTTCTTTTATCGTATGTTACGCCATAACTAGAGTATATCAAGAGTGAATCTGTAAATTCCATTGTGTAAAACCATTTGGAATATGCAGTCTTTCCTTCCCAATCATTTACCTCGCGATTCCATTTCGTTCTTGCCAACTGATCATATGTAACCGTCTGCTGTCCATACATCGAGCAACTTACAGCTACCAAGAGTAATATCAATAGTCGTTTCGTATAATTGAATTTGATTGTTGTCTACAAAGATACGACAATATTTCGGACAAGCCCAAAAGAATATCGGAAAAAAGCGTTATTGACTCGTTGACTAAAAAGCCAATGACTTTTTGACAAATGATTTGACAAACAAACAACCAACTGACCTTAGGCTTTGCGCTTAAAATCAGTCGGTTGTTATAGGACTTAACAATTTGTCAAGACCGAACTACTAATCAAGCAGAATCAAGGTTCTTCTACATCAACACCTGAATTTTTGTTGTAGTCTGTGTTCTGCTGCGCAGGAACTCCCTGGGCATCTTTGGCAAATACATAAAAATACCTCTCAGCAGGTTTGCTGACAGCATTTGTTCCAAGATCCACGCCCCAACCAATCAGACCGCCGAGAAGAATATTTCCGAAAGTCCAACCATTTATTGCCTTTTCGAGAACTATATCTTTATATTTCGTAGTTTCCGATTGAACATAGATTCGTTGTCCATCAATTTTGTGACGGTTAACTTCTACTACGTATGGCAGAGTCACATTAGTGTAAGTCTGCTTTGCGGTAGTAATTGTAACAGGTTCCCTAACATCACCATCGATGGTGACCGTTGGGCTACCACCAGATACAATAGTTGCACATGACGACAGTAAAAGCGGCATGGCTGCTGCAACAATAGTGGCTTTGATTTTTGTCGTTTTTTTCATTTGTTTTTAGTTTTAGACCAGTTGTCCTCCTTTGGGCAATTGCGCTGCAAAGTTAATAATAATCTGCAAAAGTAAGTGTCGGGAAAAGCAAAAAAGTACCGACATCATAGGATTTCCTAAAATGTCGGCGCCTAAAATATTCCCCGTAAGAATCATTCTCCATTTATGTTTGTCACTTGTTGACATGCTTTTTGCCCAAAAGAGGGCTGAAAGTCCGACACTCTACAGCCCAATCCGTAAGGGTTGGGTATCAAGGTATATCAATAAATCCAATACCTTAGCCCACAACCCGAAAGGGTGTGCCGTAGCCTTTGCGTTAGTTTTTTCGTAGGCGCAGCCTTTATTACTTTAGGGTTCTTCCTCCTATCGTCCTTCGATGCTTCTTCGTTGTTCCTCCGTTGTTTCTCCGCTATTTGTCCGCTTTCTAACGGAGAAACAGCAAAGTCACAGCAAAGTAGCATAAAGGGATGATACAAGGACGAGCGGACAAGGGAACTCCCGTGTTGCATCTGGATGTCATGCCCTTCTGAACACGGTGCAAAGGTAATGCATAATTTTTATATCGGCAAAACAATTCTTTCCTTATTTATGGGTGATGTAGCCAGTTGCGTCGTGTTGCTTTCATTTGCGTTTGCGTTATCGTTTACGTTATCGTAGGCTTCAACCATTTTGCTTAACATATCTTAACGCGAAAAATGTGTGAAATTTTCATTTTCTTGTTACCTTTGCAGCAACGTATTATATGAACCTTATAAAGTGGATAGAATTTAGCATAATATGGAACTACAAATCAAATCGATGCCCATTTGGAAATGGGCAATTGAATTAGTGCTGGGCATAATCATTTTCTTTATCGTATATGGTATCGCGGGATCTGCCTTGATTATAGAACTGCGATGGCTGGTAGCGATTGTCTGCATAATTTCCGGCGTGGCCATCATTGGACTGTTCCAATTGTGGACAAGGGCCTTTGAGAAAGAATGGAGGATGGATACTATATGTGGCTTAGGGAAACTATGGAGCGGAATTACAATCGGAGCACTATTCTTTTGTATTGTAACAGGAATATTGGCTGCGATTGGGGCATACCATGCCAGTTACGCATCTCCTCATTGGGGAATGATAGTGGTAAATCTTTGTTTCTATTTCCTTGTGGCATGCGGAGAGGAAGTAATATTCAGGGGCGTGCTCTTCAGACTCATTGACGAAAAGTTCAGTTTCTGGTGGGCGATAGTGGTATCCTCACTCGTGTTTGGATTTGCTCACATTTTCCAACCATATGCTACAGTCTGGAGTTCGATAGCAATAACTGTCGAAGCAGGAATCCTGCTCGGTACGGCATACAAATATGCTGGTACACTATGGCTACCAATCGGAATACATTGGGCATGGAATTTCACGCAAGGGAATGTTTTTGGTCTTGAAGTATCAGGAGGTGAAACTGAGGAAAGCATTATGAATGCTACCTTGACAGGTCCTGACATTATCACAGGTGGTTCCTTCGGTCCAGAAGCGTCAATTATTACCGCTATACTCGGCATATTGCTGTCTTGCCTGTTTATCTATCTCGTAAAGAATCGAAATTCAACAAGTTTGACTGAAAGTGAAAAGTGAAGGTGAAAGTTGATGCAAAATTTTCAAAGGCAGTAGCCGAGATTTTCTCGGTAACTGAATCTTTATTCAACTCTCCAGACGCAAAAATATTCTTCAAGCGAAGTCCTAGTTTGCGTTCCCCCCCTTGAGGGGATTAGGGGCTACTTGTTGACTTGTAGACTACAGAACGTCATTATAAAGCCTTTAACTCCCCTAACTCCCTTCAACTCCTAATCTACCTACACCTGTATTGCCAGTATTGTCCGATTTTACTTCATACAAAATACTGCTTCTATACCGATTTGTTACTGACTCGTTACTGACTCATAATAGACTCATAACTGACTCATAAGGGGAGTATAGCGAGAGTTTTGGAATTTACTACCCAAAACACTATATTTCAACTACATACAACAAATATGTCACAATAACCAAATGGGAAGAAAATGAACACTTTGCATCAGTCGCATCACTATGTGAATTACCCGTAGTTTTTGCTGTCAGCCAGCAAGGAGAGTTGGTTTTTAACCAAACACACGCTTTTCCGTTCATTTTTGCGTTCACAACTTTTGCGTTTGCTTCTTTTTTCGTAACTTTGCACCCAATTATGAATGAACAGGAAATAAACAAGAGGCGAACATTCGCCATTATCAGTCACCCAGATGCTGGAAAGACGACTCTGACGGAAAAACTTTTGCTTTTCGGAGGTCAGATTCAGGTGGCTGGTGCAGTTAAGTCAAACAAGATAAAGAAGTCGGCTACGAGCGACTGGATGGAGATTGAAAAGCAGCGTGGTATTTCGGTGAGTACTTCCGTAATGGAATTTGACTACCGCGACTACAAGGTAAACATTCTCGACACTCCGGGTCACCAGGACTTCTGCGAAGATACTTTCCGCACACTCACGGCTGTGGATTGTGCCATCATCGTGATTGACGGTGCAAAGGGTGTGGAGGCACAGACACGCAAATTGATGACTGTATGCCGCATGAGAAAGACTCCGGTCATAGTGTTTATCAACAAGATGGACCGTGAGGGCCGTGATCCGTTCGACCTCATGGACGAGGTGGAAGCCGAACTGCAGATAAGTGTCCGTCCGCTGTCATGGCCTATCAATCAGGGACAGCGGTTCAAGGGTGTATATAACATCTACGAGAAGAACCTCAACCTCTTCACGCCAAACAAGCAGATGGTGACGGAGAAGGTGGAGGTGGACATCAACAGCAGGGAGCTGGAGGCTCAGGTGGGCGACGAGGATGCAGCCAAACTGCGTGAGGACCTTGACCTCATCGACGGTGTGTATTCAGAGTTCGACGTGAACGACTACCTCAACGCCGAGGTGGCTCCGGTGTTCTTCGGTAGTGCCCTCAACAACTTCGGTGTGCAGGAACTGCTCGACTGCTTCGTGGAGATTGCTCCAAGTCCGCGCCCTACTCAGGCTGAGGAGCGCATGATTGAGCCTACGGAACCTAAGTTTACGGGTTTCATTTTCAAGATTACTGCCAACATCGACCCTAACCACCGTTCATGTACTGCCTTCTGCAAGGTCTGTTCGGGTAAGTTCGTACGCAATGCCCCCTACCAGCATGTACGTCAGGGCAAGACGGTCCGTTTCTCTTCACCTACTCAGTTCATGGCTCAGAAGAAGAGCACCATCGAAGAGGCTTATCCAGGCGACATAGTGGGTCTGCCCGACAATGGAATATTCAAGATTGGAGATACGCTCACCGAGGGTGAACAACTCCATTTCAAGGGGTTGCCAAGTTTCTCGCCTGAGATGTTCAAGTATATAGAGAATGCCGACCCTATGAAGACCAAGCAATTGGAAAAGGGTATCAACCAACTGATGGACGAAGGTGTGGCTCAGTTGTTCATCAACCAGTTCAACGGACGGAAACTCATCGGTACGGTAGGACAACTTCAGTTTGAGGTCATCCAGTACCGACTCGAGAACGAATATAATGCACAATGCCGCTGGGAACCGGTAAGTCTCTACAAGGCTTGCTGGATTGAGAGCGACGACGAAGCCGAACTCGAGGCTTTCAAGAAGCGCAAGTACCAGTATATGGCAAAGGACCGCGACGGAAGAGACGTGTTCCTCGCTGACTCCAACTATGTGCTGCAGATGGCTCAGCAGGACTTTGAACACATCAAGTTCCATTTCACGAGTGAGTTTTAAGAAGTCAACGAGTCAACGAGTCTACGAGTCAACAAGTAGCCCCTAAAAGGGAGTCAACGAGTCAACGAGTCTACGAGTCAACAAGTAGCCCCTAAAAGAGAGTCAACGAGTCAACGAGTCTACGAGTCAACAAGTAGCCCCTAAAAGGGAGTCAACGAGTCAACGAGTCTACGAGTCAACAAGTAGCCCCTAAAAGGGAGTCAACGAGTCAACAAGTCTACGAGTCTACAAGCAAAGCCAACCGGATGGTCACTCGTTGACCTGTAGACTCATAGACTTGTAGACCCCCAAATAAATAAAGCAATGTTACAGGACGAAGTAAAAAAGGCTATAGAAGTGATGAAGCAGGGGGGAGTGATACTCTACCCTACCGACACAGTATGGGGTATCGGCTGCGATGCCACCAACCCCGAAGCCGTAAGGAAGGTTTATGAAATAAAGCGGCGCGACGACTCCAAGGCTCTCATCTGTCTAGTGGACAGCGATGCCCGTCTGTCGAGATACGTGAGAAACGTGGCAGATGTCACTTGGGACATGATTGAACTTGCCACAAAACCGCTTACCATTATCTTTGACCAGGCTGTGGGACTTGCTCCCAACCTTCTTGCCGAAGACGGTAGTGTGGGCATACGCATCACCAAGGAGGAATTTTCGAAGGAACTCTGTTTCCGCTTCCAGAAACCTATAGTTTCAACAAGTGCAAACATCAGCGGCGAACCTACTGCACGCACCTTCGACGAGATAAGCGACGACATAAAGAATGCCGTGGATTATGTGGTGCGCTACAACCAGCGATGCAAGGAAAAGCATCAGCCTTCGAGCATCGTGAAGATTGACAGAAACGGTAAATTCGTGATTATAAGGGAATAAAAAAGGCTGACGCCTAACGCAAATGCAACGCAGCTTAAGCTGCTACGCAAACGCAAAAAAGCTGAAGGTTAAACTATAGACCTTTATGCTTTTACCCATCTACCAGGATTGTGGTTAGCGTTTGTTTGCGTTTGCGTAGTCCGAAGGACGCCATGCGTTTGCGTTTAATATTTATATGAGGACAACATTTCTTAGGAACGAGGCGAAGTGGTCGAATGCCATTACGGAATGGATTAAGGGTGACCACTCTCAGCGCCAGATTGTGCTTATGCTCAGTCTGGCTGTCGGCATTTGTTCCGGTCTTGCTGCCGTATTCCTCAAGTGGTTCGTGGATTTCATCAAGCAACTGCTTACACGCCACTTCATCCTCGACCAGACTAACGGGCTCTATCTCATCTATCCAGCCATCGGTATTCTGCTGGCTGGTCTGTTCGTAAGATATGTGGTGAAGGACGACATAAGTCACGGTGTGACGAAAATCCTCTATGCCATCTCACGCAAGAGGGCAAGAATCAAGCGTCATAACCGCTGGACAAGTATCGTGGCAAGTTCGCTGACCATCGGATTCGGTGGTTCGGTGGGTGCCGAAGCCCCTATCGTACTTACCGGTTCTGCCTTCGGTTCCGACCTCGGCAAGCGTTTCCATCTTCCGCCAAACATGCTGATGCTGATGGTGGGATGCGGTGCTGCCGGAGCCGTGGCTGCAATATTCAAGGCTCCTATAGCCGGATTGATGTTCGTGCTGGAGGTTCTCATGCTCGACCTTACGATGTCGTCCCTGCTTCCGCTGCTCGTGACGTGCCTCACATCGGTGTGTGTGTCGTATGCCCTGACCGGTATGCAACCTATGTTCGACTTCAGTCTTGACAAGTCTTTCACCATCGACATCATTCCAGGTTGTATTCTTCTGGGAATAGCATGCGGACTTGTTTCCCTGTATTTCACAAGAACGATGAACTGGTTTGAAGGTATCTTCGGAAAGATTCACAACCATTGGGCTAAGTTCGTGGTGGGTGCCGTCATACTGGGTGCACTCATATATTTCTTCCCTGCCATGTATGGTGAAGGCTACGACGTAATCCACCAGATGATAAACGAGGCTTCGCCCGACGAGATAATGCACAACACCTTATTCTACGGAGGTGGTCAGAGCGGTCTGCTTACATACCTCGGACTGGTGGTACTGCTGAAAGTGTTTGCCTCAACTGCTACCAACGGTGGCGGCGGTTGTGGTGGAGTATTCGCTCCTTCACTCTTCCTCGGCAGTATTGCAGGTTTCATGTTTGCCACTCTCTGGGACAGCACCCTCGGTCTTTCTCTCGGCGAGGCTTGTTTTCTCTCTCCGAAGAACTGTGCTCTGTTCGGTATGGCTGGACTCATGTCGGGTGTAATGCATGCACCATTGACAGGTATCTTCCTCATTGCCGAACTTACCGGAGGCTATGACCTGTTCGTACCGCTCATGATGGTGGCTGTGGCAGCATATCTCACCATTCAGTTGTTTGAACCTCACAGCATCTATGCCATGCGACTTGCACGCAAGGGTGAACTGCTGACGCACGACAAGGATCAGGCTATCCTTACGCTGCTCAACCTCGATTCGCAGATTGAAAAGGACTACAAGCCTATGAGTATCGACATGAACCTGAGTCAGATGATAGGTGTAGTGGTGAAGTCGCACCGCAACATATTCCCTGTAATAGACAGCAACAACAGACTCCTGGGGGTAATCAGTCTGGACAGCATACGAAAATACATGTTCCGCACGGAACTCTACAGACAATACACGGTGAAGTCGTTCATGAAGGATCCGCCTGCGCTGCTCTCCATTTCCGACACGCTGAAAGTGGCGACTCAGAAGTTTGACGAGACCAACGCATGGAACCTCCCCGTAGTGGATGAAGACGGTAAGTTCATCGGGTTTGTGTCACGCTCGGGACTGTTCAACTCATACAGAAGCGTCCTGCAGGATATTGCTTCGGAATGATGAGAGAGTCTACGAGTCAACAAGTCTACAAGTCAACAAGCAGCCCCTTTGGGGAGTCAACGAGTCAACAAGGCAACAAGTCAACGAGTGACCGTCCGGATGGCTTTGCTTGTAGACTCTTTGACTCGTAGACTTGTAGACTCAAAAATAAACACTAAAGATTATGAAGAAGGATTTGAGAATAGTTTATATGGGTACTCCCGACTTTGCGGTTGAGAGTCTTAAGGCATTGGTGGATGGTGGTTACAACGTGGTGGGGGTAATCACAATGCCCGACAAGGCTATAGGTAGGCACGGAAGTGTGCTGCAACCCAGTCCGGTGAAGCAATTCTACCTCGACAACGGACTTGAGGAGAAAGGAGTGAAACTGCTTCAGCCTGAAAAACTCAAGGACGAGGCTTTCATCGGGGAACTGAGGGCGCTGGAGGCCGACATTCAGATTGTGGTGGCGTTCAGGATGCTGCCCGAAGTGGTGTGGAACATGCCGCGACTCGGTACGTTCAATCTCCACGCATCCCTTCTTCCTCAGTACAGAGGTGCTGCTCCTCTCAACTGGGCAATCATCAATGGTGATGAGGAGACTGGTATCACGACTTTCTTCCTGAAGCACGAGATTGACACCGGAAAAATTATTCAGCAGGTAAGAATCCCTATCGGAGAGAACGACAACGTGGGTGACATTCACGACAGACTGATGATGCTCGGCGGCAAACTCGTGACCGAGACCGTGGACAACATAATTGCAGGCAACATCAACCCTATCGAACAGGACGAGGTGGATGCAGGCGAACTGCGTCCTGCTCCAAAGATTTTCCACGACACATGCCGTATTGACTGGAATATGTCGGTGAAGAAGGTTCACGACTTTGTGAGGGGACTCAGTCCCTACCCTGCTGCGTGGACAACCCTTACTGTCGGGGAAAAACCTGTTGACGTGAAGATTTACGAGACAGAAAAGACTGATGAGACTCCGCAGGATGAACTCCCAATCGGGGCTGTCGTGAGTGACGGGAAGAACTACCTGAAGGTGAGATGCAAGGATGGCTTTATCAACATACTTACCTTACAGATAGCAGGGAAAAAACGTATGGGTGTAGTTGATTTCCTGCGTGGTTTTAAGTACGAAAAGTCCATGCAATTCGTGTAAAATCAGTCTGAAATCACATTTTTTGGCAAAATCACTTGCATATTTCACAAATGTTGCTTTAATTTGCAGCCGATTTCGTAAAAATATCACAATAATACAATAACCAATTAAACCACATTGCCTATAGAAAAGACATTACGCGAAACAATTGCTGACTGATGGTTCTACAATGACCGCCGGGGAAATAAATATATGAACGGCTGGTCAAGTCGGAGCAGGAATGGGCAGCATACTAAAACAATTGCATAATGGAGAAATTGCAGAAACTCACCGACGAGCAGTTGGTAAGTTCTTATATCGGAGGCAATAGTGAGGCGTTCAATGTATTATTGGACAGGTACGAAAGTAAGGTTTTCACTTATATCCTTTACTCAGTCAAGAATCAGGAACTGGCAGAAGACTTGTTCCAGGATGCGTTCATGCGTATAATCAGTACCCTGCAGTCGGGAAAATACACCGAGCAGCAGAAGTTTGCTTCGTGGGTGATGAGAATATGCCATAACCTTGTCATCGACTACTTCAGGCATACCGCAAACGAGATGACTGTTTCCAACGATGAAAGCGGGATTGACTTACTGAACAATACCAGTATTGCCGACGAGCACAACGCTGAAACGGAATTTATCGAAAGGCAGACTTTCTGCGGACTTGACGAAATAATCAGAATGCTTCCTGAAAACCAGCAGGAAGTAATCCGCATGAGATATTACCAGGACCTCAGTTTCAAGGAGATTGCACAACTTACCGGAGTCAGTATAAATACGGCTCTCGGACGTCTCCGCTATGCCCTTATCAACCTCCGCAGATTGGCTGATGAATACAAGATAAGTTTTGCTTCATAGAAACTGTTGCGAAATATTTTGCCATATCATATATTTTCACTACTTTTGTACGCTAATTATCAATAATACAAGTTTCGCTGGGCTTCACTTTTAGTAGAAAAGTAGTCAGGAGACAGTAGTTAAGTAGGGCGAAGATTGAGTATCTTCGCTTGCGACGGCTGAAGATTTATCTTCACAAAGGAGTGCCGAAGGCTTAGAGAAAGCCAATGGCCAATGGCTAATGGCTGACGGCATTACAATGCTTAACTCCCTTAACTCCAAAACTACTTAACTCCTGAAACTGAGCAAGCCAGAAACTTGCGAAAGTTGAATCATTAATTACGTTTTTCTATGAATATTGCAATAGTCGGGACTGGATATGTCGGTTTGGTAAGCGGAACTTGTTTCGCTGAAATGGGCGTTAATGTTACATGCGTGGATGTGAACGAAGAGAAGATACGTTCACTACAGAATGGCAATGTTCCAATCTACGAACCTGGACTCGACCAAATGGTCAGCCGCAACGTGAAGGAAGGAAGACTGCACTTCACTACGGATCTAAGGGAATGCCTTGACAACGTATCGGTGGTATTCTCTGCCGTAGGTACTCCTCCCGACGAAGACGGAAGTGCCGACCTGCAGTATGTATTGGCTGTAGCACGTACTTTCGGACAGAATATCAGGAAATACACGGTTCTGGTTACTAAGAGTACGGTACCCGTAGGTACGGCAAAGAAAGTGAAGGCTGCCATTCAGGAAGAACTCGACAGACGGGGTGAACAGATTCCGTTTGACGTGGCAAGCAATCCTGAATTTCTCAAGGAAGGTGCTGCTATAAAGGACTTCATGTCGCCGGACCGCGTAGTAGTGGGTGTGGAGAGTGAACAGGCGAAGGAACTCATGTCAAAACTGTACCGTCCGTTCCTGCTCAACAATTTCCGTGTCATCTTCACAGACATTCCATCTGCCGAAATGATTAAATATGCTGCCAACTCAATGTTGGCGACACGTATATCCTTCATGAACGATATTGCCAACCTCTGCGAGATTGTAGGTGCTGATGTCAACATGGTACGCAAGGGTATCGGTAGTGACTCACGTATCGGTACCAAATTCCTCTATCCTGGCTGCGGCTACGGTGGGAGTTGTTTTCCAAAAGATGTTAAGGCTCTAATCAAGACCGCCGAAAAGGAAGGTTATGAGATGAAGGTTCTGAAGGCCGTGGAGGAAGTCAACGAGTTCCAGAAAAGTGTGGTATTCAACAAACTCAGCAAGCATTTCAACGGAGACCTGAAGGGTAAGACCGTTGCTGTCTGGGGACTTGCGTTCAAGCCTGAGACTGACGACATGAGAGAATCAACGGCATTGGTAATCATCAAACTGCTGAAGGATGCCGGATGCAACGTAAAGGTTTTTGACCCTGTTGCCATGGATGAATGCAGACGACGCATTGGTGACAGCGTTTACTATTGCAACGACATGTACGAGGCTGTACTCAATGCCGACGCACTACTGATGCTTACTGAATGGAAACAATTCAGAATGCCTACATGGAGTGTCGTCCTGAAAGCCATGAACCAGCCTGTTGTGATTGACGGAAGAAATATCTATGACTCAGGTGAACTCGCTGAAAACGGTTTTACTTACTATTGCATCGGTAAATAGAATAAATCGGCAAATAGAATAATATGAAAAGAACTATCATTATCACAGGTGGAGCAGGATTTATCGGAAGCCATGTTGTACGCCTTTTTGTAAACAAATATCCTGAATATCATATCATCAACCTGGACAAGTTGACTTATGCCGGCAATCTGGCAAACCTGAAGGATATTGAGGACAGGCCCAACTATACTTTCGTGAAGGCTGACATCTGCGATTTTGATACGATATACAATCTCATGGTCAAGGAGCATGTGGACGGTGTGATACATCTTGCTGCAGAAAGTCATGTGGACCGAAGCATCAAGGATCCGTTCACGTTTGCTCGTACCAACGTTATGGGTACGCTGTCAATGCTTCAGGCTGCAAAACTCTATTGGGAGACTCTTCCTGAAAAGTATGAGGGCAAGCGTTTCTACCATATTTCCACCGATGAGGTTTACGGTGCGCTGGAGATGACTCATCCTGAAGGTATCAGGCCTCCTTTCACTACTACTGCTTCATCCGGAAAGCATCATCTTGCCTATGGTGAACTGTTCTTTACCGAAGACTTGAAATATCAGCCTCATTCACCCTACTCGGCAAGTAAGGCTGGTAGCGACCATTTCGTCCGTGCCTTCCATGACACGTATGGTATGCCTACGATTGTAACAAACTGTTCGAACAACTACGGACCTTATCAGTTCCCTGAAAAACTCATACCTCTTTTCATCAACAACATACGTCACCGCCGTCCTCTTCCTGTTTACGGCAAAGGCGAAAATGTAAGGGACTGGTTGTATGTGGTGGATCATGCAAGAGCCATAGACACGATATTTCATAACGGGAAAATTGCCGAGACATACAACATCGGAGGTTTCAACGAATGGAAGAACATCGACATTATCAAGGTCCTGATAAATACCGTTGACCGTCTGCTCGGAAGGAAGGAGGGTGAAGACTTGGATCTCATCACTTACGTTACTGACCGTGCAGGACATGACCTTAGATATGCTATCGATTCAACGAAGTTGCAGCGGGAACTCGGTTGGGAACCTTCGCTTCAGTTTGAGGAAGGTATTGAAAAAACCGTACAATGGTATCTCGACAATCAGGAATGGATGGATAATATCACCAGCGGAGACTACGAAAAATACTACGAGGACATGTACTCTAAACGGTAGTTTCCAACGACTTGGCTTCTGAGCGTCGTTCCATATTTTCCATTATCACGGCACACGAAGCGTCTCCTGTTATCGACATTGTGGTACGGCCCATATCTACAAGACGGTCTATACCTGCTGCTATTGCTACTCCTTCGACCGGAATTCCTCCGGATGCAAACACCATAGCCATCAATGCCAACGAACCTCCTGGAATACCTGGGGTTCCGATGGATGCTATTGTACTGGAAAATGCTATTGCCGCATATTGACTGAATGTAAGGTCTATCCCGCAGCATTTGGCTATAAACACCGCTGTAACACCAAGATATATCGCCACCCCATCCATATTTATCGTGGCTCCTAATGGCAATACAAAATTACCTATTCCTGAACGAACACCCAAATCCTTGCAGCATTGAGTAGTAACCGGTAAGGTTGCCAATGACGAATCACTTGAGAAAGCAAACATCATGGCAGGGAACATTTTGTGGAAGAAATGGAACGGACGGATTTTTCCAATCAGCCATACGCACAAGGCATAAACCACAATGGCATGAAGGAAGAAACATAAATAATCAACGCCTAACAAAACGGCATAGGAACCGAATATCATCGAACCATTTTCTGCAACTACAGGACATAGCAGACAAAATACTCCTACTGGAGCCAGACGCATGATAAAGCCCAAGATAGCGATTGTCACCTCATTAAGACTTATAAGAAGTTCGGCAAACGGCTTTGCCTTTTCTCCGACTTTTACTATTGCCAAACCTACGAACAAGGCTATTACTATTACCTGCATCATGAGGTTCTTGCTGATTGGCTCGATAGCATTGCATGGAAAGAAATCTACAATCTGACTGATGAAATCAATATGATCCACATCACATGTTTTCTGTCCGACATTTATATCTACGATTGGGAAAAAGTCTTTCAGCAATGTTGATACGGCAAGTCCGAGAACAACAGCGACAAGTGTTGTCGCCATAAAATAGATCAGCGTCCTAAGTCCCAGACGGCCAAGTGCTGAAATGTCCTTCATGGATATCAAGCCAACGACTATTGATATAAGCACCAATGGTACTACAATAAATTTCAACAGATTGAGAAATATGGTTCCTATTGGCTGTATGTATGTGGTTGCTATTTCCTCATTTCCCTGAAGCAGCATTCCTACCACACATCCTAAGACAAGAGCCACCACAATTTGAGTTGTAAGGTTGAATTTCAGTTTCATATATTATATTCTTATTAGTTTCCATAAACGTCTTGTAAACGAGATGTCTCAATGCCGACGTTTTTGACTTTAACCATTTATTTCAACTGCAAAGATATAAAAATATGGATTTCATACAAAAAGATTTGAGACAAAAGTATTACAACAGGTCTGTTATACATAAGTCAAGACTATATGGATAGATTTTCAATTTACTACAAATCGGACGTTTCTCAATAATATAGTCGATTGTGCGCATAATACCACACCGGAGACATTGCATACCTAGATGGTGACGGATATTATTGGTATGTAGGCAGAAAAGACGAGATAATCAAATCCTGCGGTTTCGGAATCGGACCGGCAGTGGTGGAGAACGTACTGCTCACGCATCCGGATGTGGTGGAATGTTCGGTTACGGGGGCAAGGGACGAACAGAGGGGACAGGTGGTTAAGGCCACTATAGTACTGGATAGTAAACGTAAGCCTAACAACAGTTTTATTACTGAACAGAAGAATTATGTAAAGAAGGCGACAGCATCCTACAAGGTTCCGAGAATCATTGAATTTGTTGACCATCTCCCCAAAACACTAAGTGGAAAAATACAACATACGTCATAAAACGTACTTTTTCATCTGTTTTTTCAATTCTATTGGACAAAAAACATCGATTTCAAAAAAAAATTCACATTTCTGCAAAAAAAAAATGATTATTGATAACAACATATTGAAAAAAGTCATACCTTTGCAGCGGTTTTAAAAAGCAAATGATTGTTTAACAATTTAAATCACTAAAGAAAATGAAGAAGTTATTAGTTGCAGTAGTAGCAGTAGTTGCTGTTTCTTTCGCATCTTGTGGTAACAACACTGAAAAGAACGATGTAGATTCTACATTCTGCGATTCAGTTTGTGAAGATACAGTAGCAGTAGAGGATACTCTCGCTGAGGATACTCTTGCTGAGGATACTCTCGCTGTAGATTCAGTTGTTGCTGAATAATTTACAGATTAAGTTGCTACACACAGCAAACTAAGGTCGTAAGACCTGAGAGAATTGAAACCTGTAGACCAAAAGTCACAGGTTTTTTTTATATATTTAATTATGGCCTCACTCTACATACATATTCCTTTCTGCAAAAGTCGCTGCATATACTGCGACTTTTACTCTACGACATCCCTGCCGCTGCGTCAAAGATACGTTGAGGCCTTATGCAAAGAGATGGAGACAAGAAAGGAATACCTTAACGGAGAGTGTATCAACAGTATCTATTTTGGGGGTGGGACTCCTTCGCAACTCGATACAAAGCAACTGGCACTTATAATACACTATATATATAATGTGTATGAAATAGCACCTAATGCAGAAATTACTATTGAAATGAATCCTGATGATGTGACAGACGAATACATCCAGGAGTTGAGAATACTGCCATTTAACAGAATCAGTTTGGGAATTCAGACTTTCAACAATAAAAGACTGCGGTTCATCAACAGAAGACACTCTGCAGAACAGGCTATTGATGCCATCCATCTTTTACAGAAAAACGGATACGACAACATCAGTATGGACTTGATGTTCGGATTTCCTGAACAAAGTATTGAAGAATGGGACTTCGACATACAGCAGGCTCTACTGCTGAACGTCCAGCACATATCTGCATATTCATTGATGTACGAAGAAGGTACAGTACTATATTCATTGTTGGAAAAAGGTTGTATCAGGGAAATAGATGAAGAGACGTCATTGGAAATGTACAGGCATCTCATCGGGAGACTGAATCTCGCGGGATTCAAACATTATGAGATTTCAAACTTCTGCTTACCTAATTACCATTCCCGTCATAATTCCGGTTATTGGAATCACACTCCTTACCTCGGATTAGGTGCTGCAGCGCATTCTTTCGACGGACACTCCCGACATTGGAATGTAAGTGACATCTATTCTTATATCAATGGTATCGAAAACAATAAAAACGTATTATCAACAGAAGATTTGACAGACGATCAACAATACAACGAACAAATAATGACTCGTCTGAGGACAGCGGAAGGCCTTGACTTAGAAAAACTGAGAAAAAACTGCGGGAACAAGCGATATGAGTATTGTTTGGAAACGGCTCAGAAATATCTCGATGACGGCACTCTGATACTTAATTCCAAGACAAAGATTCTGTCTCTTTCAAAAGAAGGGATTTACATTTCCAATCAGATTATGGCAGACCTCATGATTGTGTGAAAAGTCTATGGGTACTGACTTTGCACATACAAATAGCCTCCGTTTTCTATAAAAATTATTAAAAACACATCTAAAATATGGTTTTTATCAAAATTAATTGATAAAACAGTTTGTCATCTCATGATTTTTATGTAATTTGCGCCCAATTACAAAGGGAGACATTTTCAATTGTTTCCTCAGTATGAGACTTAATACCATACTTATAATCCTTAAAATTAAGTTATATGAAAGTTTATCAATCAAACCAAATCAAGAACATTGCCATCCTTGGTAATGACGGTGCTGGTAAGACTACCCTCACCGAGACCCTTTTATTTGAGGCAGGCGTCATCAGTCGCCGCGGTAGAATCACTCAAAAGAATACCGTGAGCGACTATTTTCCAGTAGAACAAGAATACGGCTACAGCGTATTCTCAACAGTATTCCATACAGAATGGAACGGAAAGAAACTTAACTTTATTGACTGTCCTGGTTCTGATGATTTTGTTGGTGCTGCCATGGCTGCACTTACAGTTACAGATACTGCAGTATTGCTTATCAATGGTGCCACTGGTGTTGAAGTCGGAACTCAGAACCATTTCCGATACACAGAAAAACTCGGCAAACCTGCTATTTTCCTTATTAACCAACTTGACCACGAAAAATGTGATTACAACAATTGTATTGAACAACTCCGCGAACTGTACGGCAATAAGATTATTCAAGTACAATATCCTATAAACGAAGGTCCTAACTTCAACGCATTCATTGACGTGCTTCTTATGAAGAAGTATTCATGGAAACCTGAAGGCGGTGCTCCTATCATCGAAGATATTCCTGCTGACCAACTCGAAAAAGCACAGGAACTACATCGTGCATTAATTGAGGCTGCTGCTGAAAACGACGAGACACTGATGGAAAAGTTCTTCGAAAACGAAAACCTCAGCGAAGACGAATGTCGTGAAGGTATCCGCAAAGGTTTGGCTGCAAGAGGTATGTTCCCTGTATTCTGCGTATGTGCAGTAAAAGATATGGGTGTACGACGTATGATGGAATTCCTTGGTAACGTTGTTCCATTCGTTGATGAAATGCCTGCAGTTGAAAGTACAAACGGAACTGTTGTAAAACCAGACTCAAACGGTCCTACTGCATTATACTTCTTCAAGACTGCCAATGAGCCACATATCGGTGGAGTTCAATACTTTAAGGTGCTAAGCGGTAAGGTACATGAGGGTGACGACCTTACCAACTCTGATCGAGGAAGCAAGGAGCGTATTGCACAGTTGTTCGTATGTGCCGGCTCTAACCGTCAGAAGGTTGAGGAACTTGTTGCCGGAGATATTGGCTGTACAACTAAACTCAAGGATGTACGCACCGGTAATACACTTGTAGGCAAAGACTGCGACTGGAAGTTTGAACTTGTCAAATATCCTGAACCAAAGTATATCCGTTCACTCAAGGCTGAAAATGAAGCCGATACAGAAAAGATGATTTCTGCAGTTCAAAAGATGTCACAGGAAGACCCTACATGGATTCTTGAGCAAAGTAAGGAATTGAAGCAGACTTTGATTAAGGGTCAAGGCGAGTTCCATCTCCGCACTCTGAAGTGGCGAATGGAGAATAATGAAAACATCAAGATTAAGTTTGAAGACCAAAAGATTCCTTATCGTGAGACTATCACAAAGGCTGCACGTGCAGATTACCGCCACAAAAAACAGTCCGGTGGTGCCGGTCAGTTTGGCGAAGTTCACCTTATCGTAGAACCTTACGTTGAAGGAATGCCTGACCCTACTGTATATAAGTTTGGCGGTCAGGAATTCAAGATTGCGCTTAAAGGCAAGGAAGAAGTTGACCTTGAATGGGGCGGAAAATTGGTATTCATCAACTCTGTAGTCGGCGGTGCTATTGACACACGATTCATGCCTGCTATACTTAAAGGTATTATGGGACGCATGGAACAAGGTCCGCTGACCGGTAGTTATGCACGCGATGTACGTGTTATCGTATATGATGGAAAGATGCACCCAGTTGACTCTAACGAACTTTCATTCATGCTTGCAGGACGTAACGCATTCAGCGAAGCATTCAAGGGTGCAGGTCCTAAACTTCTTGAACCTATCTACGATGTCGAGGTAATCACTCCAAGTGATAAGATGGGTGACGTGATGAGTGATCTTCAGGGGCGCCGCGGTATGATTGTGGGTAGCGAAAGTGCTAATGGCTACGATACTCTCAGTGCAAAGATACCTTTGAAAGAACTCTCCAACTACTCAACGACATTGAGTTCACTAACAGGTGGTCGTGCTTCCTTCTCTATGAAATTCTCTAACTACGAACTCGTACCTACAGATCTGCAGCAGCAGTTGATGAAGGAATTTGAAGCACAGAACAAGGACGAAGAATAACTATTACTTATTCAAATTAAAACCAAAAGGTCAACATTTGTTAAATGTTGGCTTTTTTTTATTTATTTTCATAAATACCACTAAATAGTTATTATTCACTTAAACAAAAAGATATACCTTTGAATCAGAATTCTGATACAATAGCAAAATGAAGAAATCAACCATAACGATTTTGGCGATAGTAATGGGTATTTCCTTTGCCTGCCTACTTGCAATGCAGGTTCACTACATTCAGGAAGTACTGGACTTACGCCGTCAGCATTTTGACGAGACCGTTACCAGGTGTCTCAATCAGGCTGCACGACAAATAGAACTAGACGAAGCGGCTCTATACATAGAGCAAGGGGCTGCTCCTTCAAAAAGCGCCCGTATAAATCTGGACACTACTACAATACAATCCAGCAGAATACATCAAATTGACACTTCGCTGACATATATTCCTAAAACATTCCGTGACAAATATTACACCAGAATCCAGAAACCGCAGACTGGAGACAAATCACGCAAACTTCAGGAAGTAATAAACAAGCACCACCTATATCTACGTGAACTAGTTGCCGAAGTCACATATAGCATGATGTTTACTGCCAGTGACAGACCGCTTAATGAACGAATAGATTTCCAAAGATTGGATCAAATATTGAAAAGCGAATTCTCTAATGCCGGAATAAACCTACACTATCACTTCAACGTCAGGACATCCAACGGTGTATTATTGTACCAATGTCCTGATTATGAAGCGACAGGTGAAGAACTCGCATTTACACATATTCTATTTAGTGACGAACCCGCACAGAAAGCGGCTGTACTGAAAGTGCATTTTCCTGAATTGGAAAAGTATTCCAACCAATCCATTAGATTTATCTTACCTTCACTCATATTTACAATAATACTTCTCATCACCTTCATCGTCACCTTGGTATTGGTTTTCCGACAGAAGAAATTAGCAGAATTGAAGAATGACTTTATCAACAACATGACTCATGAGTTCAAGACTCCACTATCAAGCATATCACTTGCTGCCCAAATGTTGAGTGATGACTCCGTGACAAAAACCCCTAAAATTACGTCACGGCTTGTAAATACAATTAACGACGAAACCAAAAGGCTTAGGTTCCAGGTGGAAAAAGTACTGCAACTTTCAATGTATGAAAATCAACGTGCCAATCTCAACCTTAAGGATATTGACATGAATGAACTTATTGCCGGCGTCATTCATACATTTACTCTCAAGGTGGAAAAGAACGGAGGAAAAATCATTTCTGACCTGAAAGCCAAGAAATCTGCTGCATACGTTGACGAGATGCATATTACTAATGTGGTATTCAACCTAATGGACAATGCGGTCAAATACAAAAGGGAAGATACACAGTTGGAACTGAAACTTTCAACATGGAATGAAAACCGCTATGTGTGCATCAGCATACAGGACAATGGCATCGGAATTAAACGTGATGATTTGAAAAAGATATTTGACAAGTTTTACCGTGTACACACTGGCAACAGACATGATGTAAAGGGATTCGGACTCGGTTTGGCTTATGTAAAGAAAATCATACGTGAGCACAAGGGTACTATTACTGCAGAAAGCGAATTGGGTATTGGTACAAAATTCACCATTCGTCTACCATTGTATGAATAGCAAAAAGTATTGAATATAATCCACTGATAACCAAATTACTAAAATAAATAAGATTATGGAAGAAAGATTTGACGATTCACGCATTCTTTTATGCGAAGACGACGAAAATTTAGGTATGCTTCTACGTGAATATCTTGAAGCAAAGAACTTTAAAGTTGACCTCTGCATTGATGGCCAGGAAGGTTATGATGCATTTCAGGAAAATCAGTATGATCTCTGTATTCTTGATGTCATGATGCCTAGGATGGATGGCTTCACCCTTGCATCAAAGATTAGGGAAATCAATGTCAATGTTCCATTCATGTTCCTTACCGCCAAGACTTTGCGCGATGACGTTAAGGCTGGATTCGAACTTGGGGCAGATGACTATATCACAAAGCCTTTCTCTATGGAAGAGGTTGTATTCCGTATTGAAGCCATTCTAAGAAGGGTACGCGGTCAGAAAAGCAGGGAGGCAATAGTATATACGCTTGGAAAATTCACATTCGATTCACAGAAACAGACTTTGTCTATCAATGATAAGACAGAAAAACTAACGACCAAGGAATCGGATCTTCTGAAACTCCTCTGCAACAAGATGAATGAACTTATGCCACGTGATTATGCCCTACGCGCCATTTGGATTGACGACAACTACTTCAATGCAAGGTCCATGGACGTGTACATCACAAAACTACGCAAGCATCTCAAGGCCGATCCAAACGTGGAAATTCTGAATGTCCACGGAAAGGGATACAAGTTGGTAATAGCAGAAGAAGAAAAATAATCTATCAGTCCAAGATTCTTCGTGCGCCAACATATCTACGGATATAATATGCCGAAGTACTGAAATTGTCAATTGCCACCCCCTTGGACGTACTGGCATGAATGAATCTGAACGACCCGGTCTTTTTGTCCACGCTGCATACTATTCCTACGTGACCTACTCCACGTACTGATGAACGGGTAAAAAAGACCAGGTCGCCCGGACGTAGATTTTTTCTATCTACAGCATGTCCCATAGTGTATTGGGCGGCTGCGGTCCGTTGCAATTTGATTCCCATCTTTGCAAATATATATCCAGTAAAGCCAGAGCAGTCAAATGCATAAGGACCGGTTGCACCTAATCGATACGGGCGTCCTTTATGTCGTTCCGCTTCATGCAAAAGACGCATGGCTACAGCATAGGCTGATTCTGAATCACTCTTAATTGTTCCGTCATTACCGATTTTAAGCAAAGATTTCGGGAACTTATGATTGGTCTGACTTTTAATTATTCTGACAGCCTCACGTGTTGCATCAGGCTGGGGTCCATTGGCATTAAGTTGCCGATATGACAGAATTCGGCCGGAAACAAAGGTTCCGTCAAGGAAAAAGTTAGCCTCAATAAGTGGAGCCACCCTAGACTCACCTACAAAACTTGTTCCAAACGGTGTACAAAAATTTCCCAAACCATATAGGATTAAGCGGTCATCATAAAGTTCTATCGGCTGAAGTGAACCATGTCCGTTGCCATATACAACATCTGCGCCAGCATTCACACATGTATGAGCAAACTTACGGGCATTATCCATATACTTATTCTTACCAGAGGCATATGTTATCCCACCTGCAGTATTGAAAGCCGTTTCATTAATACTGAATGCCACGACAACGATATCACATTGTTCGTCAAGACCTGTTACAACTTTTCGTATCAATGTCGAATCTGCCATAGAGGGGGCATGAACACTGGTTCCGAACGCTACAAAGCCATATTTCAGGCCCTCACGTTCGAATATGGTAAATTCCTTTATCGCCTTAAGACCGGCATATTCTATATTGTTGTCACGCATTGCCCATGACGTGGTCTGCAAACCTTCCACGCCGTAGTCGGCTATATGGCTGTTTGCTAAATTCATGACCTTAAAGCCACATCTGTTCAGACTGGAGGCATAAGACTGTGGAACACGAATAAGACGGTGAGCCCCTTTTTGATTAACCTTATTGGGTGTTCCTGCTACATCTATCAATACTGTACCCAGGGTTGCAAAAGAAACAGCGCCCGATTTCAGTTCGTTCCTGACATTTACAAACAAACGGTCAACATCGGCTATTGGATGATTCTTTACATTATAGTTATTTCCTGCATTGACCTCGCCTGCAAAAATAAGTTTCACTTCATTCTGAGCATAGAAATCCAGGGGGAACAGTATAAATAGTATGACTAAAACAATCTTCAAAATCCAGTACTTAATACTTACGTGATTATTATTTATTATGCAAAGGTACAAAAAAACTATTATTCACATGATTATTATAACCTGTGTTTCACTTTTTTTAAGAATTGAGAACCATATATAGTGAGTACTTGAGAAACTTTATCATATAAATTGACTTTTATTTGATGATACGGAAAAGATTGCCTATCTTTGCAACTGAAAATATTTTACACGACAGTTCAACCATAACTTAATAGAAACTAAAATGATTAACAAACTAACAAAAAAAAGGCATGTACTCGCACTTATGGCTACAGCCACAGTGCTATCCGTAACTAATTTTGGAGGAAGCACAATGAATGCACAGAACACATCTCAGCAAGAGTATGTTTTTCATGGAGCAGGTAATCCGTATCTTCCATTATGGGAACACGTTCCTGATGGTGAACCACGAGTCTTTGAAGACCCAGACAATCCAGGTCATTTCCGTGCATATATCATAGGCTCACATGATGTACGTTTCGGTAGTTATTGCGGTCCAGACATCCGTATGTGGTCTGCTCCGGTAGAAGATTTGGGTAGTTGGAAAGATGAAGGTCCAATCTTCACATATCACATTGACAACCAATGGGATGTCATGTATGCTCCAGACCTTGTAGAAGTAAAAGGAAAGGATGGAAAGAAGGAATATTATCTATATCCTCACAGCCGCGGAAACGGACGTATCGGTATAATTGCAAAAAGTGACCGTCCTGACGGACCATACAGAGTCATCAATGCAACCAGAGACGGAAGACGTGCAGTAGAAGGCAGTTGTCTCGGTTTCGACCCTTCTATCTTCGTTGAAAATATCACAGATCCTAAAGATCCTGATTTCAATATTGGTTTCCGCGCATACGGTTTTTGGGGATTCCAACATTCTACTGCAGCTCAACTCGACCAAAATACAATGTACTCCGTACGCCCAGGAACACAACCTGTTGACCCTTTCATTCCTGCAAGCCGCAGATTTGGAATGCCTATGGATCCAGAAGGGACTGAATTCCCTGCATTGTACAAAGGACAGAAGCCTGGCGACTTCAATTTCTTCGAAGCCTCATCAATACGTCAGGTAGGAAATAAATATGTTATGGTCTTCTCGGGCTATTCAGGTCCCGACTATGGACTTGGCAGCACTAATTCTGCACTTCGCTATGCATTCGGTGATTCCCCACTCGGTCCTTGGCGCAGCGGAGGTGTATTGGTAGATTCCCGTGGAGTTGTTCCTAATGAAGACGGAAGTCAACTTATCACAAGCAACTCTGCTCACAACACTCATGGAAGCCTTCAGGAAATTAATGGTCAGTGGTATGTATTCTATCATCGTCCACCACGTGGTTTCGGATATGCACGCCAGGCAATGGTTGCTCCTGTCAAGATTGAATGGGACCAGAAATCAGTTGCAGACGGAGGTACAGTGCGCATTTATGGCTATGACCCTTATGCAAAAAACAAGATATGGAATGCAAAGGATTCAAAAGGAAACGTATATAACGGTGCCGAAGTTACATCTGAAGGTTTCCACATATTCGGTCTTGATCCTTACGCATACTATTCTGCAGGCTATGCTTGTTATATGTCTAATCCACAATGGATGCGCGATACATGGGATTGGTGGGACAACAACATGGATCTTGCAGGTATAAATGGTGGTGGCATCATCGGTTTCAAGTATTTTGGATTCGGTGGACTAAGTAAGGCTACCAAAGGCATAAAAGCCTTTGCTGGTGCAAAGAAAGGCAACCAAACTAAAATCAACCTATTCCTCACACCACGTACTACCGAAGCATTCTCTATTGACATCATGCTCGACGGACCTTATGCAAACAAGACTTGGAACGGAAAGAAAATCGCAACTATCAATATTCCTGCAGGAACAGCACAGAAATCTACAAAATTCGTTGCAGATGTTGCAAAAGCCGTTGAAGGTCTCAAAGGGAAACATGCTATCTATCTCGTAGTAAGTAACACAGGAGAAGGGGCACCATTGTTCGACCTACACGGAATTGCATTCTCAAACAAGAACAAGCAATTAGAACGTACTTTGCCTCCTACTGTCGATATAAAGGTAAACGGCAAGTCGCTGACAATACCAGCCACACCTATACGCTCTAATGAGCAAAATGGTTATTGCGACGTAATGCATTATGCTGTTGACTGTCCAAGTATCGGCAGCACAAACAATCTTAAGGTTGAAGCAACAGCATCTGACCCTGCGGTAAAAACAACTGTCGGAACTACTGCTGACGGCAAACTCTGTGTCACTGCGACATACAACCAGCACGACAAAGTTTACCTCATCAATATCAAGAAGTAACAACCGTTAGCAGATATATCCGACTTTTCTGCTATACGTTGATCATAAGTAATGATATTTCCGCATGCCAAATCATATTTTGACATGCGGTTTTTCTGTATTGCAACTACTTTTTTTACAGTTATCTTTATCACGAAAAGAATTTCAGTAATAAAAATTGTAAAATTGAGAAAAAAAGTATTGTTTTTATTTGGTAGATGCAAAATTATATATAACTTTGCCTAAAGAAAGATTGATTCATACCCAACAAATTATAATGAACATGATAGAAGACTTTAGAAAATATGCAACCAAGCATATTGGAATTAACAGCCAAGTATTTGATGACGTAGTAAAAGCACAATCAGGATACCTTAATCCCTACATACTTGAAGAAAGACAACTTAATGTCACCCAACTAGACGTATTCTCACGCCTGATGATGGACAGAATCATTTTTTTAGGCACAGAAATAAACGACTATACCGCCAACGTACTTCAGGCACAGATGCTCTATCTTGACTCTGTTGATAACAGTAAGGACATAAGTGTGTATGTAAACTCTCCAGGCGGAAGTGTGTATGCCGGTCTCGGAATCTATGATACCATGCAATTCATTTCGAGTGATGTCCAGACTATCTGCACAGGTATGGCTGCATCTATGGCTGCAGTTTTGTTGGTAGCCGGAAAAGAAGGAAAACGCAGTGCGCTACCTCATTCACGCATCATGATTCACCAACCAATGGGAGGAGCACAGGGACAGGCTAGTGACATTGAAATCACAGCAAGGGAAATTCAGAAACTCAAAAAGGAATTATATACAATAATCGCAGACCACTCTCATCAGGCATTCGACAAAGTATGGCAGGATTCAGACCGTGATTATTGGATGACTGCTGTAGAAGCAAAAGAATACGGAATGATTGACCAGGTTCTTGTTAGAAAGCAGTAAACAGCATATGAAACAAAATATACAGAGATGTTCATTCTGTGGACGCACAAGTAAGGAAGTCAATCTGCTCATCACCGGTTTAGATGGATTCATCTGTGATGATTGTGCACAGGCAGCCTATGAAGTTGTTCAAAAGAACACTGCAAAAAAGGCACAAAAGGATACTATGATTTCCAAATTGCCTACGCCATGTGAGATAAAAGAGCACCTTGACCAATATGTTATCGGTCAGGATGCCGCTAAAATTGCCTTGTCTGTGGCTGTCTACAACCACTACAAGCGACTGAACTACGAATCTACCGGCAAAAAGGAAAACGACGTAGAAATTGAGAAGTCCAACATCATAATGGTTGGTAGTACGGGTACAGGAAAGACCTTACTTGCACGTACTATAGCAAAAATGCTTGTAGTCCCTTTCACTATTGTCGATGCCACAGTACTTACTGAAGCAGGATATGTCGGTGAAGATGTTGAAAGCATTCTGTCGCGTTTGTTGCAAGAATGCGACTACAACCCGAAAATAGCAGAAAGAGGAATTGTCTTTATAGATGAAATAGATAAAATTGCACGAAAAAGTGACAATCCTTCCATCACACGGGATGTAAGTGGCGAAGGTGTTCAACAAGGTCTACTAAAACTGCTTGAAGGATCTGTCATCAATGTTCCACCATACGGAGGAAGAAAACATCCTGAACAACAATTCATTCAAGTTGACACACGTAATATATTGTTTATCTGTGGCGGTGCATTCGACGGCATTGAAAGCAGGATTGCACAACGAATGAATACACATGTGGTTGGTTTTGATGCCATTGAAAATACTGCACACGTAGACAAGTCCAATCTTATGCAATATATTGCACCTATGGATTTAAAGTCATTCGGACTTATTCCTGAAATCATTGGACGCCTGCCTATCCTCACCCACTTGGAACCACTAGATAGGAATGCTCTAAAAAATATACTCACAGAACCTAAGAACTCTATTGTTAAGCAATATATCCGTCTATTCGAACTCGACGGGACAAAACTGTCATTCGATCCAGAAGTTCTTGACTATATTGTTGACAAGGCCATCGAGTTCAAACTAGGAGCACGTGGACTTCGCGCCATTGTTGAAGCCATCATGATGGAAAAGATGTTTGAATCTCCATCTACGAAGCCTAAAAAACTGAGTATCACGCTTGAATACGCGAAACAGCAATTGGACAAGTCCATCAACCGTATAGCCAACGCACAATAATTTCATAAGATTAACATTGCCATTATACAAATAATATGAAAAAGAAAATGACATTGCAGGAATCCTTGAAATACTATTTTGGATTCGACACTTTCAAAGGAGATCAGGAAGCCATCATCAAAAACCTTTTAAAAGAAAAGGACACTTTTGTATTGATGCCTACAGGTGGTGGCAAATCACTTTGCTACCAACTACCTGCATTACTGATGGAAGGTACTGCGATTGTTATTTCACCACTTATCGCCTTGATGAAAAATCAAGTTGATGCCATTAAGCATATTAGTGAAACCGACAATGTAGCACATTTCATAAACTCTTCCCTTAACAAAGCCAGCATCACGCAAGTTAAGGAAGATATTATGTCGGGACAGACCAAGTTGTTATACGTTGCGCCGGAATCCTTGACAAAACAAGAATATGTTGATTTCCTAAGAACCGTTAAGATTTCGTTCTTCGCTATAGATGAAGCACATTGTATCTCCGAATGGGGACATGATTTTCGTCCGGAATACCGACGTATACGTCCTATCATCGACGAAATTGGACAAGCACCGATAATAGCTCTTACTGCTACAGCAACCGACAAGGTTCGAATAGACATCAAGAAGAATCTGGGCATGCCTGATGCCACCGAATACAAGGCATCATTCAATCGTCCAAACCTCTTCTATGAAATACGTCAGAAGACAAAGGATATTGACAAGGATATCGTTAAATTTATTAAAGCCAATCCAAACAAAAGTGGAATTATCTACTGCCTGAGCAGAAAAAAAGTGGAAGACTTGGCAAAGATTCTTACTGAGAACGACATCAAGGCTGCAGCATACCATGCCGGCATGGAAACCAATGTCCGCAATGCCACCCAGGATGATTTTCTCATGGAACGTATTGATGTCATCGTTGCAACTATTGCCTTCGGAATGGGTATTGACAAGCCCGACGTGAGATTCGTCATTCACTATGATATACCAAAGAGCCTTGAAGGATATTATCAAGAGACAGGTCGTGCAGGCCGCGACGGTGGCGAAGGTAGATGTATCGCATTCTATACGCATAAGGATATACAGAAACTGGAGAAATTCATGGAAGGCAAGAAAGTTGCCGAACAGGAGATCGGTCAGCAGTTACTCAAGGAAACTGCCAACTACTGCGAATCCTCTGTCTGCCGTCGCAAACTCATTCTCCACTATTTCGGAGAAGAATATAAGGAAGACAACTGTGGCTGCTGTGACAACTGCCGTAACCCTAAGGTCAAGGTTGATGCCACAAAGGATTTACTTTTGGCACTTAAAGCCATAGATGCAATAAAGGAGAATTTCAAGATTGAATATGTAATTGATGTACTGCGTGGTAATGATACAGAAACCATTCTTAACCATAAGCACGAACAGATTGACATATTCGGCATGGGCAAGAACCATGAATTTCCATATTGGAGTGCAGTACTGAATCAGGCTATGCTTGAAGGTTTCCTACGCAAGGATGTCGATAACTACGGATTGTTAAAGATTACGGATAAGGGCAGAAAATTCATCAAGAAGCAAGTAAAATTCATGATTGTTGAAGACAATGAGTTCGATGATGTTGTCGTTGATGATTCGATGGAAACACTTGGAACTGTTGATGAAACACTCCATAAGATGCTTATCGACCTTAGAAAAAAACTTTCCAAGAAATACGACGTACCTCCTTATGTTATTTTCCAAGACCCATCTATCGATGCTATGACTACGTACTATCCAATTACATTGGAAGAACTTCAGAACAACATACCTGGAGTTGGTGCAGGAAAAGCAAAAAGATACGGAAAGGAATTTGTGGAACTCATCAAGCGGCACGTTGAAGAAAACGAAATTGAACGTCCTACCGACATGAGAGTCAGGACAGTTGCCAATAAATCGCTTCAGAAGATCAGCATCATACAAAGTATTGACCTTCAAAAGTCACTCTACGACATTGCAATAGCAAAAGGTATCGAATTCGACAAACTCATAGAAGACATCGAAGCCATCGTTTATAGCGGCACAAAACTCAACATAGACTACTTTATTGAAGAAGAAATTGATGAAGATAAGGTCGATGAGATTTATGACTACTTCCTCGAAAGCGATACAGATGACATTGATACTGCCCTCGATAACCTCAGCAGCGATATTTCTGAGGATGAAGTAAGATTAGTTAGAGTGAAGTTCATGTCAGATTTGGCTAATTAGTTTAAATAAATCCAGACATCAAATATATAATAAAGCCATCTCAAAATGAGATGGCTTTATTATTACAGTATTATTTCTATAAAAAAAGACTTAGACAAATTGTCTAAGTCCTACTTGTGAGCGGAAAACGAGACTCGAACTCGCGACCCCAACCTTGGCAAGGTTGTGCTCT
>JAKSJB010000008.1 GCA_024398475.1 Bacteroidaceae bacterium | reverse complement strand
AAAGGGTGTTATTAAATTTGATAATTCCGTTACAAGTATTGGAGAGAGTGCATTCTTATTCTGTTCCGGCTTGACTTCAATTACCATTCCCAATTCCGTTACAAGTATTGGAGATGAGGCATTCTATGACTGTTACCGCTTGACTTCAATAAACATTACCAATTCTGTTACAAGTATTGGAGGGAGTGCATTCCGTGGCTGTTCCGGCTTGACTTCCATTACCATTCCAAATTCTGTTACAAGTATTGGAGACATGGCATTTGGTGGAACTAAAAATGTAACGACTATTACGGTTGATAAAATGAATCAATTTTATGATAGTCGAGACAATTGTAAGGCAATTATAGAAACAAGAACAAATACACTTATTGCTGGATGCAAAAATACGATTACTCCAAATTCCGTTACAAGTATTGGAGAGGAGGCATTCTATAAATGTTCCGGCTTGATTTCAATTACCATACCTAATTCTGTTACAAGTATTGGATATGGGGCATTCGAAGACTGTTCCGGCTTGACTTCAATTACCATCCCAAATTCCGTTACATGGATTGGAGAGGAGGCATTCGAAAATTGTTCCGGCTTGATTTCAATTACCATACCTAATTCTGTTACAAGTATTGGAAAATGGACATTCTATGGCTGTTCCGGCTTGACTTCAATTACCATCCCAAATTCAGTTACAAGGATTGGAGATGAGGCATTCAGAGGCTGTTCCGGCTTGACTTCAATTACCATTCCAAATTCCGTTACAAGTATTGGAGATTTTGCATTCTATGAATGTTCCGGCTTGACTTCCATTACCATCCCAAATTCTGTTACAAGTATTGGAGATTATACATTCAAATATTGTTCAGGCTTGACATCAATTACCATTCCTAATTCTGTTACAAGTATTGGAGATTATGCATTCAAAGGCTGTATTTAGAGCCCTTTAAACAACCACAAACAATGAAAAACATATAGAGATAAATATGTGTAAATCAACCGCTTTTAGATTTTAACACTTCAGAAGCTGTTTTTGGTTGCTTCGGAAATTCCCGTTAATTTTGCAACGTATTTCTACCGCAGGGAATTTACGAGGCTATTTTTTTGCCATATCGTGGACAGAGTTGACAAGAGTTGACGACAGGTTACAAGAGTTGACGTTTTTATGACCCACTTTTGAGAAAAGCAATATCGTGGAAAAGTTTGACAAAGGTTGTCGATAGTTTACTTGTGATTACTTGCGGAGAGGTACAGCAAAAAGAATGTTGAACCCATAAATATCGCAAGTATGCCAAAGACCAGAAAATGCGCTTATTGTGGCAAGGTTTTCACCACAAACAGCGGAATGCAAAAGTACTGTTCGGAGGAATGTGCCGAGCAAGCAAAGGAGAGCAAGAAAAAGAGACAAAGGGATTTCCTTCGAGCTATTGAACCTGCGATAGGACTCCAGCAGCAGGAGTACCTGACCTTTTCCAAAGCAGCTATCCTTCTTGGCTGTACCCGTCAGTATGTCTATAAACTTGTTGAACAAGGGAAGTTGCCAGCTTCACGGCTGAGCAGCCGGATGGCTCTTGTCCGCAAGAGTGACATCGAGAAAATGTTTGCAGTAAATCCTTATCATAGAGTAATGCCTGGTGCTTCATCAAAGGAAGCAAGCAAGAAACCGTCCCATTTGTCATCTTCCTCTTCATCAAAGAAAGACAAGAACCAGATTGGCGAATCACCAATGAGGTACTCCGAAACACTTGACTATATCTCTGGCGAGGCTGTCATGGATATCTACAAGGTAAAGAAGTCATGGCTCTATGCTTCTGCCAAGAGAAACAACATCCCCATGTGTAAGATTGCTGGCAAGAACTATTATAGCCGAAAACACATGGATGAACTATTTGGCGTTACTGCCGAGATAGAATCTCTGACAGAGTGGCTCACCACAGAGGAGGCAGAAACATTATATTCCACTACCAAGGAATCCTTGCGCTCCCAAGTATACCGTCGCCATATTCCCACCAAGAGAGAATATGGCAAAACTTACTATTCAAAGATACATCTTGACGAGATATATCATCCAGATCTGAAGAAGAGTGATACCTACTGCACAACGGCCGAAGCTGCCGAGAAGTACGGCATGACCAAGAGCAACATCTGTATTATCGTCAAGACAAACAACCTCACAAAGGTGAAAGTTGGTGTCCAAAACCTCATCGTCAAAGAAGAAATTGAAAAGGTTATGGCCAACAGACTGGCTAAATTCGGCTCTTATCGGATTCAATGACGGTGGAAAACAGAACTTACATCCTTGTTTTTGAGCGAAATCCAGTTATTCCCCAATTATTCACAAGTTACGATAAGTTTTCATCGTCACGGGTACATCATTCAGTTACTTTGTGCCCCCAAAGCTGACAACAGCCATCAGTATTCATTGAATTGTAAAACTATAAAAATTGTATTATGAGTAACATTTGTAAGACCGTGAGCCTCCGCACACGGAAAATCAAAGGCGGAGAACAGCTTTCCTTCTATCTCGACTACTACCCTGGCTATAGGGACGAGTCCACTATGAAGGTCATGCGCCATGAATCGCTCGGCATCTACATCTATGCCAAGCCGAAGTCGCAACGTGAGAAGGACTACAACGACCGTATGCGTGAGAAGGCAGAAGCCCTCCGCTGCCGTCGCTATGAGTCCATAGTCAATGAAAGGTACGATTTCTTTGACCGTGAAAAAATGAAAGGCGACTTTCTTGCCTACTTCAAGCAGAAGGCAGATAAGAAGAACTGCAAGTGGCAGCATGTCTATAAGCACTTCGCCCGTTTCTGTAACGACAAGTGCCGCTTTGACGAAATCAACGTAGACCTGTGTAACAAGTTCCGTGAGTATCTTCTAAACGCTCCGCAGACCATCCACACAGAACACAAATTGCACATCAATAGTGTTGCAGGCTATTGGTCCACCTTCCGTGCCGTACTCCATACCGCCTACAGGGAGCACAAGATTATGGAGAATCCCAACGGCTTCTTGGAGCGCATCGATACCATTCCAACTGAGAAAGAGCACTTATCCAAGGATGAACTCATAAAATTGGCCAATACTCCATGCTCGTCTGAGGTCTTGAAAAAGGCTTTCCTCTTCTCTTGTCTGACTGGACTCCGCAAGAGCGACATCAAGCAGCTGACATGGGACAAGATTCAGCCCTACGGTGACGGTGGCATGTACGTCACGCTTCGTATGCAGAAGACCAAGGAACTGGTGAACAATCCTATCAGCGACGAGGCTTTGGAACTGATAGGCTTCAATGATGAAGATGAGAACCGCAAGCCTACTGACAAGGTGTTCATTGGCTTTAACGATAGCCTTACCCAGACTCCGCTGAAGAACTGGCTGAAAGCGGCTGGCATCACCAAGCACATAACTTATCATTGCAGCCGGCATACACTCGGCTCGCTCCAAGTCGAGGCTGGCACGAGTGTTTATACCGTCCAGCACATCCTTGGACACAAGAATGTTTCCACCACTCAGATCTATGCTGCGATGGCAGACGAGAGTAAGCGTGAGTCCATCAACCGCATAACATTGAAGCCAGCAAAGAACGTGCAGCTGAAGATTGTCGGCCAATAGTTTTTCTATTCGTATCGTTTATATGGGGAGAGGCATTGCTTCTCCCTTTTTTGTTTCGCAGATTTCCGTTTTGTCTTGACTTACAGCCCTTTTAGAGTATGAAAATCGCTGCAAAATCATACTCGCAAGCCAACTAATCTTAAATATGGGCTGATTGTTTTGACATTTATCGGCAGTCAGGAATAACCGAAGTAACTTTGCACTCTGGAAGCACCAATTGCTGGCAACAAACAAAAGTACTCACAATAAAATTTTTAACAAGATGAAAGAAACATCAGGCATAAAGAGTGTAGCGGTATTTCCGACAATGAACTTCAAGACCATGCTATATATGCTGGTCAGCATTGCGGTATTGTTCATCGCCATCATTCCCGCGCGAATCATCAGCGGCATCTTCTCACAGGATGCGAGCATCTTCTGCATTTCATTTGCTGGCTTTGTTGCGTTGTTGGAGTTCCTGGCATGGTGCTTTCTATGTGCGCCAATGGGAATCTATGAATCAGTATTGGCCAAGAAAATAATGTCTGAGGAATTACCTGTAGCCGAAGAACAAGCAGAAACAGAGCAGACGGACGCGGAAATCGTTTCTGAAAAGCCGGCAATTCCATTGGCCATAAAGGAAGAAACGAAAAACGACATTGTTTCTTCTTCCATGGTTGACCTTTACAGGCAGGGGTGTGATGACTTTTATAGGAATCAAGCTGCCCACAGGAAAGAGCAGCTTGACAAGATTATGGAATATCTTCATTATGCCATGGCTCCGTTCGTCAAACAGGATGACATGGAGACTTTCTGCGGTGAAATCATGTCGTTTGCCATCGATCCAACTTACGAACCGAAACCATTTGTCGGGCTTAAAGGAACGCTGACCAGTTTCGATGTGCGCCATCTGATATGGAATATCACTGCAAGGTTGGGACTCGGCAAGGGTAAACCGTACAGTGTGGAATTGTGCATCAGATTCATCCGCACCATGTTCCCGGACCTTTGCAAAGACCTTGACTATTCCACTCTGAAGAACCTGAGAGTCACATCAACATCGGACAAAATCCATATTGACCAGCCTGGCAAAGACGGAATGTCGTTTCACATACCAACAAAAGAAGTTTGATTGCATATTGTTTTTTTAGAAACCAAGACTTGATTCACCCAACAGGAATGGAATGACTCCAATGTACACAATGCCGTTTTCATCCGTCCATTGCTTGGCGTTCCCGTCCACAATGACTATCTTACGGAAAAGGTCGCCAGAGTTTTTCAGAGAAAACGTCTCTTGATCTTGTTTTTCTTCAGTATCTACATTCAGAGCAGACTGGATGTAGATTTTTTCTTGACCCGTATTGACCACAAAGTCTATTTCATATTGTGATTGCTGTTTCTTGCCATCCTTTACTCGGGTGACCTCGACCACACCAACGTCAACACTATATCCCCTGCGTACAAGTTCGAGGTAGATTATATTCTCCATCAGGTGACTTTTCTCCTGCTGGCGGAAGTTCAGCTTGGCATTCCTCAGTCCTAAGTCCATGGAATAGTATTTCTGGGTATTCTCGAAATACCGTTTCCCCTTCACATCAAAGCGCTTGGCACCCATGAACAGGTAGGCATCCTCCAGATAGTCCAGATAGTTCTTGATGGTGTGGTCAGACGTATTGCGCTTCATCAGCGTACCTGCTGCATTGGCGAGGTTGTGCGGATTGGTAAGCGAACCTACAGCCGATGAAAGAGAATCAATCAGTGCATCAAGCACCTCATCATCCTTCAGCTTGTATCGTTCTACAATATCCTTGATATACACGTTCTTGTGTAGTCCAACCAGATATTTACGCTTTTCCGTCTCGTCTTTCTCGGTGACGGCCAATGGCATACCTCCAAACATAAGATATTCCTCCAGTGCATCGGCTTTTTCCAATCCAGAAAAAGCATAGTATTCCTTGAACGACAAAGGATAGACCTTGATTTCGGTACCACGGTCGCGGAAATTGGTAACAATGTCCGTTGACAGCATCTTAGAGTTGGAGCCTGTTACATAGATGTCCAGATTGCTTCTTGCCATCAAATCATTCAGGATGTCATAGAAGGTAGTATAAAGCATATCCCTATCCTCCTCAGGCACCAGACTTTCATCTACATCCTCGTTTTTCACCTTGTAAGATAACTGTATCTCATCAATGAACACATAATAGCGCTTGTTTTCATCCTGGGTCTTGCCAATTACATATTCGTATAGTTCATTAGGATTCCTATACTTCAAGTTGGCTTTCCTGTCCAATGCGATTTCGATGAAACAGTCTTCCGGAACTCCCTCCGATTTGAGGTAGTCCTTATACAGGGTGGACAGAAGGAATGACTTGCCACAGCGACGGATGCCAGTGATAATCTTCACCTTGCCGTTCCATCGCTTGTTCAGCAGTGCTTCTATGTATTGTTCTCTCTTAATAATCATAACCTTAAATATCTTACTGCAAAAATAGTCGCACTATTCGACCGTTTTTGCAGTGCAAAGGTAATATATTTTTCTGAACTGAGCAAATAAATAACTGATTTTGTGTAGTTTCTATGCCTTATACTAGCCTAATTGTCTGCTAATTTTATAAACAAGCAACCTTTTGGGGGGATTTCCGCTAACTATACGATGCTTTTCTTCTTTCCCTTCCACACTCTTGAGTGTTTGCAATAGCCATGAAAACAGATACCATTTCCTTTGTTTTGTTTTAATAATCAGGGTATTTGAAGTCACTTCAAGTTATAATCAAGTGATTTACGAGTTACCATAAGTTTCCATCAGCACGGGTGCATCATTGAGTTCCTTTGCACCCGGTCTCTAACCAAAGACCATAAATAAAATGGAAAATAAAGAATTGACTTTCAACGACCTTCCGCAGGTCGTCGCCCAGCTTCGGGATGAGGTGATGGGCATGAGAAGACTGCTAATCAAGCAGCAGGAAGAGAACCGTAAACATCAGGTACGCGAGAACCGCCACAAGCCCATGACGGTGGAGGAAGCAGCTGAGTACACGCGCATCCCTTTGGGTACGCTGTACATGAAACTCGGTGACGGGACAATACCAGCCACCAAGCCAGGCAAACGCTATGTCCTCTATCAGGACGAGCTTGACAAATGGCTGGAAGCGAACCGCAAGAATGCCGTTCCGCTGACAGCTGATGAAGAGAATGAAGCCATTCTCTCTTCGCACAAGCGCAAGCCGAACAAGTCAGACTGGCATGATTAACAGATAGCCATATGAATTATATCGGCCTGATGAATCAAATGTGGCGTTCTGCCATGATGTCGCCAATGCCTGCAAGCGAGATAGCACTGTTTGCCTATCTCGTGAACGAATGCAACAAGCGTTACTGGCAGATGCCCTTTGCCTGTTCCACTACAAGGATAAGTGATGACCTCCGTATTTCAAGACAGATGGTCATCACGGCAAGGGAGCATCTTGTCCAACGTAATCTTATCTCATTCACCGAAGGCAAATCACGTCATATACCGTCAACTTATACGCTCATAAAATGGACGGATGACTTGACAGTAGAGTTGACGGATGGCTTGACGCATGACTTGACACATTTAAAAGATAAAGACAAAGACAATTATTTAAGGAAATCGAGTGAAAATTTCGATGAAAGAAAGGAGTACAGAAATGGAGCCGTCAAAAGAAAAGAGAATAGCAGATTATGTCCAGTTCCTAAAGATGGGGCGGACTATGACACAGCGTTTTAGGTTGCCAATGGATGCAGAACAGGCATACGAATATCTATTGGCCGCAAACATGGCAGAAGTGCAGTTCCGTCATCGCAGATTCATCCATACGGATTCTGTAGAAGACCAATTACGACAGATGGCAGACTGGCTTACGGCCGACAGTCCGAAGTTCGGCATCGTGCTTTGCGGTGGATGCGGCAATGGCAAGACAACCATGCTCAAAGCCCTTCAGAACCTCCTGAACCACCTGAATATACGCAATCCCAATGCGAGATCAGGCTTCAGCGACTGCTATGGGCTGCCTGTGGTTGATGCTTTGCATATCGCCAACCTATGCAAGACCAATCATGACAAGTTCCTTGAAATGGCGAGATATGACATGCTCGGCATCGACGATCTAGGAGTAGAGCCGATGGAGGTGATGAGCTACGGCAACATCATGAACCCAGTCATCGAACTACTTTCCAAGAGATACGATGCGCAGCTGTTCACCATCGTCACGACCAATCTCCAGCCAAGGCAGATACGTGAGCGTTATGGCGAACGCATAGCCGACCGTCTCAATGAGATGATGGCCAAGATAGTCTATCGGAACACGACGTACCGCACGGACGAGTCGCAAATTGTAAGCGGCTAATCGTCCGATGTGTCTTGGCTGAAGCAGGATTATCCGAATAATCCCATAACATAATATGGACTTTTAGATTCGCTACACTCCATTAAAAAGTCCCATTATGCTCTTCGAGGGTTGAGCCGCTTTGACAAAACTATGTTTCAATGAGGGAGTGACTCTCTCCCTCAACCCTCCACTCTGGTGTCACCCGAGACCCTGATTCCATCTAATCACTAATTCTAAAAATGTACTATGTCTAAAGCAACGAATAATATACCCCGTGCCGCCATCCATGTTGGCGCACCAGCCAAGTCCTTTTCTGCTGCGGAAGGCTACGAGCCTGAACGTCGTGGATGGGACGAAAAGACCTATCGTCTGAAGAACCAGGACACGAACAATCACTATGACTTCTCACGCAAACATCTCAACTTTGAGATTAACGGTAAAGGAGAAATTGTTCCTCTTGGCTCCAATCCGATAGCGCTCCATGAGCGACTACAGAAACGTCTTGATGAACTTGGTTTCAAACCATACATGGACAAGAACAATCCCTTGGGAATCTCCGACAATAGTCCGAACTGCACCGTCGGCATCATCGTCAGTGGCGACCATAATGTGCTGACACGACTTGCCTTTGGTGACCAAGATGTGGACTTCACCCTTCAAAGGAGCAATACTCATGTCGTGCTGAAACAGGGTATCAAAGACTGGGCATTGGACACCTATCATTGGGCTTGTGGCCGATGGGGAGCAGAAAATATCATCGGCTTCGATGTTCATCTTGATGAGACCACACCGCACATACACATCCAGACCATCCCCGTCGCCAAGACAAAAGCCAGAGGTCGTGCATCTGTAAAGTATGTACATAAGGATGACAAGTCGAAGGCACTCTCCCATAAGGAGTGGAAGAAACTGCCTGAAGAAATCCGCTCGAACTTCGTAAGAACAGAAGTCGAACGGAGGGAAAAGGAATGTGTATCGTATGCCCACGTATGGGGCAAGGACAAATATGCCGTAGGACGCACCTATTACCAGATGCACACTGACTACTACAACGAGGTGGGACGCAAGTACGGGCTGGAGCGTGGTGACGACATTGCCATGCTGCCAGGTGAGGAACGCCGTGAACGCATCCACAAGAGTAAGGCAGTATTGGAGGCTGAACGTCAGGCCAAGGATGCTATCGCCAATGCCAAAGCAGAGAAACAGAGATTGGAACAGCAGAAAGGCCAACTTGTTGACGAGACGCAAAGCATAAAAAAACAGAAGGCAAGAATGGAAGACAAGGTCTTGCAACTGGAAGAGTATGCTGCGGCATTGGACATCAAGGAGGAAAACTTAATTGTACCATTCCTGAATACGAATCCTCTTGTAAAGAAAGCTGTTGATGATATACTGGAAGAACTGGGTAAGCCTATCCCGACATTCGGGCATAAAGAATGGAAGGAAGAACGCAGACAGGCGATTAAAACCATTCTTACAGAATTGCAGACCGCTCTCATGGAAGCCAAGGAAGCCCAGAAGAAGGATATTCTGACATTGGGCAAATCACTCTACAACAAGGCGATGAAGGATGCAAGTGCGATTATTGAACAGAATAAGCAGCTGCTAAAGGAGAATCATATTCTCTCTGCAGAAAACATGGGCCTCAAAAAACGAATCTCCTCAATGGACGAGAATGCCATCCATGAGCTGCGCAAACAGAAGGATGCAGAAATAGAGAGGCTTCAAAAAGAATGCGACAAAGCAAATGCCCATGCTGTCCGTTCAAACAATCTGGCATCCAAGGAGCATCAGCGTGCAGATGATGCAGAGCTTCAAATCCGGGAAATGTTGGCCGTTCCCGAAATCAAGGAACTCTGGAATGACATACAGCAGAACAAGAAAGCATTCTGGCAACAGGTTGACCTATGGATTGCCAATGCCAAGCAAGCCATATACAGGTTCGCTACAGATTATCAAAATGCTGTGTTCACCAAGGATTATGCTAATCCTATCGGTCAGGGAATTATAGCGGAAGCCTTAAAAGACGGTCTTGACGCACCTGACAAGGAACAGCGCAAGCAGGCAACCCAGAATCTGCTAAGTCAGATTTGTTGGAAAGGAACAACCAAATACATGAGTGACCTTTCGGAGACACGCACCATGCAGTTATGCGAGGAAATGACCGTACCCAAGAACCTGATGGAAAGCCTTCTTCTCGCTGCAGGTGGACGGGGTGTTGTTTGCGCAGGTGGCGGTGGTTCAGACAACAAACTCACCAACTGGGACGGCACAAAGAAACGAAATGGCTGGGGTGTCAATTGATTGACTAATACAAAAGAACAGGTATAATGACATCAATAAAGATAAAGTTCAGACCTTCCACTGTCGAAGGTAAGGAAGGATGCATCTACATCCAGATTATCCATAATCGCGTAGTTCGTCAGCTGAATACGGACTACAGAATCTTTGCATCCGAATGGGATGAAAACTCGGAAACGGTTATGGCCAATGGCGACCGCGCAAACATCGTCAATGCCATCAAGGAACGGCTGACATGGGGCTTGGCACGACTGAAGAAAGTTATCTCGCAGCTTGAAACGGAACAAAGCCGATACACGGCAGACGACGTGATAACAGCCTTTCATAAACTGACGAAGGAAGTCTCACTCTTCTCATTCTGGCACAACGTCATAGCTCAACTGAAACAGTTGGGTAAAGTACGCACGTCCGAGACCTATACTGCCACGCTTAAAAGCTTCATGGCATTCCGCGAAGAGAAGGATGTGCCCCTCGATGGCATCAGTTCAGACATGATGCTCCTATACGAAGCCCACCTGAAAGCCAGAGGGGTTCGTATGAACACCATTTCCTTCTACATGCGTATCTTTCGGGCTGTTTATAATCGTGCCGTAGAGAAAGGCTTGACGGCTCAGAACTATCCATTCCGACATGTCTATACAGGAGTGGATAAAACCATGAAACGAGCCATTCCCATCAAGGCAATTAAGGAAATGAAGGAGTTGGACTTGACCATGAACTCGGCATTGGATTTTGCCCGAGATATGTTCCTCTTCAGTTTCTATACCCGAGGAATGTCTTTCGTGGATATGGCTTATCTCAAAAAATCCGACTTGAAGAATGGCATTCTGACCTATCGAAGACGAAAGACTGGTCAAGAACTAAGTATTAAGTGGGAGAAGTGCATGGCTGAAATCATTGCAAAATACCCTGCTAACAAAACAGACTTTCTTCTCCCTATCATCAAAGAAGAAGGCAATGAGCGAAGGCAATATGACAATGCTCTGCATCTGGTCAACTATCGTCTGAAAGAGCTTTCCACAATGCTAAAACTCCAGCGACAGCTGACTATGTATGTGGCTCGTCACTCTTGGGCGAGTGCAGCCAAGGCAAAGAATATACCATTGTCAGTAATCAGCGAAGGAATGGGACATGACTCAGAGGCAACGACACAGATTTACCTCGCTTCACTGGAAACGTCGGTGGTTGACAAAGCAAACAAGATGATATTGGGATTGTTGTAAACAAGAATTTGTTTAGCAAATTTCTCAATCTCTTCCTAAGAGACGGATATTTGAGCACAAAGATACCAATTTTTGGTCAAAATACACATTATTTAATAAGAAAACACGCTTTGGGCATATCATTTTTATACTTTGTTTAGCAAATCGCTATGCAAAACGCTCAAAAATCGAGGAATATCAATGACTTTTTGTTTCGCTACGTCTCTTAGGAAGAGACGAATGGGGCAAGCCTCCATTTCGTGCTTCAATTGGGTTGCGGATATTCTCGATAAAGACCACCAAAAGCCGTAAGGCAAAACAAAGAATAATAGAACTCCCTCGCTGTGTAAAAAGGGCTTGGTCGCCTGTCGAGACACAGCCTGGGAGTTCTTTTGCGAAGATGGAACTTCCAAAAGTAATAAACAACATATCCGAGCGAGTAATAGATGACCTACAGATGAAGTTGTCTGTAAACTCAACTGTATCTATTGCTGCTGCATCCTTCTCCATCTATGCATATGAAGCTTTGAAGGACGAACTTGAAAACGTTGATGAGTTGCGTTTTATCTTTACTTCGCCAACCTTCATCAAGGATAAGGCGAAAAAAGAAAAGAGGGAATTCTTTATTCCGAAACTCAATCGTGAGCGCAATTTATATGGATCAGACTTTGAAGTGAAGCTTCGCAATAAGTTGGAACAAAAAGCCATTGCCAAAGAATGTGCCGACTGGATTCGTCGAAAGGTTAAGTTTAAGTCCAATGCTTCGCAAGAAGAAATGGGAGGATTCCTGCATGTCCAAAATCAGAAGCCAAGCGCATACGTACCCTTCAATGAGTTCACAACAACAGAATTGGGCTGTGAACGAGGCAATGCGATTTATTCGATGGTTAATGTCATGCCATCACCTTTCGCTGAGGAATACCTGAAGATTTTTAACGAACAATGGCAAAACTCCGATAAGTTCAAGGATGTAACAGCACAAGTACTGGAGTATATCGAAACGGTCTATAATGAAAACTCTCCTGAGTTCATCTACTTTATCACTCTCTACAATATTTTTAACGAGTTTCTTGAAGATATCAGCGAGGACGTTTTGCCCAATGAGGCTACTGGCTTCAAGAACTGTGTCATCTGGAACAAACTATACAATTTCCAGAAAGATGCTGCACTTGCCATCATCAATAAACTCGAAAAGTATAATGGCTGCATCCTTGCCGACTCCGTAGGTCTCGGTAAAACCTTCACCGCCCTGAGTGTCATCAAATATTACGAAAACCGCAACAAGTCCGTGCTTGTGCTTTGTCCCAAGAAACTCTATGACAACTGGAGTACCTTCAAGACCAACTACAAGAACAATCCGTTGGTAGCAGACCGTCTGCGTTATGACATTCTATTTCATAGCGACCTGAGCCGTGAGCGTGGTATGTCGGCAGGTATCGACCTCGAACGCATCAACTGGGGCAACTACGACCTGATAGTCATAGACGAGAGTCATAACTTCCGTAATGGTGGCAATGTGGATGACGAAGATCTTGATGACGATATTGAACAGGATGAGCCACGCAAGGAAAACCGCTATCAGAAGTTGATGAAGAAGGTTATCCGTGCAGGTGTCAAGACCAAGGTACTGATGCTATCGGCTACTCCTGTCAACAACCGCTTCAACGACTTGAAGAATCAGTTGCAATTGGCCTACGAAGGTCATGCGGAACAGATTGACGATGCCCTGAATATAGGCCGAAGCATAGATGATATATTCCGTACCGCACAATTGGCTTACAACAAATGGGCAAAACTACAGCCAGAGCATCGTACCACGGAACGGCTGCTTGAAGAGCTCAGTTTCGACTTCTTCGAACTGCTTGATGCAGTGACTATAGCCCGCAGTCGTAGCCATATCGTCAAGTATTACGATACCAAGGATATAGGCAAATTTCCAACTCGCCTTGCTCCAGTATCACGTCGTCCCAAGCTCACAGACCTCAATGAGAGTATAACTTTCAGCGATATTGCCGAGCAGCTCAACGAACTGAACCTCAGCATCTACACGCCATCGCTGTATATATTCGACAGCGTGAAGGATGACTACGAGATTAACATGGAAGGTTCAGGACTCTCTATTGACGGACGTGAGAAGGGTTTACGCAAGTTGATGGCTACCAACCTCTTGAAACGATTGGAGAGTAGCGTCAATTCTTTCCGCTTAACATTGGGCCGAATCACGGACTACATAGAGCAGACGCTTTCTGTCATTGGCAGGAAAAGTGACGGAGCTATAGACGTAACAACATTCACCGATGACCTTGACAGCACCGATAGTGAGAATGACCCGTTTGTGGGCAAGAAGTCGAAGATAAACCTTCGGGATATTGATGTGGTTCGTTGGTCGAATGACTTGCGTCATGACCTGGAGATTCTGAAACTGCTTCTCCTGATGCTGAAAGACATCAACCCTGAGCATGACTGCAAGTTGCAGATGCTTGTCTCTGACTTGAAGCAGAAATTCCAGCATCCAATCAACGAGGGCAACAAGAAGGTACTTATCTTCACCGCATTTGCTGATACTGCCGACTATATCTATGAACAGTTGGCTGACCGTATCAAGAAAGAGTGTGGCTTGAATGTGGGACTGATAACTGGTAGCACCGACGGACGATGCACCATTCCGAAGTTCCCGATGTCGTTCAATAATGTTCTGACCTTTTTCTCGCCAGTATCAAAAGACCGTGCAGTCCTGTTTCCAAAGGCAACAGAAAATATTGACGTGCTTATTGCCACCGACTGTATTTCCGAAGGTCAGAATCTTCAGGATTGTGACTATTTGATCAATTACGACATTCACTGGAATCCAGTCCGCATCATCCAACGCTTCGGACGTATAGACCGTATTGGCAGCAAAAACGATGTAATACAGCTCGTGAACTATTGGCCTGACATTGAACTTGACAAATATATCGAGTTGAAAGGACGTGTGGAGAGCCGAATGAAGGCAACAGTCCTGACCAGTACGGGTGATGACAACCTGCTTTCGGCCAACGAGAAAGGCGACCTCGAATACCGTAAGAACCAGTTGAAGAAACTACAGGAGGAGGTCGTTGACATCGAGGACATGGATACGGGCATTAACATCATGGACTTGGGACTTAATGAGTTCCGACTCGACCTGCTCAGCTATATCAAGGATAATCCCGATGTAGAGCACGCTCCATTCGGTATGAACGCCGTGGTTGGGGCTACCGACTTGGCAAAGCCTGGTGTGATATACATCCTGAAGAACAGGAACGCAGGTGTCAATATCGACAAAATGAACCTGCTACACCCATTCTATATGGTCTATATTGCCGATGACGGAACAGTCATCTGCGATCATCTACAGCCCAAGAAACTGCTCGATGTGATGCGCCATGTATGCAAAGGGCAGGACAAGCCTAACAAAGAACTCTGTACCATCATCAATAAGGAAACTTGCGACGGCAGGAAGATGCAGCACTACAGCGACCTTCTTGCAAATGCCATAGACAGCATCATAACCGTAAAGGAGGAATCGGACATCGAAAGTCTTTTCTCTGTGGGCGAGACTACCGCTTTATTGAGTGATGTAAAGGGGTTGGATGATTTTGAGTTAATCACCTTCCTGATTATTCGATAGCCTATGATTGACTTGAAGTTTCCCCGAACTACCATTGTAGGCAAGCCTGTACCCAAGAATGCTTTTTACAAGCATCTGGAAGTGAACGCCAAGATGAAGCAGCACTTTGTAGATGATGTGGTTAGCATTCATTGGCTCTACAAGTTGGCTCCCTCGACTATCAATGTGGAGGATGGCAAGCTGGTGCATGAGATTGTTGTTTTCTCCACCGCGCTGAAATCAAAGGACTGTCCCGACGATGTCTTTCTTTTCATTGACCAGAATATGCCTCGTCATGTGGTGTTCATCTTGGAATATGACAACCGATACAAAGTATTGCTCAACTACAAGGAATGGAAAGACTGTCAGAACGGACAGTTCAAAATCATCAAGACTTTTGCTACGGAATGGCTGACAGATAATCAACTATTACTGACACTTGAAGGGCTGAATATGGATGCCCTCTATGAGGCAATGGCTGGACAGGTTTCTGGCTTTGGTACAAAGAAAGCTGAAGATACCAAACGTATCGTTGAGTTAGAAGGGCTAATTGACAAGGCTAAGCAAGAGGTGGAGGCCATCCAGAAGCGAATACGTAACGAGCGCCAGCTGAACCGCCAAATGGAGTTGAATGGAGAGGCGCGAGGGATCAAGAAACAGATAGCCCAATGGCAAAATGAATTACAAGAATTAAAACAATAAAAGAAATATAACAATGGAAAGACCAGAAAGATTAGATTTACAATCAGCTGATGGAGCGCAACTCAACCTTGATGCACTCTATCAGATTGCACCTTCCTGTTTTACTGAGGCTACAGACCCCAAGACTGGAAAAATCAAACGTGTGGTAAACTTTGACCTTCTACGTCAGTTGCTTGGTGACGACACAGTTGAAGATGCTACCGAAGCATACGAGTTCAACTGGGTTGGCAAGCAGGAAGCACATGCCGAAGTATTGCGTCCTATCAACAAGACACTCCGTCCTGTTAAGAAGGATAGCGTGGATTGGGATAACACGCAGAATCTCTATATTGAGGGTGACAACCTCGAAGTGCTGAAACTGCTACAAAAGTCTTACCTTGGTAAGGTGAAGATGATTTATATTGATCCGCCATATAACACTGGTAATGACTTTGTGTATCACGATGACAGTAGCCGTTCTCAGGAAGAAGAGGATTTGGCTGCTGGTAACATCGACGAATTAGGCAATCGATATAGAAAGAATACCGATTCAAATGGCCGATTCCATTCTGAATGGTGTTCAATGATATATGCTCGATTGATGGTGGCAAGAAGCTTGTTAACCGAAGATGGAGTTATATTTATTTCTATTGGAGTTGAAGAACTCGCAACTCTAAAAAACATCTGTAATGAAGTGTTTGGTGAAAATAATTTTGTAGAAGTATTTTCATGGGTTAAAACATCAACACCCCCTTCTCTTGCAGTTAAATCAAGAAAAACAAACGAATATATCCTCTGCTATGAGAAGAACAAAAATAACATTAAATACAATGGAGAACTTCTAGATGGTGGTGACCAGCCACTACTTAATACAGGAAATGCAGAAAGTGTTTTGACTTTTCCAAAGGATAAAGTCATTTTTAAGCCAAAGGCTTTTCCAAATGGAGTTTACGAGCCATACTGTAAAGACAGAGTAAGTCTCCTTGACCGTATCGAAATAATTGATGGCAAGGCTACCACAGACTTTCGTCTTAAAGGAGAATTTAAGTGGACTCAATCATTCTTTGATGAAGAGGTGAAGAATGGAACAACCTTTATTATAAAGACGGACAATCTTTCTGTCCGCTTTATTAGGGAAGGTGAAGGGTATAAGCGCCCAACAAATTTCATAAAAGAAAAAATCACATCACCAGTGATAGACAAGCCTGGTGTAGGAGTTGGCACAAACGAAACTGCTTCATCTTATCTTACTTCATTAATGGATGGTAAGAATGTCTTTTCCTATCCAAAACCTGTTTCTTTGATAAAGTATCTCACTAACTTTATTTGTAAAGACAGTGATATTGTTATGGATTTTTTCTCAGGTTCTGGAACTACCGCTGATGCAGTATGGAGATACAATGTGGAGAATAAAGAAGTTGCATTGAAATATATACTGGTTCAATTGCCAGAAAATCTCGACGAGAATCTCAAAACAGCTGATGCAAATTCGAAAGAACTTTTACTGAATGGCATTCAATTGCTTGACAGAATCAATAAGCCCCACAAATTAACCGAATTAGCAAAATATAGATTAGCAAAGACTATAGATAGTATTAAACAAGATAATCCTGATTGCCAAATGGACTTAGGCTTCCGTGTATTCCGTATAGACGAAAGCAACTTCGAGGATGTTGAGCGTACACCGAAGGAATATAATCAAGACCAACTTGACCTCTTCTTGAATAATGTCAAGAGTGACCGTACAGACCTTGACCTCCTGTTTGGCTGTATGCTTGACTGGGGCGTAAAACTTTCCTTACCAATGTCCTCAGAAGAAGTAGATGGCAAGATGATTTACACAGTCAACGAAGGCGACCTTGTTGCATGCTTTGCTGAAAAAGTGACGGACAGCGTAGTAAAGGCAATGGCAGACAAGCAACCTCTGCGCGTCATCTTCCGTGACAGTTGCTTCGAGCAAGATGCCGACAAGATAAACATCTACGAGACCTTCAAGCAGTTGTTGGACTGGAGCGATAAGGATGTTGAAAAGAACATAAGAGTGATTTAAGCCATGCAAATAAGATATAAACATCAACGATTCCAGACAGAGGCGGCTCGTTCTATAGCTAATGCTTTTACTGGTCAGCCTAAAAGTGATGGTCAGAGTGACCACACCATTGATCAGGGAAAGAATAAAGGGCTCTTTAAGCTCGCTGGATTCGGTAATAAGAATGTCGTACTTGCCCGTGAAGCCGTTTGTGAGAACGTACGTGCCGTGCAGACAGAACAAGGATTGAAACCTGTGGACTACCTACAAGACTTACAGGGCGTTGGCATGGCGTTCACCATCGAGATGGAAACAGGTACAGGAAAGACCTATACCTACATTAAGACCATGTACGAGCTGAACGAGCGTTACGGCTGGACGAAGTTCGTGGTGGTTGTACCAAGTATCGCCATCCGTGAAGGTGTGCTGAAAAGTTTCGAGAGTATGCAGGAGCACTTCGCCCAAGAATATAACGGCAAGCGAATGCAGTACTTCATCTATAACTCTAAGCAACTGAGCAAGATTGATGCCTTTGCCAGCGATGCTGGCATGCACGTCATGATTATCAATACACAGGCCTTCAACTCTTCATTTGACGAGGATAGTTCAAAAGACAAAATGGTGAAGGGTAAGATGAAGAAGGCTGACAAGACGGCACGTATCATCTTTGACAAGCGTGATGAGTTTGGCAGTCGTCGCCCTATTGACGTGCTTAGCCAGTGTCACCCTATTATGATAATTGATGAACCACAAAGCGTTTTGGGTGTGGATAAAGGCAATAAAACTCGCAAGGGTCTGGCTCAGTTTAAGCCTTTGTTTACTTTGCTATATAGTGCCACACACCGTAAGGGTGACATCTATAACATGATGTTCAGGCTGGATGCCATTGATGCCTATAACCAGAAACTTGTCAAGAAAATAGAGGTGAAAGGTATCAAGCAGATTGGTTCTACAGCCACCAATGGCTACGTTTATCTGGAGGAAATAATCATCAGCAAAGGCAATCCACAGGCTCGCATCAGCTATGACGTGAAGACGGCAACTGGCACCAAGCAGACAAGCAAAGTTGTTGGAGAACAGTTCGATTTATATGCCCAGAGTGGAGAACTGAACGAGTACAAGAACAACTTTATTGTGGAACGTATTGACGGACTGGAAGGCACCGTCCGCTTTGTCAATGGTCTGGTGCTGCATGAAGGTGACGCCGTGGGTGCTGTAAACGAAGACTACTTGCGTCGTATTCAGATACGTGAGACTATTCGCACCCACTTAGAGCGTGAACGTCAGTTGTTTGGTCAGAAGATAAAGGTGCTCAGCCTCTTCTTCATCGACCATGTGGATAGCTACCGTTTATATGAGGGCCCAGAGAGCAAAGGCAAGTTTGCCAAGATGTTTGAGGAAGAATACAGAAATGTTCTCTCAGAACTTATGCCAACATTTGGCGACGAGGCTTATCTGCGCTATCTCTCAGACCCTCGCAATGCAGCGGAGAAAATCCATCAAGGCTATTTCTCAATGGACAAGAAAGGAAAGGCTGTTGAATCAGGCAACATGGAAGGCGAGAACGAAGAACGTGCTTTTGACCTCATCATGAAGGACAAGGAACGCTTGTTGTCGCTAAAAGAACCAGTACGCTTTATCTTCTCGCACTCAGCGTTGAAGGAGGGATGGGATAATCCCAACGTGTTCCAGATATGCACGTTGAAGAACTCAGACAACGAAACAAAGAAACGTCAGGAGGTTGGACGTGGTATGCGTCTGTGTGTGAACCAGAACGGAGAGCGTCAGGATGCTGATGTGTTGGGTGACCACGTCTTTGATACTAATATCCTCACCGTCATAGCCAGTGAGAGTTATGATGACTTTGCCAAGAAACTCCAGACAGAAATGGCTGAAGCATGTGGCGACAGGCCAATCATCATCACTCCGAATCTCTTTGAAGGAAAGGCTTACACCAAAGCCGACGGAACCAACGGACGTTTCGACCTTGCACAAGCTCGTGCTATCTACAATGCCCTTATACGTCAAGATTATGTTGATGACGAAGGAACATTGACAGCGGAATATCATGAAGCTAAACGAAATGGCACTCTTGACTTTGGTAAGGTTAACGATTTGAAGGATGGCATTATTGCCGCACTTGATACGGTATTCAATCCGTCATCTGTCAAGCCAGAAGACGCACGTAAACCAAAGACAGCTAACTTCCAGCAGGAAAACTTTGACAAAAAGGAGTTCCAGAATCTTTGGAAACGCATTAACCAGCGTACTTACTATCAGGTGAACTTCGACACGTCTGACCTTGTGAAGAAATCTATCAAGGCGCTAGATGATAATCTGAAGGTGACAGAGATACGCATTGTTGTAGAAGGTGGTTCTCTTGACAACGTGCGTGATAAAGAATCCTTGGAGGCAGGCGTAGCCATGACTCAGGGAAACACGCGTACCATTCATGTTACAGAGGCTATTGGTAAGGGAGTAACTTATGACCTTATCGGCAAACTGGTAACGGCTACAGGCTTGACTCGTAAAACGATAGTTGAGATTCTGAAAGGCATTAAGCCTGCAACCTTCCACCTGTTCAAGTTGAATCCAGAAGAGTTCATCATTAAGGCTGGTTTGATCATCAATGACTGCAAGGCTCTTGCCGTTATCCAATGCATCAAGTACGAGAAGTTGAACGACAAGTTTTCTACCGACATCTTCACCGAGAATATGCTTCGCGGCAAGTTGGGCATCAACGCCATCGAATCCACCAAGTCGCTCTATGACCTCGTGGTACTCGATAGCATGGGTACGGAGAAAAACTTTGCCGAATCTCTGGAACGTGAAGATGACGTAGTGGTCTATACCAAGTTGCCAAACGGCTTCTACATCAACACCCCAATGGGCAGGTACAATCCCGACTGGGCAGTAGCCTTCAAGGAAGGAAGTGTCAAGCACGTCTATTTCGTGGCAGAGTCCAAAGGCAATGACCTCCAAGGTTCTCAACTCCGTGGCTCAGAGGAAAGCAAGATTGAATGTGCCCGTCGTCACTTCAAGGCCATCAGCGACAACGGCTACATTTACGACGTTGCCAAGGACTACAAGAGTCTGTATGATATGGTGACGAAGTAGTTTACTTAACTTCGAGCAAATAATTTCGGGCGGAAATATGCAAAATAATGCAGTTTCCGCCCGAGATGTTTATACACGTTAATCAGTAAACATTAATTCTCCTTGTAGGTTAATACAACGTATATCTATATCCACCCCAGCCAAAGTTCTCCTAATAACTTCATCGGATGTAGACTTAGGTATTGCCAATGCTAAGAATTGCGTAGCTCTAGAACAAGCCACATAAATCATTCTCTGCCCCTCACTCATTACCCTAATTGGATCCTGCGGAAAATCATTCAATGAAATGTTCTGCCCCCTACTGTCTGATGACAGGAACAGCAGTACTGCATCCAAAGTTGCACCCTTCACAGCATGTATTGTGTCTATACTCTTATGGTAATCGCTGCCTTTATCCTTTGACTGATGGAATCGTTCAACTGGCACATCTGCCATTTCCCTCATCCGATAGCCTGTCTTTCGCTGATAAGGGACAAAAGCCGGATTATTATCCAGAGCCCAATACTCTTTTAGCAATGCGCATGTCTGCTCAGTCCATTCTTTAAAGCTCAATGAGAACGAAGGTGTCTGTTTCAAAAAGCCAAATATCCTTGCATTCCATTCTATATCATGTTCAATCTCATAGATAAACTTTCGCCTTTCTTCTGGATTGTCTCCAACTATTAGTCCTGAAAGCACCATACGTACTTTACGGAAAGCACAATCCATATCTTCTGCCTCAAAAGCGAATACCGCGTCTATTAGCATATAAGGCTCTTCAGACTTCCAGTATCTAAAGTCAACATCCTTCACCCCTGCCAATTTCTTGCATTTATTCACTCCTCGGGCCAGAATAATCCTGTTGGATAACCCATTTGCCTCACAAACTTGATAGAAATCCTGAATTATATCCCTCACATTGCCATCATCGTACTTGTAAACGATTATTGGAATACCTTTATCCTCAACACCATGTGAAGTAATTGCGGGGACATCACTAGATTTCAGCTTGCTATACAGGTCGATAATCCTTTGGTTCGACCTCCTGCATTCCGACATGGGCAGTACATTCCAGCCTTCTTCTGCCATCAAAGCCTGTAGTAACTCCGGCTTGGCACTATTGAAGCCATAGATTGACTGGCAAATATCACCCACGAACTCCAGGTTTCTCAGACCTGCCGCTTTCAGTAGTTTGAAGAACTCAAAATGCAATTCTGAATTGTCTTGCGCCTCATCAACAATAATGTATGGAAATCTTGTAACAAGTGCTTTTGCGATATTCTGATGATGTTCCAAAATATTGCAAGCCATCCACAAAGCATCACTACTGGTGATAAACCCTTTTCCCAACCTATACGTAAAGACAGCTTCACAGTAGGCAGCCTCTCTGTCATTTGTCACGTCGTTGTGATTCCAAAAGAATCCGTTCTTACTACGAGAAACTTTTGCAGGCGTCTTTCTGTGTACTATGTCCGAGTATTGTCTAAGTTGAGGTGCAACAAACGTCCTCCAAGTCCCTTTCACTAGAACATTGTTGAAATGAATCCTCTCCAATACTTCTACCTCATTAACAATGATAGGTTTCTTCTTGCAGACATCGCATAGATACCAAAAAGGCAGCACCACATATTGCATGATAAAGCTGTCAATGGTCAACACCTCGTTCGGGAAGGTCAGCCGCTCTTCATGCATCACCCTGTACTTCTGCTTTAATTCAGCACATGCCTTGTTGGTAAAAGACAAGCAGGCAAATCCGGTATGTGCCCCATATTGTTCACGACAAAAACGAGACACAGCCAGAAGCTTCCTGACGATGCTTGTTGTTTTACCACTACCGGGACATGCACTCAAAATGGTGTATCCACGGGCATCAAGATATGCTTGTCTTTGTGGTGTGACTTCATATTCCATACTTATTGTACCAGATGGTTGATAGCCGTTTGTATATATGAAGGGACTGTGAACTTAACATCACCCCCTGCATCAATCTTATCCCGCAAGAAGGTGTTCAGCGTTTGTGCAAATCCAGCCTTTCCCGGCAGACATTTCCATAAAAGCAGGGCTACATTCTGTTGTTCTTCATCGTTCAAGTCGCGTTCTCCAAGACCGTTGATATATGCTTCCACTTTTCCGATACCGTCTGCATTCTCACTCCTTATAAGCTCATACAACCATGTTCCTTTGGTTGCCTCCTGCCCTGCAAAAACATTAGCCTTGCAAATCTGATACTCCAATGTCTTCACACCCGAGCAAATCTTTATTCCTGCCTGACCATTAGCCATCGCATTCATATTGTTCACACGGCCATTCATGCTCCCAGCGTTGATACCGTTTCTCAGTACAGCCAATTGAGCATAATCATTAGCACAAAGTGCATCCAAATTATACTCCTTATCCTTAGAACTGGTAAATTGATCCTCGTCTGTGATAAATGCGGCCCTCATCGGTAGTCTCACTTTATCATTCGACGAGTTAAACAACATCAAGAACTGATAAAAAGCCGTTCCGTCCGTATCTACAATCTCTATCTGGTTATCTATGAGAGATTTCCCCATCAATTTAGAGAAGGTCTCCATCAACTGACATTCTGAAATACCTTCAATAAACAAACATCCATTGGAGAACAGCAACTGTGAACGAGTCACATCAAAATACCGTGCAATCATTTTACGATATAACTTCACCTCGTTATCCGTCAGCTTCCTGTTATGGTTTGATACATCTCGAATGATATTTTCCGTATGACGATTCACAAAACTATCACCAACATGATAAGCGGCATTATCCTTCAGCAAAATCAGGTTCTCCAAAGGTATCTTTGATGTCAGTGTAGGCGAATGTGTAGTTATAAACGTCTGACTATTCTCGCTGTCATCAGCATTCTTCAAAAAATTGTATAGATTCACCTGTAGCTGAGGATGAAGGTGAGCTTCAGGTTCCTCTATCAAAAGGGCATAAATACTGACCGCATCATCTACATGACATTCCTTGATGTCACTGAGAACCGATGCAATGTATATCAAGTTGTTAAATCCTAGGCTATTCTGTGTAAGCATAAACCCTTGTTTGTCTGCAGTGGCATAAGGTAGAAAGGGCTTAATAATGTTTACGATATATTCAATCCTGTTCTGCTCTATATGCAGCTCTACATCTTTAAGGACTGTCCTACTTATTTGAACTAGATTGTCGTTGATACCCGCCTGAGTTTCTCTGACTTCTTGTCTCTGTAGTAGTTGGTCATTAGCTCTATCTACAATACTCTTCACATCATCCTCAGAACCTGCCCTATCTATTTTTCTTTTAATCACTCTACCAAGCAGGTTGTTGCGGGTACTCATCAAGTCTCGCGTACTGTCACGCAATGCGCCAAGATAATAAGGATGGAAGTAATGAAATGTATCCCAGTCTGCACGAAGACCATTATCTTCATTGCCCGTGATATAAGAAGAAACGATTCTTCCCTTTTCCTTCATCTCAAAGCACAGATGAACCCTGGCAACCATAGTACCATCATCCTTTCGGTCCAAATACTGATAGAATGCCCCTTCTTGCTGTGCTGACAGTCCCTCAAACAGATAGCATATATCTATCTTTGCAGAGGGTGTTACCGTTGTTGAGCCATCTACATTACTTGTTACTTCTACATAGAAGTCCTCTTTAGTAATCTCAATGTCACGATTCGGTTCACCCCATGCATAGAACAGACGGATAGCATCTATCAAAGAAGTCTTTAACTGCCCATTGGCTCCGATAATTACGTTCAAATTCTTATCGAATTCCACCAGTAGTTCTTTTATTCCCCGAAAGTTCTTTATATAGATCTTGCTTAGATACATAAATATTTTATAATACCAATAATCTTAATAGTATTCATTCCTTAATTCTCATTCTGCAACAGATTCGGCCTTTGCTAGTTCTGCGGTTTCTGTATCATTCCTAAAATTACGTTTGAATTTTCGGTCTAACCACATAACCTTCTTTACAGGTTCCTCATTATATATAAGATTTAGATATGTAGATGGGATTCCATAACCCTCACATAACATGCTTTCTAAGGCTTCTTCTCGAATGTTCTGTTCTTTTGTAAAGGGGAACACGTTACTATCATCATCTGTTGCTAATAAGTTATGGCCATCAAATGATATGCTCTTTACTACAGACATTTCCATCCGGTCAGTCCATATTGGATCTACCATTTCCTTGTTCAATTTCACGTTTATAGAAACCTTTGCCGGTTCTGGGCTTGGAACAAAAATAAGGAATGGTGAAAAACCTTGTAACAATTCATGTATGAAAGCAAATGAACTTTTCAATGATTCAATATTTGTATGCTGTAACAGTTCATTGAGAAAAGTAATCTTAAAGTTCTTATAGCGGAATTGCCCATCTTTATTAAAATAAATTTCAAAAAGAATTCCGTTCAAAAGATGATTCTTGCCTTCAATACTGTATTCCTCTAACAGATTGCTATCTGTAATGGCATCTCTGGCACCATGCGAACCTCCTACAGCTGCTTGTAGCAAGTTTCTTCCTATAATAAATAGTTGATTCTTATCCAATTTATTGGGGGTAATCCTTTTGAATAGTGCTACACCATCATTTTGTTCGTACCAGTTGTATGATTTAAGTTTTTTGATAATGGGTGCTATCACATTATCTGTCATGGTATATTGTACATCTCTCAGTACCACGCTATCATAGCCAACATCATCAACATGTACCATTTTTCCGCTATTAAAAGAGAAGGAACCAATTAACGAAGTGTGTTCCCAACTTGTTTTCTTGCCGCCAGTCATTGCATCTACAGTAGAGCGTACTTTCTTAAAGAAAGTTTCAATCTCTAGTCCTTCTTCTTTTAGGTGCTTTAGTAAAGCGCCCGTATATACACTATGACCGTCCATTCCAAAATCATCTGCTTTTTCACCAGGAGAAGTGGAATAGGCTATCAATGTACCTTTAGGTGCAAATAGGGGTGCTAAATTAACAGAGCCCCAGCCTCTTTCTTTTCCTTCAAAAGGATTATTCCTACATGCATCAATAATGACGATTATCATTTTGCATTTGGTTTCATGCAATTCTCTTATACATTCCTGTAGGTCAATGGAATATCGTATTGTGGTTTTCGCAAGTTCTCCTATCGGGGTGTTGCGCATGATTAGATAATTTTTCCCGTCTATCTCTACGCCATGTCCAGAGAAGTATAAAACGCCTACCTCATAGTGTCCGAGTTCTGACTTGAAATTATCAAAAAGTTCATCGAATCTATCCGTGTCTATATTGTATGCTTCTGGCATCATCATAAAGCCCAAATCTTTAAATGCTTCATAAATGCCTTTTGCATCATTAACTGCATTGTCTAAATCAGGCTTAACTTGGTCGTAATGGTCGTTACCAACCACTAATGCCTTTCCTCTATAATACACTTTCTTTGGTTGTGCCTGCATATCTTGTTTTTCTATGTTTGTATTATACTGTTTTCTTGTTGTGTCATCATCATCTTAGGCTGGAATCCTCCTCAGTTTCAGCACGAAGAGGAAACTCTTTACCAAATGCCTCCACCTCTTCAGCTACTACTTTCTTCAATTCTTCCTGTGGAACAATCAACTGATAGTCTGCCACACCTATGGGCTTGCCCATCTCTTCCAATGCCAATTCGACTTCTACACGATCTTTTTCAGCACATAATATGATGCCAATAGAACGATTCTCGTCTGTCCTACGTTCCAAACGGTCAAGTAATGACAAGTAATAATTCATTTTACCAGCATATTCTGGCCTGAATTCCCCTATCTTCAAATCAATGGCAACAAGGCAATGCAGTCCACGATGGAAGAAAAGCATGTCAACTTTGCTTCGCTTTCCGTTGTATTCAAGTACGTGTTGGTTACCAATATAAGTGAATCCTTTGCCAAGTTCCAAAAGGAATTGCTTTACCTTCTCAACCAGTCTGGTTTCAAGTTCTGTTTCTAAAATGGGGTCTTTTACACCAAGGAACCCCAAATTGTAACCGCTTCTGAATACCTCATTGGCAAACATCGCCTGTGTAGCAGGTAATGTCTGTTCGAAGTTGTTATCAGATGATTCTTTCTTTTTCTTGTGCATCTGCAAAGAGATGGCACTGAATAGAAGTTCGCGATTCCAACCTTTAGACGTAATCTCCTGTGCGTAATACAATATGGTATTATCGTCGTCTCCGAACTTGCGCATCAAAGTTAAAGTATGTCCCCATGGTAAAACTGCGACAGCCTGTCGCAGTTTTGGCTCACTATCACAGAATCGTTCATAAAATTTCTTCATGTCCCACAGGTTTCTTGGAGAAACACCCATCTGTGGATAGCGTTGCTTCAAATCAAATGACAAGCGATTTACCACGCCACTACCATGTTTACTTTCAAGCTTCTTATCGTGAAGCAATTTTCCTATTTCCCAATGAGCAGTACCTATGGCAGAACACACCGTTGTTGCCACCATTGATCTAGTCTTGTCAATAACTGCGACAGCCTGTCGCAGAATTGCATCATACTCTGATTCTTGAATTTGTACAATATCTGTCATAGCTTTAATCTTTACCTGTTATGAGCTCTCGCTTGTCAATATCAAGCAGTGTTGCTATCTTGTCTAATGTGTATAGGTCAGGTTGTGATACGTTGGTGCACCATTTGCTGACTGTAGCGGGATTTTTACCAAGTTCCTCTGCAAGCCATTTCGCCGTCCGTTTCTTTTCGACGAGTACAACTTTGATGCGATTCAAATCTTTCATTTACAAATATCTTTAATTTGAACGCAAAGATACACAAAATAATCGACAACAAAAGAACTTTTACACAAAAATGACATTTATGAATGTGTTTTTTGAGATTATTAAGAGTTTTTGTGCCTTGTAGGCAATAAAAGAGCGGATATAGCCAGAGTTATTCCTTGCATGAATAACTTCTGCATAAAATATGCACACCATCTCTATTTTTTGTGGTTTACAAAAGTTAAATACGTTAAATCTTCGTCATTCTCATCCTCCATTAAATCCATGTAATCACTTTTCCACCGTTTTAATCAAAACAAATTGGTACACAATAAGTTGCAAATACTCTGGCTGTTCCGGCTTGACTTCAATTACCATCCCAAATTCAGTTAGAAGTATTGGAAAATATGCATTCAAATATTGTTCAGGCTTGACTTCAATTACCATACCAAATTCCGTTACAAGTATTGGAGGGGGGACATTCCATGGCTGTTCCGGCTTGACTTCAATAGACATTCCAAATTTAGTTACAAGTATTGAAAGTAATGCATTCTCTGGCTGTTCCGGCTTGACTTCAATTACCATTCCAAATTCCGTTACAAGTATTGGAGTTGATGCATTCTATGATTGTTCCGGCTTGACTTCAATTACCATACCAAATTCCGTTACAAGTATTGGAGATGGGGCATTCGAAGAATGTACCGGCTTGACTTCCATCACCATTCCAAATTCCGTTAAAAGTATTGGAGATTGGGCATTCTTCGGCTGTTCCGGTTTGACTTCAATATTTGTTAGTTGGTCACGACCTCTTTCTATACGAACCTATACATTTGAAAATATTGATAAAACAAATTGTATCCTTTATGTACCAAAAGGTACTTCTACGTTGTATAAGCCTGCTCCTGTTTGGGAAGATTTCCAAAATATTCAGGAATATGAAGACGAGGAATTTCTTGCGAATAAAAAAGCATTTGAGGAATATAAAAACGCTAAAAAGGCTGATGCTGAAAATTTAGCAAAGAAAGGTGATTCACAGGCTGTATTAACTCTGATTACCAATGCAAAGTCTGCTATTGATGCTTTGACTTACGATGAAAGTTTGTCATTGGACGATAACAAAAAGGCTGTTGATGCAATCATAACCAAACTTGAATCAGATGTGAAGGCACAACGTGAAGCAGAAGAACTCTGGGCAAACAAGCTGGCGTTTAATACTTACAGGAATTCAAGGAAGAGTGATGCTGATGCTTTGGCTAAACCTGATGATTCACAGGAGATACTTGCCATCATCACACGTGCAAAGGAAGAGATTGAAGGACTTGAATATGACCAGAGTAAGTCGCTTTCCGACAACATGGCTGCTGTTGATGCAATTATCAGGCAACTGAAGACCGACTTGGAGAATGCACGTATTGCTGCCGGAATGAACGGTATCATCACTTCAGACGGAAACCTGCAGATTCACACTCTCGACGGTAGGAAGGTTGATTCAATAGTCAAATCCGGTTTCTACATCATCAATGGTGTGAAGAAGTATGTAAATGGGAATAGTAAATAATACAATGAATTCAATATCAACAAACGGGGGCAGTTATCTGCGACTGCCCCCGTTTGTTGTTTTTAAGTGAAAATTACAATAGTGTTGCTGAATTAATATTTTCTTACTTTGAATATTGCTTTCTGGATTGATGATTCGGTAGAGATACATGGGGCATGGGCATCCTGGGGGAAGAAGATTACGAACATTCCGGGAGTGATGGTTATGTACTGCTGTGCCATTCCGTCGTAGAAGGTAATGTCCTTTTCTTCGTTGTATGTGGCTTCGGGGAGTGACTGACGTGGCGTGTAGCCCATTGTTTCAACGGTTGATATTGGAATCTGAATGTCAATCATTTCATTGTGGGATTCCAGTTTTGCCTCCAAAGGTGTCTTTCCCTTTGCCAGATCAAAGTTTACATACAGGTCCTTTCCGTCCAATACCAGACGTCCCTGTGGTTGGTTGGAGAGTGTGTGCGTGTGCAGATATTCTGACACTTGCTGAAAACGAGGATTGAGTCCTACATATTTCTCAAAATTTTCTAATGTATCAATTATCATAGTAATCAATTATTCATTTACTACTTCTACGACTCCGTTCTTGTAGAATCCTTTACGGAGGGTCTTTCCGTTGCGGTCCTTTTCCGTGAATGCTCCGTCGCGCATGTCATCGGTATATGAACCATCGAAACGTATGCCTTCGGAATCTTCCTCTATGCATTTTCCATTTTTCTTTCCGTTGGTGAAATGTCCCTTGAACTTGCTTCCGTCCTTCATGCGGAGTACTCCTTCACCGTCCATCTCTCCGTTTGCCCATTCTCCGTCATACACATCGCCGTCCTTTGATGTGTATTTACCTCTTCCGCTCTGCATGTCCTCTGCCCAATAGCCTTCATAGGATGAACCGTCGCTCCATGTGTAGGTTCCGAAACCATCCATAAGTCCGTTCTTGAATCCACCTACGTACTTGCCTTTGTTGGCATAGGTAAAGATGCCCTGACCCTGACGCTTGCCATTGACATAGTCGCCTTCATATTTGTCTCCATTGGCGAATGTATAGATTCCCTTTCCCCACATTAGGTCGTTCTGCCACATACCGGCATAACTGTCACCATTGCTGTAATAGTAGGTTCCGTATCCATTACGCATATCGTTGCGCATATCTCCATAGTAGGTACTCTTGTCTCCCCAGTCGAACAGGCCTTTGCCTTCCTTCTTGTCTCCTACCCAATCGCCTTGGTATATTGCACCGTTTGCCCAGGTGTATTTACCCCTGCCTTCACGTAGGTCCTGCTTCCATGTACCTTCGTATCTGTCTCCATTGTGATAGTACATTGTTCCCTCACCTTCCTGGTAGTCCTTGAACCAGAATCCGTCGTATCGGTTTCCGTTGGCAAATGTGTATACTCCCTTTCCGTGCTGATGGTCATCGTACCAATCACCTTCGTACTTTTCCCCGTCGGTAAAGGAATAGACTCCATATCCGTGACGCTTTCCCTTTAGGTATTCACCTTCGTAGGTATCGCCTGTCAGGAATATGGTTTTACCCTTGCCGTTTGGCTTGCCATTATATAAATCGCCGTTGTATACGGATCCGTCCTTTGCGACATACCGCCCTACCCCTTCTTTCTGGGCATAGGAGCATACTGAAAGTGACACAAGGAGAACGCCTAATATATATTTCTTAATCATAAAAAGTTCTTTTAATTAGTTTATTAACTGACTTGATTTCTGACCATAACAATCCTGGAACACAGGTATTAGTTCGTTCAGGATAAATTAGGGCTGTAAAAAAGGGGAAACTGATAATCCCCCTGAATTTCGACGGACAAAATTATGAATTATTTCCCATATTTCAAAATAGATTAAGATTTATTATGATTTTATTGAGAAAGTTTAAAAAAAATGTTATAAGTTTTGGTAATTATCATTATTCTTTTTACCTTTGCACACAAATTTAGGATTTAATCTGAAATTTATTCCCAAAAACATTTATCAAGTAACATTTTGCTATTGTAAGATATTGGTATGTTTTACGCTTTCATTCTATGTGATGAATGACAATACCCCTAAATGAATACAAAATGTTGTACCCAAACAAAAGACGAACACAAATCTATCAGTATGAAAGGATATAACAAAGAGCAACTCTCCGGCAAAAGTATTGAAGAACTGAAACAAATTGCCGCTGAGTTTGGTATAAGCACTTCGAAATTCAACGAGAACGAATTGGTTTACGAGATACTCGACAAATCAGCCATTGCTGCTGCAGCCGAAAAGGTTGCAAACGAAAAGCCTGCGCGTAAGCGTCAGAGAGTGAAGGCTGTCGATCATGTATATTCTGCAAGTAAGTTAAATGCAAAAAAGATAGAAAAGCCTACTATGATGCCTTCTGAGCGTTCTTTATTCGGAGACCTCAGCGAGGAAGAAAAGGAGATTCTGTCTGCTCCAATCAATATATCTTCCAACATGCCTTCTATGGATATGCAATTGCAGCAGCCAAAGGAGGTTGCGGAAAAGGAGGTTGCTGCAGAAGAGGATAAATCGGAAGAAACTGACAATCTGCAGACGATGACAGGCGAAGATGCCGAAACAGATCAGCCTAAGAAGAAGAGAGGACGTCCTAAGAAGAATGCCGAAGAAACCGAACAGGTGGATTCTGCCGTACAGAAGAAAAAGAGAGGCCGTCCTAAGAAGAATGCTGAAGATGCTGAGGCTGCTGCCGAAGAAAATGAGGAATCTATCATTGAAGGTATCATTGAGGATGTTGACTCCGGCAGTAATGTTAATGCTCCTGCGTTTGAAACAAAGGAAACTGCAAACAAGCCTAAGGCACCGTTGGCTAATGATGAGTTTGACAATGGCAGCGACTTTATCATTCTTGAAGATATACCTAATGAGGATGTTTCATCAGAACGTTCTCCACAAAGTTTCTTCGAGAAGTTCAAGCAAATCAACATGGCTGCCGAGAATGATGAGTCATATTCGGAAGCACAGGGAGGAAGTGCTCCACAATGGGCCGGTAACAACAGTAATGACTTTGGCTATAACGAAAAAGCCGTTGCTGAACCATACGACTTCAATGACATCATAACTACATCGGGTGTGCTTGACCTGACATCGGACAATTACGGATTCCTCCGCAGCAGCGACTACAACTACCTGCCTTCACCAGACGACATCTATGTAAGTCCTGCTCAGGTGAAGCATTATGGCCTGAAGACGGGTGACGTGGTGGAAGGTACGATTCGTCCTCCACGTGAAGGTGAAAAGTTCTTCCCTCTTACTACTATCAAGAAGATTAACGGATGCGATCCTTCTATCGTACGCGACCGTGTGCCTTTTGAATATCTCACTCCTTTATTCCCTGATGAGAAATTCAGGCTTTGCAGCGGAAAGAACGACACGCCGTCAAGCCGTATCGTAGATTTGTTCTCTCCTATTGGTAAGGGACAGCGTGCCTTGATTGTGGCTCAGCCAAAGACCGGTAAGACTTTGCTGATGAAGGATATCGCAAACAGTATTGCACGCAATCATCCTGAAGCCTATCTGATGATGTTGCTCATTGATGAACGTCCGGAGGAAGTTACCGACATGGCAAGAACTGTAAGTGCTGAAGTGGTTGCTTCTACATTCGATGCTCCTGCCGAAAATCACGTAAAAATTGCGAACCTTGTTCTTGAGAAAGCAAAGAGAATGGTGGAATGTGGTCATGATGTTGTGATCTTCCTTGATTCCATTACACGTCTGGCACGTGCATACAATACAGTCAGTCCTGCAAGCGGTAAGGTGCTGACCGGTGGTGTTGATGCCAATGCCCTCCAAAAACCTAAGCGTTTCTTCGGTGCTGCACGAAATATCGAAGGCGGAGGCTCGCTTACTATTATTGCAACAGCCCTTATCGATACAGGCAGCAAGATGGACGAAGTGATCTTTGAGGAATTCAAGGGTACCGGCAACATGGAACTTCAACTCGACCGTACTCTTGCCAACAAGCGTGTATTCCCTGCTGTCAATCTCGTGGCTTCAAGTACACGTCGTGATGACTTGCTTCAGGATCCTAACACGGTACGCCGTATGTGGATTCTCCGCAAGCATATTGCAGACATGACTTCAAACGAGGCTATGGATATTGTTCTCAACCTTATGCAAAGGACTGACAACAACGATGAGTTCCTTATTTCCATGAATGGATAAAAAAAAACAAATAACAACATAAAATAAAGCAAATGATACGTATTGCAGTACAATCAAAAGGTCGTCTGAATGAAGACACCATGAACCTTTTGGCAGAGGCCGGAATAAAAGTAGGAAGTTCAAAGAGAACTCTTCTCGTTGAATCGTCAAACTTCCCTATCGAAGTACTTTATCTTCGTGATGACGACATACCGCAGACGGTTGCCGACGGTGTGGCTGACTTGGGTATTGTAGGAGAAAACGAATTTGTGGAACGGGGATTTGAAGCAAATATAATCAAGCGTCTCGGTTTCAGCAAATGTCGTCTTTCATTGGCTATTCCAAAATCTATCGACTATAAGGGTTTGGAATGGTTCAACGGAAAGAAGATTGCGACAAGTTATCCTGAAATCCTCCGCAATTTCAGTAAGGAAAAAGGACTCAATATTGACATTCACGTCATTCAGGGTTCCGTGGAAATTGCTCCGGGTATTGCTCTTGCCGACGGTATTTTCGACATTGTCAGTTCCGGTTCAACACTCGTAAGCAACAATCTGAAGGAAGTTGAGGTGGTAATGAAGAGTGAAGCATTACTCATCGGTAACAAGAACCTTGAAAACGATCCCGACAAAAAGGCAATCCTCGACGAACTCCTTTTCCGTATAGATGCTGTACGTACCGCTGAAGACAAGAAATATGTGCTTATGAATGCGCCTTCGGACAAGGTAGCTGAAATCACAAAGGTGCTTCCTGGTATCAAGAGTCCTACTGTTATGCCTTTGGCTACAGAAGGATGGAGCAGTATTCATACTGTACTCGACGAAAAGCGCTTCTGGGAGATTATTGGTCAACTCAAGCAACTCGGTGCTGAAGGTATTCTTGTACTTCCTATAGAGAAAATGATTTTGTAATAAATAACATTTAATTCTGACAATTATGGATACATCTTCTTTAAACACGATTATTGGCAGCAGCGTATTTGTTGTATTTCTGATAATTGTATTAGTATGTGCCCTGATACCTTTCTTCATGGCTAAGTCAAGAGGCAGAAGTGGAATTGGATGGCTGCTGCTTTCATGGTGCATAGGTTTCTGGTGGGCAATCATTATCCTGTTATGTATCGGTGACTCTAAGGAAAAGGCATTCAAGGAATACGGATTAGGTGATTACGACAAATTAAAGAATCAGAAAAGGCTACAGTAATAATGTAGTACTGTTATTATATGATAAAGATTGAACGACCACATAAGGATGCAGCCGAACTTAGCGCAATAGTTTCCGGTGTACTTGAGGATATCAAACTCCGTGGTGATGAGGCTGTAAAGGAATATGAACTGAAGTTCGACAAGGTGCAACTTGATTCTCTCAAAGTGACCAGCGAGGAGATTGCCGAAGCCGAACGACTTGTAAGCAAGGAACTCAAGGATGCTCTTATTCTTGCACATGACAATATCAGCACTTTCCACTCTGCTCAGAAGTTTCAGGGCAAACGCATCGAGACATGCAAGGGTGTGACTTGTTGGCAAAAATCGGTTGCTATAGAGAAAGTCGGTCTTTACGTACCTGGAGGTACTGCCCCACTCTTCTCGACTGTACTTATGCTGGCAACTCCGGCTAAAATTGCTGGATGCAAGGAAATTGTCCTTTGTTCACCTCCCAACAAGGAAGGTAAGTTACATCCGGCAATTCTTGTAGCGGCTAAGATTGCCGGTGTTGACAATATTTATAAAATAGGTGGTGTTCAGGCTATCGGTGCAATGGCTTACGGTACGGAATCCGTATCCAAGGTCAGCAAGATATTCGGTCCCGGAAACCAATTCGTTATGGCTGCAAAGCAGCAGGTAAGCCTGCATGATGTTGCCATTGACATGCCTGCAGGTCCAAGTGAAGTGGCTATCGTTGCCGATGAAAGTGCCAATCCTGCTTTTGTTGCTGCGGACTTCCTGTCTCAGGCAGAGCATGGTATTGACTCTCAGGCTGTATTGGTTACTACAAGTGCAGAACTAAAGAATGACGTGGAAAAGGAAATACAGCGTCAGTTGAATCTGCTTCCACGAAAGGAAATTGCAGAACAGGCTTTGCAATGGAGCCGGCTGGTACTGGTAGATACTATTGATGAGGCTATGGAACTTATCAACGAATATGCACCTGAACATCTTATTCTTGCTGTCAGGAATTACATGGAAGTTGCTGATAAGGTGGTTAATGCTGGTTCTGTATTCCTCGGCAATTATTCGTGCGAAAGTGCCGGTGACTATGCTTCGGGAACAAATCATACACTTCCGACAAGTGGCTATGCAAAGGCTTACAGCGGTGTGTCGCTCGACAGTTTCTGCAGAAAGATTACATTCCAGGAACTTACTGCTGAAGGAATCAGAAATATCGGTCCTACTGTAGCGACTATGGCTGGAAACGAAATGCTTGATGCACATAAGAATGCAATGGTATTAAGAATGGAGGAAATCGGATTATGAACAAGGAATTCAACCTGAACGAACTCGTCAGAAAAAACATACTTGCATTGAAACCTTACAGTTCTGCACGCAATGAATATGCAGGCAAGACTGCACGTGTGTGTATTGATGCAAATGAAAACCCATTTGACACGAACATCAACCGATACCCTGACCCTCTGCAGTTGGAACTCAAGTCTCTGATTGCTCCTATGAAAGGTGTCCGGGAAAGTCAGATTTTTTTCGGTAATGGTTCGGATGAGGCGATAGATTTGGTATATCGGGTTTTCTGTGAACCAAGACTTGATAATGTCGTAGCAATTGATCCTACATACGGAATGTATGAGGTGTGTGCCAACATCAATGATGTGGAATATCGCAAAGTACAACTTGATGAGCATTATCAGTTTAAGGCTGTAGATTTACTCAATGCATGCGATAATCACACAAAGGCAATATTTATCTGTTCGCCAAACAATCCTACCGGCAATGACCTCCAACGCGAGGAAATGGAAAAGTTGCTGGAACAGTTCAAGGGTATCGTGGTCATTGATGAGGCATACAGCGATTTCTCACAGCAGCGTCCGTTCCGTACGGAAATAGACAAATATCCGAATCTCATTGTATTCAATACTTTCTCAAAGGCTTGGGGAAGTGCCGCTATCCGACTGGGTATGGCTTTTGCTTCTGAGGAAATCATTGGTTATTACAACAAGGTGAAATATCCATACAACGTAAACAAACTGACTCAGCAGCAGGCAAAGGAGGTGCTTGCCAATTCTGCGGAAATGCACAAGCAACTTGTTTTGGTACTTGAAGAGCGTCAGACTTTGATGAAGGCTTTTTCGGAACTGCCAATTTGCTGTCAGGTATATCCTTCTGATGCGAACTTCTTCCTGGCAAAAGTAACGGATGCCAACAGGATATACAGTTACTTGGTTGACAGGGGTATCATTGTACGTAACCGCAACCGTATTACATTATGTAATAATTGTCTGCGAATTACAATCGGTACAAAACAGGACAACACGGAATTGCTGAGTGCGCTGCGTCAGTATAAACAGTAAATATCAATTACAGATTCATCATAATATATCCAGATGAAAAAAGTATTATTCATAGACCGTGACGGAACTATCATAGTTGAACCGGCAGACGAACAGGTTGACAGTCTTGAGAAATTTTGTTTTCTGCCTAAAGTAATCAGCAATCTTGCATTTATACGTGAGCATACTGATTATGAACTTGTGATGGTCACTAATCAAGACGGCTTGGGTACTCATCTTTATCCAGAAGAAATTTTCAATCAACTTCAGGATTTAATGCTGAACACATTGAAGGGTGAAGGTGTGGAATTCGATGCCATACATATTGACCGTTCTTTCCCTGAAGATAATCTTCCGACAAGAAAACCCGGCATTGGAATGCTGACACAATATCTCAACGGCGATTATGACCTTCTGAACTCATATGTTATAGGTGACAGACAGACCGATGCACAACTGGCAAGGAATCTTGGATGCAAATCGCTTATTCTCGGAGACAATGTTGATGGATGGGACAGGATTGCTGAAATAGTTTATGCCGGTCAGCGTACTGCTGAAGTAACAAGAACTACGAAGGAGACGGATATTGCCATCAAGGTCAATCTTGACGGAACCGGTAAAAGTTGCATATCTACGGGGCTGGGATTCTTCGACCACATGCTTGAACAGATTTCAAAACACGGCAGCGTGGATTTGGATATCAAAGTCAAAGGAGACCTGAATGTTGATGAACATCACACGATAGAAGATACAGGTATTGCGCTTGGCGAATGTATCCTCAAGGCTCTCGGTGACAAACGTGGCATACAGAGGTATGGTTACCTGCTGCCGATGGATGATTGTCTCTGTCAAGTGGCATTGGACTTCGGAGGACGTGCCTGGTTGGTGTGGGATGCTGAATTCCATCGTGAATATGTCGGAGACATGCCTACGGAAATGTTCCTTCATTTCTTCAAGTCATTCTCGGATGCAGCCAAGATGAACCTGAACATTAAGGCCGAAGGAGACAACGAGCACCACAAGATTGAAGGGATTTTCAAGGCCTTGGGAAAATCAATAAAAATGGCAAGTAGACGTGACATTCACAACTTCCAGTTGCCATCTAGTAAGGGAATTTTGTAAATCCAGATAAAAATACATTTTTTATCGCACGAAAGTCAATATTTTTCAGTACTTTTGTGCGATAATTGTTTTATTAAACCATATTTAAAATCAAATAATCAATCAGACATGAAAATTTCACGTATTGATCACCTTGGCATTGCTGTCAAGAGTATTGACGAAGTTCTCCCTTATTTTGAGAACACATTAGGTTTGAAGTGCTACGCAGTAGAAGAAGTAGCTGATCAAAAAGTAAAGACTGCTTTTTTGAAAGTAGGTGAAGTAAAACTTGAACTCCTTGAGCCAACAAGTCCTGAAAGTGCTGTAGCCAAGTATCTCGAGAACGGTGGCAAGGGTGTACATCACGTTGCATTCGCTGTAGAAGATGGTGTTGCAAATGCTTTGGCAGAATGTGACGCACAGGGTATCCGTCTTATCGACAAGGCTCCACGCGGTGGTGCTGAGAACATGATGATTGCATTCCTTCATCCAAAGTCAACTGCAAGCATTCTCACAGAACTCTGCGAACCTGCAAAATAATGATTTATACATATACGCTCCTACCCTTCCGTAGGGGCGTTTATGGATTTTTTTCGGACACACAATTTAGTTAAAACATATAAAATGAACAAACAAGCAGAAAAGATTAAGGAACTTGTCGAAAAGCGTGACAAAGCACGCCTTGGCGGTGGCGAAAAGGCTATCCAGAAACAGCACGACAAGGGTAAGTACACAGCTCGTGAACGCATTGCTATGCTTCTCGACGAAGGTTCATTCGAAGAAATGGACATGTTCGTAACACATCGTTGCCATAACTTCGGTATGGAAAAAAAGCAATTTGACGGTGACGGCGTTGTTACAGGATATGGTACAGTTGCAGGTCGCCTCGTTTACGTATTTGCACAGGACTTCACAGTAAACGCTGGTTCATTGTCAGAAACTATGGCATTGAAGATATGTAAGGTAATGGATGCTGCAATGAAGATGGGTGCTCCTGTTATCGGTCTTAACGATTCAGGTGGTGCACGTATCCAGGAAGGTATCAATGCTCTTGCAGGTTATTCAGAAATCTTTGAACGCAACATTCTCGCCAGCGGCGTAGTTCCACAGATTTCAGGAATCTTCGGTCCATGTGCAGGTGGTGCAGTTTATTCTCCTGCACTTACTGACTTCACTCTCATGATGGAAAATACATCATACATGTTCCTTACAGGTCCGGCAGTTGTAAAGACTGTACTCGGTGAAGTTGTAACACAGGAAGAACTCGGTGGTGCAAGCGTACATTCTACTAAGTCTGGTGTAACTCACTTTACAGCGTCTACTGAAGAAGAAGCCATCAACATGATCAAGCAGTTGCTCAGTTATATTCCACAGAACAATCTTGAGACAACTCCGCTTGTTGAATGCAATGACCCTATCGACCGTAAGGAAGACTTCCTCAATGAAATCATTCCTGACAACCCTAACCAGCCATACGATATGTATGAAGTTATTGCAGGAATCGTCGATAACGGTGAATTCTTCGAAGTACAGCCAAACTATGCAAAGAACATCATCGTAGGTTTCGCTCGTTTCAACGGTCAGTCAGTAGGTATCGTTGCCAACCAGCCAAAGGTTATGGCAGGTGTTCTTGACTGCAACGCATCTCGCAAGGCTGCACGTTTCGTTCGTTTCTGCGACGCATTCAATATTCCACTCGTAACACTTGTTGACGTTCCAGGATTCCTCCCAGGTACAGGTCAGGAATACAATGCCGTTATCCTTCATGGTGCTAAGCTTCTTTATGCATTCGGTGAATGTACGGTTCCAAAGGTAACTGTTACATTGCGTAAGTCATACGGTGGTTCTCACATCGTAATGAGCTGTAAGCAACTCCGTGGCGACATGAACTATGCATGGCCTTCTGCTGAAATCGCAGTTATGGGTGCAGCAGGTGCAGCAGCAGTTCTTTATGCAAAGGAAGCAAAGGCTCTTAAGGAAGAAGGTAAGGAAGCTGAAGCTAAGCAATTCATCAAGGACAAGGAAGATGAATACACTAAGCTCTTTGCCAACCCTTACAACGCAGCCAAGTATGGTTACATTGATGATGTTATCGAGCCACGTAACACTCGTTTCCGCATTATCCGCGCACTCGCACAACTTGAGAACAAGCGTGTAACCAACCCAGCAAAGAAGCACGGAAATATTCCATTGTAATAATCACGTGGATGTCAATTAAAGTATATTGTAAATTGTCAAAACAAATATAATATGACAACATTAGTAATATGGTCAGACGTATGGGCAATGTCGGGTATCGGCTTCGGCGTTGTGTTCGTTGTGCTTATATTGCTCATCTTTGTCATGATTCTCTTGGGCAAATCAGTTCAGAAACTGGAAAGCTCAGGTGCCAAGACAAAGTCAGCTAAGCCAACTGCACAGCCAGTTGCTGCGACTTCCGCTGCTCCTGCCGCATCGGCATCCGATGCTGACAAGGCAGCCATTGCTACTGCTCTGTATCTTTATTTCCAGAATGTTCATGATGAGGAATCAGACGTGATTACTATTAAGAACAACCGTCACTCAGCATGGCATCACGAGTTAAATAACCATTTTAATTAAAAAACGCGGTTGCGTTGACAATGACGTAACGAAACGAAACAGTAAATACAAATGAAAGAATTCAAGTTTAAGATAGACGGTACTGAATATGCTGCTCAGGTTGAAGAACAGGGCGAGAACAAAGTTCAGGTTACCGTAAATGGAAAAGCATACTCTGTAGATGTAGAGGGTATGGCTGCTCCTAAGGCTCCAGTTGCACGCCCAACAGTTGGACAGGTTGCTTCTGCTGCTCCTGCTGCAGGTTCTGCAAGTGCAAAACTTTCTGCACCACTTCCAGGCAACATTACTAAGATACTGGTAAAGGAAGGCGACAAGGTAAAGAAGGGTGACACTATCATCATCATGGAAGCCATGAAGATGGAAAACAATATTACTGCAGAAGCAGACTGCACTATTCAGGCAATCAAGTGTCAGGTTGGTCAGACTGTAAATCAAGGTGATGTTCTCGCAGAACTTTCAGGTATTGCTACTGCTGCACCAGCTCCAAAGGCAGCTCCAGTTGCTGCACCTGCACCAAAGGCAGCTCCTGCTGCAGCACCTAAGGCAGCAGCACCTGCTGGTGGCAAGGCTGTTACGGCTCCACTTCCAGGTACAGTCACAGCAGTTAAGGTAACTGTAGGTCAGACAGTAAAGAAGGGTGATATCGTTGCTGTAATGGAAGCAATGAAGATGCAGAACGACATCGTCAGCGAATGGGACGGTACAGTTAGTGCTATTAACGCTCAGCAGGGTGCATCAGTCAATGTTGGTGATGCATTGGTAACAATCGCATAATCTTATTGAGACATGAAGAGAATTATATGTTTTTTATCAATGATGATGCTCGTTACTGTTGGTTGCTTTGCCGCTGATGGTCAGTTCGATGTAGCTGAAACCATGACAAAGTTCTTCAACAGTATGGGTTTCACTCAGTTCTTTATAGGCGATGGATGGAAATCTGCCGTAATGATTGCATTGGCATGCTTCCTTCTCTATCTCGCCATCAAGAAGGAGTATGAGCCATTGTTGCTCTTGCCTATCGCATTCGGTATGCTCCTTACGAACCTTCCAGGAGCAAACATGTTCCATACAGAGATGTGGAACGATGAGTTCCTGAACCCTGAAAGCGAATTTTTCCACAGTTATCGTCATGTATTGGCTGAAGGTGGTCTACTCGACGTACTATACATCGGTGTCAAGGCAGGTATTTACCCATGCCTCATCTTCATCGGTGTAGGTGCTATGACTGACTTCGGTCCACTGATTGCCAATCCAAAGAGTTTCATTCTCGGTGCTGCTGCCCAGCTTGGTATCTTCATGACATTCCTCGTAGCTCATACACTCGGATTCACTAGTACAGAGGCTGCATCTATCGGTATCATCGGTGGTGCTGACGGACCTACATCTATCTTCCTGACAACAAAGTTGGCTCCACACCTCCTTGGTCCTATTGCTATTGCAGCATATAGTTACATGGCACTCGTACCAGTGATTCAGCCACCTATCATGCGTCTCCTCACAACTAAGAAGGAACGTTTGATTAAGATGAGCCAGCTCCGCAGTGTCAGCAAGACCGAGAAGATTATCTTCCCTATCGCTGTATCAATTGTTGTAACACTCATCATACCAGATGCAGGTCCATTGATTGGCTGTCTGATGCTTGGTAACCTTATGCGTGAATCAGGCGTTGTTGACCGTCTGGCAAAGACTGTACAGAACGAATTGATGAACATAGTCGTCATCTTCCTCGGTACAACAGTCGGTGCTACTGCTACAGCAGGAACATTCCTTTCACCTAAAACTCTGTACATTCTCTGTATGGGTATAGTTGCATTCAGCGTTGCAACAGCTGGAGGTGTACTCTTCGCTAAGTTGATGAACGTGTTCTCAAAGGAGAAGATCAACCCACTGATTGGATCTGCAGGTGTAAGTGCAGTACCTATGGCTGCACGTGTAAGCCAAACTGTAGGTCAGAAGGAAAACCCAAGCAACTTCCTCCTCATGCATGCTATGGGACCAAACGTAGCAGGTGTGATTGGTTCAGCAGTTGCAGCCGGTATCCTCCTCAGTATGTTGGGATAATCATTCACTTTTAGCCATTGGCAATTAACTTTTAGTCTTGCTATACAGACAGCAAGTCATAGGTTAACGGCTAATGGCTAAAAGTTTTCTTGTAATAATTCATAAACTTATCCATTTGGATAAATCCAATGGAAAATGACTAACGTCAAATAGCCTCAATTACTAATATGTTTTCAGGAATAGTAGAAGAATATGCAACAGTAGTTGCTATAGAACGTGAACAGGAGAATGTTCACCTGACAATGAAATGTTCATTTGTCGATGAATTAAAGATTGACCAAAGTGTGGCACACAACGGAGTATGCCTCACGGTAGTCCGCATTGAAAACGGGACCTATACAGTAACAGCAATGAAAGAGACACTCGACAGAAGCAATCTGGGGCTGCTAAAAGTAGGTGACGAAGTGAATGTTGAACGTTCTATGATGATGAACGGAAGACTAGACGGTCATATCGTACAGGGGCATGTTGATCAGACCGCAGAATGTATCAACAAGGAAGATGCAGAGGGTAGTTGGATTTTCACCTTCAAGTATAAGTTTGACAAGGAAATGGCAAAGAGAGGCTACATAACCGTAGATAAAGGCTCAGTTACAGTCAACGGAGTAAGTCTGACTGTATGCAATCCTACAAACGACACGTTTCAGGTATGCATAATTCCCTACACATATGAAAACACTAATTTCCACAATATCAAAGTAGGAAGTGTTGTAAACCTTGAATTCGACATTATAGGTAAATACATCAGCCGATATAGTGTTTTATTCAAGTAATATTTTTGAATACATACAAGTTTATACTATAAAAGAGACGGAGAATATTGCATAATTTAGCAATCTTCGTCTCATTTTTCTTTTATATAGAAATTGAACTATACTCTCTTCGATGCTTTAACAAGATAAACGATGAGAACAATATAAGCCACAAGTGAAAGGAGTTCTGCCCATGTTGATGCAAGCCACTCACTACAAACAAAGTCACATCCAGCAAAACGAAGAGCAGCACTTACAACACCCATCAAGGCTCCACCGGCAATAAAACCACTTGCGAGCAATGTACCTTTTTCAGAAGCAGCAGTATTTGGCTCCCCACCCTTTTGTTTAGGTTTTGAAACGTACCAGTTTATAAGTCCGCCTACTATCAGAGGTAGGTTAAGTTGCAGAGGAATAAACATGCCAAGAGCGAATGCCAAAGGAGAAATCTTGCAGAAATTTAGAATGATTGCAATAACTGCACCAATACCATACAACATCCAAGGAGCACCTTCGCCGGACATGAGAGGTTCGATTACGGCCGCCATGGCACGTGCCTGTGGGGCAGCCATAACATCAGAATTATCCGGAGTAAATCCATATGCCTTGTTCAGAATCATTATAACACCACCAACAGTAACAGCACTGACTAGAACACCTACAAATTTCCATGTCTCCTGATACCTAGGAGTACTACCCAACCAATAGCCGATTTTCAAATCGGTAATGAACGAACCAGCAGATGACAGAGCCGTACACACCACACCACCCATAATTAATGCAGCAACCATACCATGAGTTCCGTTAAGTCCGACCAACACCATGATTATACTAGAAAGTATCAATGTCATAAGAGTCATGCCAGATACAGGATTGGAACCAACAATAGCAATAGCATTTGCAGCAACTGTGGTAAACAGAAATGCGATAACCGCAACAATCAGGATACCCACGATTGTAAACAGAAGATTTCCATCCATAGGTCCGACAAAGAAAAATATCGTTGTCACAACGATTGCCAATAATGTACCGAAAACTATAATACGCATAGACAAGTCCCTCTGAGTGCGTTCAATTTCAACATCAGATTTCGATTCTGCAGTTTTTGTCTTACCTAAAATCTGTCCGAAAAGTCTGAAAGCATCACGAATTACGCCCCAACTCTTGATGATTCCTATAACACCTGCAGTAGCAATACCACCGATACCAATACTCTTGGCATAAGAGAATATCTCCTCAGGCGATGCATCAGCCGCTATAACACCATTTGAAACCTGCAGTTCAGGGAACACGGCTGATATGAGCGGAACTATTATCCACCACACAAGTACAGAACCCATACATATTATTGCTGCATATTTCAGACCTACGATATATCCCATACCGAGCAATGCTGCACCGGTATTAACAGAAAACAACAACTTGGTTTTATCTGCAATAGCAACCCCCCATTCCGTTACCCTCGACGTAAAGTTTTCAGTCCAGGTACCAAATGAGGCAACTAAAAAATCATAAAGTCCCCCGATGATACCAGCAACGAGAAGAGGCTTAGCCTGATTACCGCTCTTTTCCCCAGAGATAAGGACCTGAGTAGATGCCGTTGCTTCAGGAAAAGGATATTTTCCATGCATATCCTTTACAAAATACTTACGGAAAGGAATTAGAAACAATATACCCAAAGCACCACCAAGCAGAGAAGCCATAAAAACCTCAAGGAAATTTACTGTGATCTCAGGATATTTAGATTGCAGTATATACAAGGCAGGAAGTGTGAAAATGGCACCGGCGACAACCATACCTGAACAGGCACCGATACTTTGGATAATAACGTTTTCTCCAAGTGGGTCTTTTCGTTTAGCAGCGCCGGAAAGACCTATGGCAATAATTGTAATAGGAATAGCTGCCTCAAACACCTGTCCAACCTTCAGTCCCAAATATGCTGTTGCTGCAGAAAAAAGGACAGCCATTACTATACCCCAAAGAATGGACCATGGAGTAACCTCCCTGTAACATTTATCGGGAGACATCACTGGTTCATATTTCTCACCTTCATTTAGTTCTCTAAACGCATTCTCAGGCAGACCTACCTGTTTGTTTTCATTATCCATGATTAGTTTTCGTTATGTATTAAGATAATTGGTTTATATCAATGCAAAGATATGAAATATAACTGAAATAACGGCAACAATCGGAATATATCTATAAAAAACAAGCCATTACACATAATTTGGTAATGGCTTGATTGAATATTAACTAAAAATATCTATATCATTTTAGAATCTAAAACCGAATGTACACATCAATTGACTGCGGTTGTTATCAATTTGTGTTGGAGTGAGGTTTACTTCATCAAATGCATATAAGTCACCCTTTTGTGATTGATATTGATAAGCCAAGTCAATATATCCACCCTTGTAACGATAACCAAGACCTATAGTGAAACGGTGTGTATCTTTCCAGTTAGTATAATCCGTCTCAGTGAAATCATCTGCATAATACAACGTATTATAAGCATTGTTTCGGAAAGGAGAAGAAACATAGTTGTATCCAGCACGTATACTTACAGCAGGATTAGGTTTTACCTCCATACCGAGTTTTAATGTACTCTGTCCTTTGAGATTATCCTTAATATACTCGTTCTGTGCATAATAGTAATCACTGTAGAAATCGCCACGTGTAGTATACTTGGCAGTACTCATGTCCGTATATTCATATTCAGCACCAACTGCAAAATAGTTATCAACAGTATAGCCGAGACTTAGGCCGAATTTCCATGGAGTGCGATAATTATACTCAAACGGCGTGTTGTATTCCTCGTTATAGTACTGGTATCCGTCAAAGGAATAATTAATGTTGGCACCTCTTGCATCTTCCATTGAATACCATGTAGGAGTGTGGACATCGATACCGAAGCGGAAAGGAGAGTCGTCGATAGGACGGCAGATGAAGCCGAACTTCAGGTCAAGACCATCACCTCTTGAATCATAGTAGTTATAGATATCGTATGAATTACCATATTCACCAACTTCAGAATACATGGATTCGCGGTGGTAGTTGATGTTATAGAGACCTACGGATGCTCCGAAGAAATACTTGTCCAATACATTGAATGAAATGTTCATGTCGGTCTGTGAAGTACTGCCCCACTGCGACTTCAGGAAACTTGCATTATTGGCAGGAGACCAATAGTAGGAAGTTCCGAGATAAACAGGATTTCCATCCTTGTCCAATACAAAGTTTCCCTTATCGTCAACTTCAAACTCATCTTCTATATCTATTAGAGAAGCAACGTATTCACCATCATAGAGATTAGTGGCAAGGTATGGCAGAGCACCCCAGTCATCAATATTTTCAAAACCGAACTGAATATCGCAGTTGCGAACCATATCGGCAATCTGAGCAGTTTGGGAGAGTCCTCTAACATTGTCGATACCAGTTCTGACATTGCTCAGGAAATTACGGTTCTTGGTAAAGTTTACACCAAAGTTCACATACTGAAGACCACCTTCATCCACATCCAATACGACCACTGCACCGGCATTGTCAATGGATGCCCGTGAACCGTCATGTCCAAGAACGCCATCATCTCCGAATACACCACTCAGGGTAAACGACATGTCATTCTTTCTGAACATTGCAGTACCGGCAGGATTGCTGCCCATGACTGAAATATCACCACCCAGTGCACCCAATGCACCACCCATACCAACGTAACGTGCTGTCCCGTTCAAGTCACTTGATGCTACATTATAGGCATCGTATGAACTCTGAGCCATTGCTCCCATAGAAGCCAAGGCTACTGTCATCATTATTGATACTTTCTTCATCATAATCTCTAATCTGTTTTATTAGTAGTTTGTAAGTTGTTTATTATTTTCTATTTCAATTATATCGATAGATATTTTTAACGTCTTCCGCCGCCACGTGAGCCACCGCCCATTCCACCACCGCGTGAACCACCACTCACACCACCTCCGAAGCTACCGGAAGAACGGGGTGCACTCATCGAAGATGAACGGCTTGGTGCAGTTGCAGGACTTGAAGAGACATTGCGGGAAGGAGCTGACGTACGAACCTGGGTAGAAGTACGTGCAGGAGCCGAAGTGCGAGGCTGCTCAGTACGTGTAACAGACTGTTCAGTACGACGTTCTGTATTCGGACGTACAACAGTTGTACGGGTACTGCTTGGACGTACAGTTCCTGATTCACGTCTAGGCACACTGCGTACATTTACACTACTACCTGTACGATCCTGCAGGTCTTCAGTAATACTTGTTCTAGGTGTAGTACGTGCAAGACTTGAACGACTGCTATTACGTGATGTAGTATTTGAAGCCAAAGCATTAGTTCTTACCCTGCCAGTTGTCAATCTATCACGACGTGCAAATGATGAACTGCCGGAATTGATTCTTGAAGGATGTTCACCTCCAGGTGTCAGACTAGTACGATGCCAAGTCGGACCAATTCCCCAATATGACCAATGGTAAGGATGGTTCCATCCCCAGAACGGACCATACCACGAGTTCCAAGGTCCCCAGGCATATCCATATCCCCAACCATAATTCCAGAAGAATGGATCGTAATAGTCATAATAGAATGGATCGTAGAAATAGTCATATACACCATAGCCATAAACCAAATCCCAATAATAAGGACTTGAAAGAGCAATACCTATACTTGGGCTATGGAATCGAAGCAGTCGACGTGAATAGGCAAAATCCAATTCAGGATCATTGAGGTCATAGCGTGATATTGCATCTGAAGAATCATAGGAAACAGAATCTTCAGCACTACCACCCGTCTGCCATGCTACGTTTTGATTTCTGTCACGACGATTATATTCGTCGTCACTGCGACTGTTGTTATTGTATACCTCAACCTGTGGTTTTTCAGTAGGAACCACAGATACCGTACCAGGTTGCGCATAGACAGGAGCCTGAACTTCAGTCTTTGCTTTTTTTCTTGAAGGAGTAAAGTAGAGGTCATCATCATCCTGTGCCGAGATTGAAACGACAGCAGTAAGAGCAAGTAAGCATGCTAATGTAATTCTTCTGTTCATAATCCAATATTATTTAGTTCATGAAAGTCATATTATCGACTCACAGCATAAATTTATAATTTCACGTTGCAAATTTATAATAATCTATAGAAACAAATTAGGGGAAAATTCCTAATACGCGATAGGAAATCCCCTAATTCAGATTATTAGAAAAGCGGGGAGGAGATGTGATGAAACTCCGAGTATATAAGATTTGAGTGTCCAAATATCTTTGTAATCCACCGACTGTAAAAGTTACTTCTTGCGAAGCGTGGCCCGCCATTGACACAAGGAACGTTCTCGGTTTTTCCTGTTAATTTGATGAGTATCCCAATCGATCCTATATCCCCGCTGGATTTGTCTTGCTGCAAAGATAAGTTATTTAGTTTATTTCACCAAAACTTTCTTGCCATTTATTATATAAATACCAGTATTAAGTTGATTTCTGTCAACAGAAACACGTCTTCCTAGCATGTCAAATATTGAAGAGTTATCAATACCGTCTGAATTTCTGACATCATTGACGGCCGTAATGTCACCACCACAGAACTTGAACGTAATACTTCCGTCTTCATGTTCCTCTATATCCGTTATAGGCTGATTCATCATGTGAGGAGTGTCACCGGTAGATGAATAGACATAAGCCTTTCGGCCCTGCAAGTCAGTCTTTCCAGTATTTCCGGGATAAAGGTCACCTGATGCAGATTTAAGGAAAAAATCCTTGTCGTAACCTGCCACCCATTTGTTTTCCTCCATGCTCCATGCCTTGTCTTCACCATAAAACATGGAAGAATGCAGGGTGCTGTCCGCTGGTATCAAGGTTATCAGTTGATGATCCGGGTATCTATTCACGGAATTGCCAGTCCATCTGCCTTCAACATATTGTACATGAGTCACCATTAAACCATGATGATATCCATATGTTCCTCCTATACCATATCCGAGATACTTATCCCAACCTTCGCTCTGACGGTTTTCAAGTACATAATATTCATCTTTGTCTTCTGCATTCACAATCTTGTATGACGTACTGCCTTTCATGTGAAGTGGATATACAGTAACATTCTGTCCTACTCCTGCTTCAAGTGTTTCCAGTTTGCGCCAGCCCATAAATTCACGTTCATAAGCGCTATAATTACAAGGATACTTGTTATTGGAGCAATAGCATCCCGAATCCATTATATCCCAATAGTCCAATCCAAATGCAATATAATTTGTATCATAGAAGTCCGGCAATCCAAGTGCATGGGAAAGTTCATGACACATAGGACCTATACCATCGAGTTTGCCCCTGAATTCTTCATTGCAGCATGCATAGGCACCGAATCGCTTTCCATCGATTGTACCTCCACTACTGTTTTCTTTCGGCCATATAGTATATTCATCATTATTTTGAGAGTCGTTTTCGCCAGGCCCTGCATATATGAAGAATACCATATCAATTGTTCCGTTACGGTCATTGTCAAACTGATTCCAGTCAACGTTCAGTTTGTTTGCCTCCTGTATAGACTCCCTATAGAATGCAGCAATATTAACGTCCGTGACACTTGCAGAATTTTTGCCATAGTAGCCATACCCCTCCGATAAGGTAACAGGACCAATGACAACAAACTCCGGCTGGAACAGACTATCACTTTGTTCTGCGAAATAATCACGTACCGCACCATAACTGCCCGCACCATTATACAGATTTCCGTCACGTGTACCGTTGCAGAACAGGTCATAGGCTGCATTCACCTTACCTTCCTCAATCGTAGTAAACTTCTTATCATTGAACTCCACAAGTATTACCGGAACCTTTGGAGATCCCATACTTGTAAGAGCAGCCGTTTCCCTTTTACCGACCTTGTTCAACTGATGGTTTGCAGCCATCATTTTCATATAGCGTTGAGTCATCTCATGCCTTACCGACATAGGTGTACTCCCGTCGAATATCGGTTTAAGACCGGCATCAGCAACCATTGAAGTCATGAACAATACAATCAGTAAATAAATATTTCCAGTTTTCATAATACGATTTTATCTTTCTTGGAATTTGTATTCAGAATATGTTTTGATTGATACAGTCAACAACAAACTGCACCTGCTTGTCCGTCATCGATTGACTGATTGGCAGACTTACCTCATCGTTAGCCCACATATCGGAAATAGGAAAGTCAAGTCCGCCATGAGACCCACCGGAAACTGCCTCCATATAAGCCTTTTGTCTATGTACGGGAACAGGATAGTGTATCAAAGTCTCAACCCCATTCTTCAGTAGCAGGCTACGAAGATATTCCCTGTTCTTGCACTTGATAGGATATACATGATAGACATGACTTCCGCCCGAGACAAACGGCACGAGTTCCACAGCCGGATGACAGATATGGGTAGAATAGTACTCAGCAATTTCCAAACGCCGGATGTTGTCCTTGTCCAAGCGTTTCAGTTTCACTCTAAGTATTGCAGCCTGTATTTCGTCAAGACGGCTGTTCATACCTAATAGTTCGTGCACGTACTTAGTACGCGAGCCATAGTTAGCCTTCATTCTTACCATCTCGGCAAGAGCAAGATCATTAGTAGTAACTGCACCGCCGTCACCCATACATCCGAGATTCTTTCCCGGATAGAAACTGAATGCACCGGCATCGCTGTTATTTCCAGCCCTACGGCCGAACAAGGAAGTAAGTTCCAGCCCGTTCTGTGAATTATAAAGCGCGCCATGAGCTTGACTTGCATCCTCAAGGACCTTCAGGTGATGTCTTTTAGCTATACGGTTTATAGCATCCATCTCGCACATCTGTCCGTACAGATGAACAGGAATGATAACTCTCGTACGTTCTGTAATTAAAGACTTAATTCTTGATTCATCAATGACCGCCCATTTTATCTGTGGTTCGGCAAGGATTGGTTTCAGGCCCACACGTATCACAGCCAAAACAGTAGCCATGAAAGTATTGTCAGGAACAAGAACTTCGTCACCGTCATTCCACCCGTACATTTCCTTCCAACTGTCCAATACCAAAGTCAGGGCATCAAGTCCGTTACCCACCCCCACACAATATGTAGTACCACAATAGTCAGCAAATTCATGTTCAAATGCTTCGACTTCCTGACCACGTACATACCATCCGCTTCTGACCACTTCACGGACAGCCGACATCAGTTCATCTCCGAAAGAATCATTTACCTGCTTTAAATTTTGATACTTTATCATGCTGAAATAAATAATAAAGGTGTGTATTAAGCCTGATTGGAAAACATGTAAGAGCGGTAAACGGGGTTCGAACCCGCGACCTTCGGCTTGGGAAGCCAACGCTCTGCCAACTGAGCTATTACCGCATTTCGATGCAAAGATAGGAATTATATTATGAAAACAAAAATGAAAACTGTAAAATTACATGATATTTTGAAAAAAATCGTATCTTTGCGCCATGATACTGAAACAACTCTCCATATTAAATTATAAGAACATACCAGAAGCAAATCTCGACTTCTCGCCACACATCAATTGTTTCATCGGGATGAACGGTGAAGGCAAGACCAATATTCTAGATGCTATTTATTTCCTATCCTTCACAAAAAGTGCCACAAACAGTATTGATGCCATGAACATACGTCATGGGCAAGACATTTTGATGCTGCAGGGAGAATACGACATCGACGGAGTTGAGGAACATATCAGTTGCGGAATAAAACGGGGAGTGAAGAAGGTATTCAAACGTGGAGGCAAGGCATACAAGCGGATGTCAGAACATATAGGACTGCTTCCCGTGATACTCGTATCGCCTAACGACCAAGTATTGATAATTGGAGGAAGTGACGAAAGGCGCAAGTTTATGGACATGTGCATATCTCAGTACAACAAGGATTACATGAATGCCCTCATGAACTACAACAAGGCACTGCAGCAGCGCAACATGATGCTGAAGAACGAAGATGCGGACATCGACATTGATATGATAAGTACCTATGAGGAAGTCATGGCAGAAACAGGAGAACGCATATATGAACAGCGCCGGAAATTCGTAGAGGAACTAATTCCCGTATTCCAGGATTACTATACACGCATATCTGGCAACCACGAGATAGTAGGACTTAGATATACCAGCCACTGTCAGCGGGGACCATTGCTCGAAGTCATTCAGCGCGACCGCAGCCGTGACATTGCCGTAGGTCATTCCCTTCATGGCATCCACCGCGATGAACTGGAAATGACCATCGACGGTTATCCGCTGCGCAACGAAGGCAGTCAGGGACAAAGCAAGACCTTCCTCATCAGTTTCAAGCTTGCCCAGTTTCATTTCCTGAAACAAACAGGAAGCCACACCACCCCACTCCTTCTCCTAGACGACATATTCGACAAACTCGATTCCAAGCGTGTGGAGCAGATAATACAGTTGGCAAACGATGAAGCCTTCGGACAGATATTCATAACAGACACCAACCGTGAAAATCTCGACAGAATACTAATGAACAGCCAAGACGACTATAAACTATTTATGGTAAAGGGAGGACAGATAGAATGAGACGCAGCAACACAGAATCCGTAGGAAACGTGCTCAAGCAGTTTCTCCGTCAGGAAGGCCTGGAAACGCCACTCAATCAGCACCGATTGATTGAGGCATGGCCAACCATCATGGGGAGCAACGTAAGTAAGTTTACCAAAGAAATATTCATACAAAACCAGACACTGCACGTAAAACTATCCTCAGCCATACTCCGCCAGGAACTTCTGATGCAGAGACACGGTCTGGTCACAAAACTAAACAATGCAGTCGGAGCATTAGTAATTACAGATATCATTTTTCACTGACACACATACATATACAGCCACACATCATGAAGATATTAGCCGTTGGCATGAATTATGCCGAACACAATAAAGAGTTGAATAATTCGTTATTATTACAGAATCCTGTAATCTTTTCCAAACCGGAATCCGCAGTCATTCGTGAGAACAAGCCATTCTTTGTACCCGATTGGGCACAGAGATTTGATTATGAAACAGAACTTGTAGTACGCATCAACCGTCTGGGCAAGAACATCCCAGAAAGGTTTGCCTATCGCTATTATGATGAAGTAACACTCGGAATCGACTTCACTGCACGCGACCTGCAGTCGGAATTGAGAAGCAAGGGACTGCCATGGGAGATATGCAAGGCTTTTGATGGTTCTGCAGCAGTCGGGGAATTCATATCGAAGACTGAACTGCCCGCCATACAGAACATCCATTTCCACATGGACATAGAAGGACAGACCGTTCAGACAGGTTGGACAGGAGATATGATTCACTCCGTTGATAAGATTATTTCATACGTCAGTCAGTTCTTCACCCTCAAGACAGGCGACCTCATCTTCACCGGTACACCAGCCGGAGTCGGTCCTGTCAGCGAAGGAATGCATCTTACTGGATATATAGAAGACAGGAAAGTTTTGGAACAACGAATTAAATAACATGATAAGACGCATATTATCATTCATCCTGCTGATAGCATTGGCACTCACAGTCAATGCACAGACACGATACAGAAATCACTCCCAGTTGAGCAAGGGTAAATGGGTTAAAATCCGAGTAAAGGATGCCGGAGTCTATTCCATCACCTCCAGCATGCTTTCAGGAATGGGATTCAGTAACCCCGACAAAGTTAGTCTATATGGCTACAATCTTCCAATCCTCCCCGAAACACATATTGAAAACATAAGCGACGACCTTACGGAGATACCTCTCTACCGAAGTGAGGACGGTACACTCCTATTCTATTCATGCGGCACCACACGCTGGACACGCAGTTCAGTCACATCGTCTGAATTCACCCATGCCAACAATCCGTACTCACGGTATATATATTATTTCATCACCGAACAAACTGAAACCGTTCCACTCCGCGTCAAATCAAAAAGTATAGACAATAGTACACTCACTCCCACATCAACATTCTACGACCATGCACTAATTGAAGCCGATGAATACAGTTTCATCAATACAGGCCGTACATTCTATGAGAAATACGACTTTGCCAACGGCAAAAAGAAAACATATACAGTAGATTTGCCGGGAGTATGCAGCAATGAGGCCTCGCTTACAGTAAAATTCGCAGCAGCAGGTACCACAGCATCCCGTCTGACTGTATCAGCCAACGACACAACATACCGACACATCAGTTACTCAGCACTTTCAGAATACACTTATGCTGTGGATCTGACCAATAAATACAAGTTCAGTCAGGCAAAACCACAGACAACCGTTACCCTGACTACCGATGGCCAGTCAGGAATCAGCGGTCATCTCGACTATATTCAGATAGACTATAGGCGCAGTCTCGACCTTTCAGGTAGCCAATACCTTGCATTCCGACCATCAGATTCTGAATCCAGACACCGTTTCCAGATAAGCAATGCCAATTCCGGCACATCGGTATGGAACGTCACGCCAGGTGACTCCATCTATGAGTTTGAGGGAAAACTCGACGGCACCACATATACCGTATGTACACCATCATGCGGAAAGTCAACGGAATATGTAGCAGTAAATACAAATGCTAACTTCCCCAAACCCGAGGTTGTGGGTACTGTTGACAATCAGGACCTGCATTCACTCAGTGACATAGACCTTGTGATTATCGTACCCGCCAACGGACGGCTTTCGTCACAGGCACAGCGCCTTGCTGATGCTCACACCAAAAGGGACGGAATAAAATGTGCAGTAGTGAGAGCCGATCAGGTATATAATGAATTCTCATCCGGCACACCCGACATCACAGCCTACCGACGCCTAATGAAGATGCTCTACGACAAGGCAGGCAGCAACATATCAGCACGTCCTAAGAATATTTGTCTATTCGGCGACTGCGTATGGGACAACCGCATGGTTACATCCGGAATGATTCTCCGCAAGCAGGAAGACTACCTTCTCTGCTATGAATCCAACAATAGTATCAGCCACACCAACAGTTATGTCAGCGAGGAATACATCACGCTTCTGGCTGACGGCAAGGGAACAAGTCCACTGAAGGAAAAGCTCGACTGCGGAGTAGGTCGCATACCTGTAACCACAGAAGCCGAAGCCAAGACAGTTGTCGACAAGTTGATAGCATACATCGGCAACGAACAAGTTGGAGACTGGAAAAACACCATCTGCATGATGGCAGATGACGGTAATGCCAACATCCACATGAAGGATGCCGAAGCAATCACCAAGCAAGTCAGCAGCCTCTATCCCGATCTGGCAATCAAGAAAATCTACTGGGATTCATTCTCAATGGAACAGACAGCCACCGGTAATTCATACATCAATGCCTATAAGGCAATCACCAAGCAGGTCGATGACGGAGCATTGATTATGAACTACACCGGACATGGTGCAGCCTATTGTCTCAGTCATGAACAAGTATTGAAAACTGCCGATTTTGCCACCTGGAATTCCCCACGTCTGCCGCTTTGGATACATGCAGCCTGCGATGTGTCACCATTCGATATGGATGAGGAAAACATCGGAGAAGTTGCACTTCTCAATCCACGTGGAGGAGCAATGGGAGTTCTGTCCACGGCACGTACTGTATATTCCTCACAAAATAGGATACTAAACAACAACTTCATGAAATACGTGCTGGCACAGGATAGTGAAGGAAATGCAGTGAACACATTAGGCGAAGCCCTGGCACTTGCAAAGTCCGACATTGCATCGCCATCCATCGGCATGAGGGACTCACTCAATAAGGCACACTTCGTACTACTCGGAGACCCTGCAATACGTCTTGCAATGCCACGGAAACGTATTGCAATAGATTCCTTCACCGGAGGCATTACAACCGACAGCGGAAAGCATAAGATCGGAGCCGGTTCGGTAGTAACAGTCACAGGACATATAATTACAGACCGGACTGACAGTATTGCATACAACGGAACCATATATTCCACAGTCTTCGACAGCGAAGAAACAATCACATGCAAGAACAACGCCGGAGAAGATATCGAGCCATATAAGTTCGTAGACCGAAAGAAGGCCTTGTATGCCGGAACAGATTCCATCCACGATGGGAAATTTACAATATCATTTATAGTACCGCTCGACATCAACTATTCTGATGCAGCAGGACTTCTTTGCCTCTATGCCTCCGACGACAGTAACACAAGGGAAGCCCACGGCAAGTACACCGATTTCCTTATAGGAGGAACATCAGGTGATACAGGTGACGACAGGGAAGGTCCAATAATCACCATCAGTCTCAACGGTACAGTATTCACCAATACCGGAGATTCAGTCATTTCCACCGATGTCATGATGAATGAAACTCCATATTTTACAGCCCACCTATCCGATAAAAGCGGAATAAGTACAACAGGCAGCGGAGTCGGTCACGACATAAGCCTCGTAATCGACAACAGTCCATCCATGACATACAATCTCAACAACTATTATCAGAGTGACACAGGTTTATGGACCGACGGAAACGTAAGTTTCAGCATTCCACAACTCACATCAGGACCTCATACCCTACTCTTCCGGGCATGGGACAACTTCAATAATCCATCGTCAATAACACTGAACTTCGAAGTAGAGGAAGGACTGCAGCCAAATATCTTCGATGTAAAGATAAGTAGAGTCAATGCCAACCAACTCACACTACAGATCGACAACGACCGTCCACAGTCAATGCTCAATATTGAAGTCGCAGTTTTCGACATGTCAGGCAGACAGATGTGGCATGGAGCCGAACAGGGAGTCAGTACATCAGAGAGTTATATCTACTCATGCAACCTCAATGCTGCTGACGGACATCTCACACCGGGAATCTACATCTGTAAAGTGTCTGTATCTACATCCAACGGAGCAAAAGCAAACAAATCTAAAAAATTCATAGTAACACAATAAAACAGCCAACACATCGTTTTAATTTTGTACGATAAATTAATATTTGGAATGAAAGAACTCAAAAATACATTAATGTTAATGATTCTTGCATCATCGTTCAGTACAATGAACGCTCAGGATACAAAGAATCAGTTCAACCCAATTTACCACGGAGTGACATCCCTAGCCATTGCACCAGATGCACGAGGAGGTGGACTTGGAGACGTAGGAGCAGCAACAGATCCTGACGTAAACTCACAATACTGGAATCCTGCAAAGTATCCGTTCACCATAAGCCGTTCTGGAATCTCACTCAACTATACCCCATGGCTGCGCCAGTTAGTTGACGACATCGACCTAGCCAACCTAACCGGCTATTACCGTATCGGAGACTACGATGCCGTCAGTGCATCACTCCGTTACTTCTCACTCGGAGAAGTATACATCAATGCCTACGACGGCGGAGATTTTGCCGAAACGGTCAAGCCATACGAAATGTCAGTCGATGTAGCATATTCACGAATGCTCTCAGAAACATTCTCTGCAGGTGTAGGACTCCGTTTCATCTACAGTGACCTTGCAGCCAACAAGTACGACCCAAGCCTCACACCAGGTTCAGCCTTTGCAGCCGACCTTGCCATGTACCATAACGGCTACATCAATCTAGGCAACCGTGAAAGCCAGTTGGGTTGGGGTCTCAACATCAGCAACATCGGTAGCAAGATATCCTATCAGGATGGAGACTATGCAGAATTCCTACCAACCAACCTCCGTTTCGGACTCTCCCTTCTCGTACCTATGGACGATTACAACACCATCAGTTTCTCAGCCGATGCTAATAAGTTGCTCGTACCAACACGTCCGACAATGGAACAGTACATAGAGGAAACCGGTGCAGCCCAAGACGACTACACAGGATACACAGGATGGCTTGCCGATGAAGGTTACTACAATGTATCGTCAATTTCCGGTATTTTCAAGTCATTCAGTGATGCACCAGGAGGATTCAAGGAAGAGATGCAGGAAATACAGTGGAGTGCAGGAGTTGAATACGCCTACAACAACCAGTTCTTCGTACGTGCAGGATACCACTACGAGCACGAGAACAAAGGTAACCGCAAGTACTATACAGTCGGAGCCGGTTTCAAGATGAACATATTCTCTATAGATGCAGGTTATGTCATCTCAGCCGCACAGTCCAACCCACTCGACCAGACTCTTCGTTTTTCCCTTGCCTTCGATATGGACGGTATAGGCGATGTACTCGGAAAGAAGAAAAGATAAAAAAATATCTATTTGAAAAGTATAAGGCAGATTCACTGATGAATCTGCCTTTTATATTTATTTATAAATCTAATTCCAACAATTGCATTATGTCCGTTATTATATATGAGGCAAGTGAAGAGTCTGCATTGTCAGAAGATTTATCCCTTCCCCATCCTTCACATTTAAGCCATACAGAAGTAGCACCAAGTATTGAAGCGGGCCTGATGTCATTTTTCATCGAATCGCCTATGATTACCGATTGTTCGGGTTCTACCGAATTTCGCTCCATGGCAATACTGTAAATAGCAGCATCAGGTTTGCGCACACCCACCTGTGCCGACTCTACAACATCAGAAAAGTAGGAATCAAGTCCATAGTCCTTAAGTACACAGTCGAGGTTACCATAGAAATTGCTTACAAGTACCAGTCCGTACTTTTCATTCAGTTGAGCAAGCAACGGTTTCACACGTTCAAGGTTATGGCGGACATAATAGTCACATCGCAGAGATATATGCTCCACATACGACCTGCGTGTCACTTCCTCAACCTTTAGATAACCATTGGCTGCCAACATCTTGGTTTCGACACCCACTTTCTTTCTTAATACATTGACGAAAGAGTCTTCAGCATCAATGATTGATTCAGCACTCAACTTTCGTTCTGCAAGGACATAACAGTCAAGAAATTGTTCCTTGTCTACGGGTACCAGTTCAGCCAGATATTGCTGCCAAAGTACTTCACTCCAGTGTCTGCCGTTTGTGTCGAGCGTACCGCCGTAATCGAAAAATAAATATTTCATAATAATTTGACCTCTATCCGTTCATGTTTCCATCTCATGTAAAAATATATCCCCGTCATTACCGTCAGTTCAAAGAGTATGTAATATTCAGGATAGTCGATAAGACAAGATATATATAGAACGATGGCACGTGTGTTGAAAGTCAGTATGTTTGTCCACTTCATAAGCGGAAGACTCTGACGGAGGAAATCCTGACGTACATTCTGAGGGATAGAATCACCATAGGTCTGTCGTAAAGATTTCATAAGACTCTGGAAATGCGGAGTCTGAGATTCCTGTGAATGAGTGTATCGTACATAAAACCATAGGAAAAACTTCCACAAGGGTTCCTGCTTCCATGATGTCTGTCTGTAGATAGCCGACTGCTGGGCATAACAGTCCAGTTCACTACCCTCCTTCCCTTTCAGGAAGAACAGGTGTATGTTGCGATAGTAGTCAGCCAAGCCACACTGACGTGCATGGCATACCAATCCGTTGAATAAAATGACCGCAAACAATATTGCCCATGCCACGTAATGTTGCCAACCGGAGTAGGTGAAACGTGAACCAATTCGCAGCATGAGTGCAAAATATATGCATATAAACCATATATCACCTGCTGCACCGTCTAGAATTCTTCCCAGACGTGACTTCTTTCCTGTCATTCGTGCCAACTGTCCGTCAGCAGAGTCATAGAAGTTTGCCCACATAAGCAGCAATACACCTATGACATTGAAGAGGAGTCCCTGTCGTGTATCTGAAGAATGATAAAAGAAAAATGACGAAGAAGCACCTATGATGATTGAAAGTATGGTAATCACGTTCGGATGAATACCGAAAAGATTGAAGAACTTAGCCCAAAGTAATCCAATTGGACGTGTGAATACCGTGTCGAGCCATTCTTCCGTATCAGTAGATTTTATGTATCGTTCCTTACCATGCCTTTCCTGCCGTGTACTGTCCGGAATATCATTATCATTGAAAACCATATCCACACAGGAAGCATCAAGTCGTGAAAGTATGACGGCAGCAATCTTTTCTGCTGCACCATCCCTGCACATTCTAAACGATGGCCAATCATTAAAGTCAATAATACGTATTTCTCCGTTTTCACTGATAATACAATCCCCTCCGTAAGCCTCAATACCAATTATATCAGCCGCCTGCCTACATACAGATTTCAGCATATCTTCCGAGAAACTGAATTTTGAATCAGGAGCATTATCCACTGGTGAACCGAACTTTACCTGCTGACCGTCAGCATATTTCCAGAAAAAGAAGTCCGCAGAACGCACTCCATAGAACTTTATTAGATTACCTTCAATATGTTCCACATACATAAAGTCAGAAGAAGCGACAACCCCTTCACTTGAGTGTATAAGACGCACGTCGTCCTTTCGGCAGGTCCACCCCATCCTGTTCTTCTGCCATAATGGAAACTGAAGATTATCTGCATTATATTGTTTGGGTTGCGGAATACCAGCCTCATCAAAAAGCCGTACAAAGCACTCACGTGAACAGTTAGCGATTGACTGAGGAGTATTGATTATGCATGTTCCCTTGGATTCCATTTCCATCAGCAACTGTAATGAAGAATCCCGTCGGCACATGTGTGCAACCACGTCATCGCCACACATTACAGATTGGAAATCTTCCTCATGAACATACTTCACGACAGCCCCATGTTCTTTCAGTATTTTTCCCACAGCATTCAGTATGTCAGCATCATAGTTCTCCATATTTGGAGAAAACTCCCTTGCCCTGTATATCATCAGAACCTTTTTATGTCCATGAGATTCTTCGTTCAGGAACTGTTCTGCCTTACGGATGTCATCGGCATGATCCACATCGAGAATCTTGGAAAAAGGATAAGCCCTCAGTTTTAGTCCGTCCGCCACAAGCTGACGTTGGAAATTGCGCATACGCGACATTCCACTTTCAATACATCTCGAAAGTATTGGAAAGCACTTGGAGTTCAGGCAATATATACCACCAGAAATAAATCTGTAGGATTCATCAGCATCATCATGAAAACCAGTGATGCTCAATTCATCATCAGTAGATATGTATAATGGTTTTTCGTCATCTATGAAATCTGTTACAGCCATCATTCCGTCACCTTCAAATCTGCGGAACTCATCAATGTACCGACGGAATTCATCCTCCTGGAAGATTGTATCAACCGTAGTCAGACAGAACTTACCCTCCCCAAGCAGCGGCATAATCTCATAGAAACTATGCATCGAACTAGGTGTTGTCTTCACTTTAAGCCGGATAGGCAATCCTGTCGCAATCAGTTCATTAATATGCTGCTGAGTCATGTCCGTAAGGTCATTTGTAATGATTGCTATTTCGTCAGCCCCGTTGTTCATGAATATACGGATGAGTCGGTCAATCATGGCTTCACCGTCAACCTTCACCAAAGGTTTAGGCAATGCAACCCCTTCGTTTTGAAGACGACTGCCCTCCCCTGCTGCCAATATAGCAAAACTCAGTTTCATATCTTATATGATTTATTCGTAACCTTAGTACCTATCTTCATCATACACATACCTATGGATGTCCACACAATTTCCCTGACACGGCAGATAATGCTTATGAAAACAGCTATGGTCATGGCTTCCTGAAGAGTGAGCAGCAGTCCAGATTCCCCCACCATCTTCATTGCTACAGTTGACATGGCAAAACCACCCTCACGACCGCCAATCTGCAATGGCATAAAGAATAGAAGATTAGCAAAGAGAGATGTAAAAGCAAGAATGATGACAGAGTAAACAAACAGTTGAATGTATGATCCCTGAATACCGACAAGACAGAGCATTATGAATATTTCAAACGATTGAAGAATACGTCCTGCGTATTCAAGGAAGAACGAACCATAGAAACTGTACTTGTTCTGTCCCTGAAGTTCTGCAATCTGACGGTCTATGTTGTTCAGTTCCTCTGTATGGTTTTCAAGCAACCTGCAACTCCATTTCCTGCAATAAGGCAACTTCCCCACAACATGAATGAGTTTGATTACAATTCCGTTTTTATACCCCTTTACAAATAGATATATACCGGTGAAACTGAACAGAGCAATCAGCGGAATGATAATTTTCATCTGAAGGTCAAACTCAATCACACCCATAATTACGAATCCCAAAAACAAAACTACGGCTGTAAGCCAATACCAGAAATGGGCAAAAATATGCATCATGGCAAACAGAAGTACCGAAGAAGTGGCACGTTCTCGTCCAATATATGGAGACAGTTCCATAATTTTATAAGGTTCACCCCCCATAAGACCTGCTGGAGTAGCATAGTTAAGCGCAAAACCGCTGATTGTCACCTTGCACAACTTAAGAAAAGGTATCGGACATTCTCCGCTTCCAAGTATGATAGTACGCCATGTAAGAGTGTTGAGCACATACAATACAAGCCACATACCCAGAATTAGGACGAACCAATGTCCGGTGAGACAGATATCTTCCCATATCTCGGCAAAACTCACCTTAAACGTCAGAATCATAACAATGACTGCTATGATTCCGAATGCAAAGAATATGTTTCTTGACTTATTGCTCATGATGACTACAAGGTATCGTCCTCTGTGATCTGATCGAGTTTCAGTTTATCGCTGTCATCACGTTTCTCGTAATACTGTCTCTGAAGCGGACGACTGTGAGCCTCATCGTAAGAGCGTCTGTTGCGGTATATATCGATTGCTGAATATACAGCCTGACGGAAAGAACCTTCGTTTGCTTCACCCTTTCCTGCAATGTCAAAAGCAGTACCGTGAGCAGGTGATGTACGAATGATAGGTAATCCAGCAGTGAAGTTTACAGCATCATCCATAGCAAGAGCCTTAAACGGAGCAAGTCCCTGATCGTGATACATGGCAAGGATTGCATCAAAATGACTGTAGTTGCCTGAACCGAAGAATCCATCAGCAGGATATGGACCGAAACAGCGAATACCCTTATCAAACATTTCCTGTATTACCGGTTCAATAATTTCATGTTCCTCCTTGCCCAGCAGACCGCCATCACCACAGTGAGGATTGAGTGAAAGAACGGCAATACGAGGATTGTCAATCATGAAGTCTCGGTGAAGTGAGTTGTTGAGAATAGTAAGTTTCTCAATAAGCAAGTCACGGGTAATGGCAGAAGAAACCTTACTGATTGGCAGATGCGTAGTAGCCAAAGCCACACGGAGACCACCTTTCATCAATATCATAAGAGCCTTGTTTCCCTCACCGGCTTTTTCTTCAATATATTCAGTATGTCCTGGGAAACGGAATCCGTCGCGCTGAATGTTGTTCTTGTTGATAGGAGCAGTGACCAAAACATCGAATTCCCCCTTTGCATATTCATCCAATGCACATTCAAGGGCAACATATGCAGCCTTGCCTGCATCCTCAGTTGACTTACCCATATCAATCTTGATTTCTTCATCACCAAAGCAATTGACAATATTGAGAAGACCTTCGTCAGCCTGACCTGCAGAATTCTTGACAGCGAAGTTTGTCTGACATTCAAACGACTTCTTATGATATGTTGCAACCTTTGGAGATCCATATACTATAGGAGTACACAGATTTGTCATCTCCTCTGGTTCGAAAGTTTTAAGGATTACTTCATATCCAACTCCATTGATATCACCATGTGTTATTCCGACTTTAATTTTTCTCATTTGATTCAGTTTTTGATGTTGGTAATTTTAAAGTATAAAGTGCTGCCTCCAATCGGCGCAGTATAGTTCTCTTCATTTTGTCTGGGGCATATACGAAACCTTCAGCAACGATAACCCTATTGTTTACGGTATCGACTTGAGAGTGAGAGATGAAAGGTCCGCCCATCATGTCGTTCTGCATTTCCCAAAGTCCGCGTGCCTCCTGAGCATAATGTCCCTGCTTGTTTATGTTCTTTACCTTCACGAACTCACTGTTGGTGAACATATACTGTTCAGGTTTGATGCCGCGAATGTTGCGCTTCATGAAAGTATCACGCAATGCAATGTATGATTTACGAGTGAACACCTTCTCCGATACGTATGGATAACTATATACACACACGTTCTGAATCACGTTTGTCCCGTCGTTTGTAGCCCATAGGAAATTCTCACCTTTCTTAATCTTCATCAGTTCGGTAGGTATATAGATTTCGCATCCGAACATCTCCTGTACAGCCTTGTTGAATTTTGCATTATGCTGTTCCTCAAGTATTGCAGCACTGCGGTTCAGTTCCTCAACCGACAGATAGTTTAGGAAATACTGAGTCTGTTCAGTTATGAACGATGACAGTTCGCGGTGTGAAGGAGCCTTCACTTCCATTATCAACTGAGGCGAAGAAAACAGGTCGCGTTGCAATCCAATGTGAGCCTCAGTAGAATAAGGACTTACTTCAAGAACGATGATGTTTCTGAACAGATTGGTTATACGATCATAGTGCTTATGATCTACATGACTCACATGAAACATCGGTTCTTCCTGTGGAAGCATAGGCATAGGACGTTCCATAACCTCACGCAATGCCTTTCCTGCATAACCGTTCCAGATGGAATCCTCAGCCACGATCATCACTTCATACGGATTTCCGCTTGAAGACGGTACGAGTATCGACTGAGTGCGATGGCGGTGCTGTACCCTGTCAGCCTTGTCGACCGTACAGGAAGCAAGCAGAACCACAGCAAGACAAACTATAATTACATGTATTATCTTATTCATAGCGACTAATTTATTATCTGATGGGCGATAACATATCAACCCTGTTCATTCTTTTTTGTCGTCAGCATTCCGCAGGCAGCATCTATATCCTGACCACGTGATGTACGTATAGTGGTATATACACCGTGCTTGGTAAGATAATCACGGAAAGCAATGATACGAGGCATCGGAGTAGGAATGAGTTGAGTACCTTCAATCTGATGAAACGGAATTAGGTTTACCCTGCAAGGTATGTTGCGCAAAAGACGTACGAGTTCCTTTGCAAATACCGTAGAATCATTGACTCCGTCAAACATGGTATATTCGAAAGAGAGTCGGCGTTGATGGCTCCAGTCATACTGGCTCAGCAACGATACGATATCTTCTATTGCAAACTGTTTTTCAGCAGGCATATATTGAAGACGCTGCTCATGTAATGGGAAGTGCAGACTTACAGCAAGCTGACACTCCGTTTCCCTGAGGAAGCGTGCAAGATTTTTCTTTAATCCTATGGTAGATACGGTTATGCGCTTTGGACTCCAAGCCCAACCGTATTCAGCCGTAAGACAGTCTATGGACAGTTTAACAGAATCATAGTTGTCCAAAGGTTCGCCCTGACCCATAAACACTATATTTGTCAATCCAGCATTCTTTTCAGCCAATAGACTTGAATTGACCGTATAGATTTGATTCAGTATGTCAGCAGCAGACAGGTTTCCGTTGAATCCCTGCTTGCCAGTCTGGCAGAATTCGCAGTTCATCCTGCAACCCACCTGTGATGACACGCAGAGAGTTGCTCTTTCATGATCTGGAATATAAACAGTCTCAACAAAATGACCATCAAGTGTCGGAAACAGATATTTCACCGTTCCGTCCTGTGACACCTGAGTTTCCATAGGCATGGAACGCCCAACGATATATTTCTCGGAAAGTTTCTCTCGGCATGTCTTGGAGATATTTGTCATTTCGTCAATACTCATGATATTCTTCTGGTATAGCCACTGAATCATCTGCTTTGCCGTAAAGCGGGGCATATTCAGTTCAGCGGCAATCTCCTGCAACTGCTGAAGTGTAAGACCTAATAGAGGTTGTTTGTCCATGCGTTATTTAACTTTTAGCCATCAGCCATTAGCCTTTGGCACCTTAATTGATTGTCTCGTAGTCCTGTTGACTTGTTGACTTCATAAAAACAAACCACCCCCATCACTTATTGAAGGGAGTGGTTGTATAGTTATTGATTTACCATGCAAAGATTGGATAATTGCTCATCAGTTCATTTACGTGTGAACGAACTCGTGCAATTACTGCATCATCTTCAGGCGCATTGAGAACAGTCTCAATCATATCTGCAATTTCAAGCATAAGGTCTTCCTTGGCACCACGTGTAGTTATAGCAGGAGTACCGAGACGGATACCGCTTGTCTGGAAAGCACTGCGGCTGTCGAATGGAACCATGTTCTTGTTAGCAGTGATGTCAGCAGCAACCAAAGCCTTTTCAGCAACCTTACCGGTAAGATCAGGATACTTTGAACGAAGGTCAACCAGCATAGAGTGATTGTCTGTACCACCAGAACAAACGTTGAATCCCTTATCCATGAGAGCCTGAGCCAATACTGCAGCATTCTTCTTGACCTGAGTCTGGTATTCCTTGAATGCAGGAGTAAGTGCCTCACCGAATGCAACAGCCTTAGCAGCAATTACATGTTCGAGCGGACCACCCTGCTGACCTGGGAATACGGCAGAATTGAGTATAGCAGACATCTTCTTGATTTCACCCTTAGGAGTAGTAAGGCCCCATGGGTTGTCGAAGTCCTTACCCAAGAGGATAATACCACCACGAGGACCACGGAGAGTCTTGTGAGTAGTTGAAGTAACGATGTGAGCATACTTGAGAGGGTTGTCAAGCAAACCAGCAGCAATAAGACCTGCAGGGTGAGCCATGTCAATCATGAGAAGAGCACCTACCTCGTCAGCAATCTTACGCATACGTGCATAATCCCATTCACGGCTGTACGCAGAACCACCACCGATAATTAACTTTGGCTTGTGCTGAAGAGCAAGTTTCTCCATTTCGTCGTAATCAACGCGACAAGTATCTGGATTGAGATTGTAACCAATTGGGTTGTAGAGAATGCCACTTGTATTTACGTGGCTGCCATGAGAAAGGTGACCTCCGTGATCAAGGTTCAGCCCCATGAAAGTATCACCTGGTTTCAATACAGAAAGTAATACAGCTGCATTTGCCTGTGCACCTGAGTGTGGCTGAACATTAGCATACTCTGCACCGAACAACTTACAGATACGTTCTATAGCAAGACTTTCCACGATATCTACAACTTCGCAACCGCCATAGTAACGCTTGCCTGGATAACCTTCAGCATACTTGTTTGTAAGGCAAGATCCCATTGCTTGCATTACCTGATCACTGACGAAGTTTTCACTGGCGATGAGTTCGATTCCCTTCAACTGACGCTGATGTTCACGTTCAATCAATGAGAAAATTTCATTATCTCTTTCCATATGTCTTTTTGTTTAAAATTATTTATGATTTGAATATTTGCAATATTTTTGGCAAAGTTACAAAAATATCTTTAGATATTGGCATTAACACCAAAGATTTTGAACAATTTAAAACTTTATACTGAAAAACATAGATAAATATAGCCATATTTACTAACTTTGCAAAATAAAGCAATGGCAAAGGATAACGGATTTCAATTCAAGCATTTCTTCGTAAGTCACGATGAATGCGCCCTCAAGGTCGGTACTGACGGAGTACTGATTGGTGCATGGTCATGTCGGATTGTGAACACTTCAGGTATCATCCATACAGACAATCAACACAAGTCTGTTCTCGATATCGGAACGGGTACAGGACTTATTGCCCTCATGGCCGCTCAGGAAATACAAGGTTCAGTTGTTACAGCCATAGATATTGACCAACCGTCGATACTACAGGCACAGAAGAATATTGCTTCATCTCCCTACTCCGACACGATAAAAGTGTTGCATCAAGATTTCTCCGACACCGACGGACTCATGCAGAAATTCAGTAGGAAATTCAATATCATAATCAGCAATCCTCCGTTCTATGAAGAGAACAATGTATCAGGAAACAACCGTTTCAGTAATGCCAAGCACACGTCTGGTCTCTCCTTTGAGTCATTGGCAAAGGGTGTGGATATCTGCATGAACGATTATGGTGCTTTCTTCGTAATACTCCCCTACTCTGCCCGTAATCGTTTTGTGGCAGTCTGTGCCGAACAATGTCTGTATCTCACCCACGAATGTATCGTTTATTCTACCGAAAGACAACATATGCGGAATCAACCGCACCGTTCACTTCTCGCATTTTCACGGCACATTCATTCCACCATACATTCAGAACTGACAATACTCAGCCGCGAAGGAAAACCAACCCCGCAACATCAATTGTTGACACGACCGTATATAAGGGGTTAAGAGTATAAACCTTTATCAATAACCGTAAAAATACCTTGTTCGCGGTGACAGAGTTCAACCTTCACGTCATACTTGCTTGCAAGATATTCGGCAACATGTTGTGCACAATACACACTGCGATGTTGTCCGCCTGTACATCCAAAAGAAATCATGAGATGAGTAAAACCTCTGTCCATAAAGCGTTTTGTGTGAAAATCCACAAGTGGATATACACTTTCAAGGAATGAAAGAATTTCACCGTCACGTTCCAGGAACTGAATCACAGGAAGGTCGAGTCCAGTAAGTTTCTTATACTCTTCATATCTGCCGGGATTGTTAGTTCCTCTGCAGTCAAAGACATAACCGCCACCGTTGCCGGAAGGATCTTCAGGTATTCCTTTCTTGAAGGAGAAAGAAGTAACCTGAACGGTAAGATTGTTTGTTTTGGAAGCAGAATCTGCTTTTGGTACTTTCGGAGCCATACTGTCAGTATTCAGTTCCGTAAGCATTACTGCAACCTGTTTCAGATATGGGAAACTGTCAATGACACCCTTTGCCACCAGACTTCGCAGATTGGCAAGTCCGGCAGGAATACTGTCGATAAAGTGTTTCTTTCGTTCCCATAATCCACGGAATCCGTATGCACCAAGGACCTGAAGCGTGCGGAAAAGCACGAACAGCATAAGTCGTGGCATAAACTCTTCCTTCGAAATGTTTCTGTAACGTTGCAATGATTCAATATATGTATCAATCAGTTCGCTACGCAGTTGTTCGCTGTACCCGGCAGAAGCCTGCCACAGAAAACTTGCAACGTCATAGTATATAGGTCCCCTGCGGCCACCCTGATAATCAATATAATAATGATTACCGTTGAAAACCATCACGTTGCGTGCCTGAAAATCCCTATAAAGGAACGTATCAGTATCCTCGGAAAGGATATCGGCAGTCAATTGGTCGAAATCGTGCTGCAGTTTCACCTCATTGAACTCGATTCCGGTAAGTTTCACGAAACAGTACTTGAAGTAATTTAGGTCAAACATCACACTCATTTCATCAAGCGCCGGAACCGGATAACATTCCCTGTAAACCTCATCACCAACCCCCTTGAACTGTACATTCGGAAGATCAGCCATAACTCTGTGCAGCATAGTCACATCACCTGTCTCGGCAATATATTCCTTCAGTGTCGTAGTACCCAAATCTTGCTGAAGATAACACATACAGTCAACACTCAACGCATATACTTTAGGAACGGAAAGACTGCGCTCCGCAAACAGACGGGAAAGGTTGTAGAAAGCCCTATTCTCGTCAGGTGAAGAACTTGTAACACCATAGATAGAGGCCCCATCCTCGGCCATTATCCTGTAATACCTTCGACTACTGCCGCCACCTCCGAACAGGTGCTCAACACTCTTCGGAGCCTTTCCGAATGTTTCAGTATAAAGCGTTATGACTTTCTGTTCCATATAGACTTCACTTTAGTATATACAGCAATGACGTTTACGGTAGATACAATCACAAGCAGGAATAAACCGACAGCAAGCGACAATGCAACGGAAGGAGTTTCCAGTTCAGGGAAGAAGTTCTGGAACATCTCCATATATATGTTTCTCACGACAAACATCACGACAAATGCAATCAGCAACACCAGGACATTCAGTCCTATGGTTAGTATCTGATAAGGACGTGACACACGGGCAGGACTGTAGCCTATCAACAACAGGTTTTCCAGTTTGGTATTGTTCTTTTCCACCAGAAGATACACACTCAGCATCAGGACATACAGTGCAAGCAGACTGATTACGACACCGACGCTCATCACGATACCCACAATCATACGCAGCATAAATGTAGTCTTGGACGCATCCAGTTTATCCTGATCCGTCTCATAGTTATTGTCCTGCAGATATGTAGTGAGATGCTCGTCCGTAGGATTGTTTACCTCAAGAATTAATCTTGTTGGAGCATTAGACTTACCGTCTGCATAGTATGAATTAGCCCAGTCCATAAACGGCTGAGGTACAAGAATCGTATTAAGGCGACTGCTGAAGCCCACAATCCTTCCCACATATTCATCGTTTCTACCATTACCCCTTATGTTGATTTTCAGTTTTATCACGCCAAGTATTCCTTCCGACAGTTTCGGCATGTTCCTACTTTGTGCATAACCGAAATTATAGAGGTCAAGATAGTTACGAGGCAGAATGATAGGCAGTTCCTTAACACCTTGTCGGAAAGTCCAGTCCTCACTTTTCACATCTACGAATTCATCAGGTACTGCTTCGAAGAACATGTCGGTAGAGATATTTGTCATCTGGTCGAGGTCAAACGTTGCATTCACGTCGAAAGCCGATGAAGTAAAGCACCCCATACGTTCCACGAACTTCTGCCGTTCCATATCCTGCAGTTCCGGATGCGAGAATGCACTCGACTTTCCCGTCAATGTAGTGACGGCACTGATTTTCTTGTTGACAATTAGATAGTCTGATTTCATGAAACTATCCTCCCCTGTATATACAGCCTGAGTATCCGTATAGAACTGTACACCAAGAAGAATTATGACCATACCCACCAAGTTCGCAAGGAAGAAACCAAGGAACTGTGGTATGCTGATATGCTGACGTAGTAATTTCCAAATCATATCACTATAATTTTAGAATTTTGTCGTATTTTAAGTCCATGTGCTTACCGATACTGGTAACAATCACCCCAGCACCCTGTTTATTTGCCTCAGTCATGAGAATGTCCCCCATAATGCGGCTGTTGCTGTCATCAAGGTGACTTATAGGCTCATCCACGAATACGAAGTCAAATGGTTGGCATAAAGTCCTTATCATAGCCACACGCTGCTGCTGACCGAAAGACATACGTCCGATAAGAGCATCAGTCTTGTCAGGAATCCCCAGCATTTCAAACCAGCGCAATATCTGTTCCTTAGTCTGACAACCCGTAATATTGTTCTTGATTTCCACGTTCTCCATCGCGGTAAGTTCCGGAAAAAGACGGAGTTCCTGCCATAGCAGAGCAAGTGACTTCTGACGAATCTTCACCCATTGGCCGACACTATATTGACTTATATCATCTTTGTCAAAAAGAATCTTACCCGAATAGTCATGACGATAGCCGAACATATAACTGCAAAGGGAAGACTTTCCAGTACCGGAATTTGCCTCCACCAGATACAGCTTCTGTTTTTCAAACGTGAGGTTCTGCAGCCACACGTCACTGTCTACGTCATTACGTTGGGCAAACACATTAGGCAGTGTATTTTGCAGACTTATAGTTTCCATTGTCCCAATAATATTTTAAGTATGTTTTCAGACTTATCCCGCATATCGATGACATACGTCATCTCGCCCACACCCGAAGAAGTAATTACAACCTTGTCAACAAGAGGATATCTGTCCTTCATATTTACATTTACAAATATGTTTCTACCCTTTTGTTCCTCAGGTAGTCTGTCGGACTTAGTTCCGTTACTGAGTTCCCTTGCTTCAGAACCCACGTAAAGTGTCTCTTTGCTGTAAGCCATGAACCAGTCATTGTCATCAACGTTAATACGGTATTGATTGCTGCCAACTTCACTGAATCCAAATCCATATTCTTCAGCTGACTGCTTCCAATCATCAATATCCTTCATTACATCGGCATTTCCCATATGAGCATAAAGAGAATATGAGTTCCCGCTATTCATACAAAAGAGTATATCTCCATCGAAGGATTTGATTATGTTATCACAGTCTATAGCAAGATTTGCACCTATAAGATATTCCTTGACCTGAGGTATCGCCTTAAGATAATTGAGGATTTTCCCACCATTTACACCAGCCGTGAAACATATATAATCACCGGCATTATCAGTATACTGTCCCTCAATAGGCTTAAATGACGAATATATGTCATCAATCATCTTCTGAACTTTTTCGCTGTCGCTGTACAGTTGGGTTTTTAACATTGCCCCTCCCTTGTTGAAGTCAGCGCCACCTACTAATTGAATGTCAGAATATCTTGCACCTACAGGCAATGGCAACTTTACATTCTGCATATATTCCGACGGAACGGCTGCAAGGTTTGCATAGAACTGAATGTCACCGCATTCCTGTGAATTCATTCTTCTGAAACAGTCACCAGACGCAAAGGATTCCTCACTCGGCATCTGCATCAGGGAAAGCATCAACGACTGCAGACGTGCGGAACCACTCATTGCCGTACCTTCCAACTGAGTCATCAACAATAAGGTATTATCTGAGAAACAGATATTAATGTCATCCATCAACGTACTCCACTGATATCCATCGTGTTCCTTAATACCCGAACATATTCCCTGCCTAGCCAGCGTTTCGATAATGTTCTCAAACATGGAGCAGTCATCAACCTTGAATGTAAGTCCCACACACTGATTTGGTGTCATGAACATATATGCAGGTTGGGAAAAATCCAATCCCGACAGTGAAGGGTCATTAATCAGGGTTTCCATCTTTGTCCTTGCATCAGTACTGATAAATATACCCATATATTTTTTCAGCGTAGTAATTGCAGAAGACGAACCAAGTTCACTTTTTAATGCCAATGAATTCAAGTCCATGCTCACAACGGCAGTTGCGTCATTCGGAATGACACAGACATAATCCTGCTTGCTGTCACTGCAGGATGAAACAATCATCATGAGAGAAACGACCAACAATGACCAGAAACAATATCTTACCTTAAACATAATCAGTACTTTATTGAATTCTTTTCTTATAGAGTTTATTTATGAATTCATAGTAGTCATCCACATCCACACCAATCAGATTATCGCCCCACAATGCCTTGACTATGAACGGTACTTCCATACAGGCACATTCCAGATTATACTGAAATGGTTCAGTTTCCTTAAGCAGATAATATATATATGCCAGATAGGCATAAGCCGTTACGGAATCATATTCGTCCTCAGCCTTCAGAGCCATATTGAAGAATAGTATTGCTGCACGCAGATACCCCTTGTCCATCAATTCGCAACCAGCCATCACCACCGTAGGAACTATTTTTGGTGAGGCACACTTAGCCGCTTCTGAATATGTATCGACAGCCATTTTGATTCTGTCCAATGACAGTAGGATATTACCTTTCTGCAAGAGGAAATTCGGATTTTCCGGAAACGGTCTCAGGGCAAGGTTTATCATCGTCAGAGCCTCCTTGAAAAAACCGCCCAATGCCAGTGAATCGGAAATATAGGCTCGGTTATACGCCTGTTCCTCCTTGTTTCTACTGTGTCGGGTACAGAATTCACGAGCCTTCTTCAAAAGTTCAAATCCCTCTTCCTTCTGACCGATATGCATTGCGCAACTACCCATTACCATAAAGAACGACGCGTCCTCCGTCTCATTGTAATACCTCTTGTAATCCACCAATGACTGTGCATAATTCTGCAAGTCATAACAGGAATGGGCACGAACCAGAATTGCCTGCAAATCATCTGGGTCAATTGCCAGTGCATTTTCGGCAGAATTCAGGGAATCTTCAATATGTCCCTGCACATTCTGCAATGAAGCCAGATAAGTCCATCCCTGAGGAATATATGGATTGTTGTCCAGACATTGGGTATATACTTCAATCTCACGCTCAATCAGTTCGGCATCGTGACAAGACCTAGCAACATCCATATCCGTATTGTCACCATCAAGCGGAGAGAAAAGATCCACATACTCCTTTGTCCATAAATCGATTGACGACTGAACATCAGGATTGACACTTAGGTCAGAAAAGGAAATGATAACATGGTAAACAGCATCCTTGAAACGGTTGTACCCCTCCTCCTTATTCTTCATGGAGTCACACTCATTCCGTTCCAACTTCAGCCATTTACGGAACAATTCAGTTGCTTTCCCGTCATCACCATCAACGGCACATGCCAGTTGAGCCCGGAAATAATATACGTCATGGTCCGTTTTCGGATTGATGGAATCCAGCAGTAGAGCTGCATCATCAAACCTATGCATACTGATTAAGGCATTTATCTTTAGAGACAACAAATACTCATCGTCAGGATGAAGACTCAGTCCATCCTCAGCAACATCAAGCATCTTGCTGATAGATCCGTTCTCCATATAATACTCAGCAATATCAACAAAATCATCAGAATCAAGATACAGAGAAGTACCCTGCAGCTTTGCTTTCTCATAATTATGCAACAAAGCTGCAAACTCCCTTGATTCGTATAAATCGTCGTTCTTCACTGATAATATGCATTTAGTAGTCGCAGACTTTTGACATTTGCCTTGCCGGCGAAGCCATTGAACCGAGGCGCAAGCCTCAATTGAACCGGCGTCAGCCCTTATACCCTTACTTACTTGCCTTAGCCCAACTGTCCTTCAAGCCAACTGTACGGTTGAATATAAGATGTTCCTTAGTAGAATTCTTGTCAGGAGTATAGTAGCCAATACGCTGGAACTGAATATAATCCAAAGGTTTGAATTCTGCACCATACTTTTCGATGTAAGCATTGGTATTGACAACAAGACTGTCAGGATTGAGGAAAGGACGCATGGCTTCAATACCACGTATTCCTTCGTGTTCGTCGGAATACTTCTTGATTTCGTCACGAGGGTTTTCCACCTGCCACAGACGTTCGTAGTTGCGCACCTCAACTGGAATACAATGCTGAGTACTCAACCAGTGGATAGTACCCTTTACCTTACGGTTAGCCTCAGGCATACCGCTCTTTGTAAGAGGATCATATTCACAGTATATTTCTTCGATGTTACCGTCAACATCCTTCTTGATGCCGGTACACTTGATGATATACGCATTCTTCAGACGAACCTCACGGTCAATAGACAGACGGAAGAACTTCTTAGGAGCATCTTCCATGAAGTCATCACGTTCAATCCAAAGTTCACGGCTGAATTCAATAGTATGATGCTTTGAATTCTCATCCTCAGGATTGTCTGTAGCATCCAGAGTCTCAACCTGACCTTCAGGATAATTGGTGATAATCAGTTTCACCGGATTCAGTACCGCACTCAGTCGAGTAGCACGCTTATTCAGGTCCTCACGAACTGCAGACTCAAGCATTGCATATTCGTTAAGGGCATCATACTTGGTATAGCCAATCATCTTGACGAAATTGCGGAGACTTTCCGGACTGTATCCACGACGGCGCATACCACAGATAGTAGGCATACGAGGGTCATCCCAACCACTAACCACACCTTCCTGTGTGAGAATAAGAAGGTTGCGTTTCGACATGAGAGTATAAGAAAGATTCAGTTTGTTGAATTCAGTCTGACGAGGGCGGTTGTCCTCAATGTTCTCAGTCTCGCCCCTTGAAGTCTTCAACCAATCCACGAACAAGTCATACAGAGGACGGTGAGGAACAAATTCCAAAGTACATAAAGAGTGAGTTACACCTTCAAAGAAGTCCGACTGACCATGAGCAAAGTCATAGTTAGGATATACATTCCATTTAGAGCCGGTACGGTGGTGAGGTATTTTCTTCACACGGTAGATGATTGGGTCGCGGAAATGCATGTTCGGATTAGCCATGTCAATCTTAGCACGCAGGACCATAGAACCCTCCTCCACGTCTCCAGCCTGCATCTTCTGGAACAATTCCAGGTTCTCATCTATAGGACGGTCACGGAACGGACTTGCAACTCCAGGAACAGTAGGAGTACCCTTCTGTTCAGCAATCTGTTCGGAAGTCTGTTCATCAATATAAGCCTTACCTTCCTTGATGAGTTCTATAGCGAAATCATACAACTGCTGGAAATAATCCGATGCATAATATACGTTGCCCCATTTGAATCCGAGCCATTTGATATCCTCCATGATGGCATCGACATATTCAACATCTTCCTTGGCAGGATTCGTATCATCAAAACGGAGATTGCATACGCCGCCATACTTCTCAGCCATACCGAAGTCCATACAAATAGCCTTGGCATGTCCGATGTGCAGATAGCCATTTGGCTCAGGAGGGAAACGAGTCTGAATTTTTCCACCGTTCTTACCTTCAGCAAGGTCATTTTTGATTATTTCCTCTACGAAGCTGAGCGATTCACTCTTTACTTCTTCAGTATTCTTGATTTCCATATATCCAAATATAGTCTAAATTATTCCTCAGTCACCAATCACTCTTCACTTTCACTTCAATCTGTTACTCCTTATCGCTTGCTTTTTCTTCTTCAACGAATTTTGAGATACCCGCATTGACAAGGATATTGTACCACGCAATGACCTTACGCATGTCGCTTACACGCACACGGTCAGGATCATAGTTTGGAAGAGCCTCCTTGAAGAATGCGATTACCACATCGTTTTCAGCCTTCTTATGATTGATGTCAACAGCCTTTCCCTCTTTCTGGTCACAGATTGACTGGAACACGTTTACCAATGGAGTATCCTCCCCGTCATCTGTGTAAATAGAAATATCAGCGACTGATACTACCCTGTCAGTTGAATAGGCAGGAATACGCTTGTGAGTTGCATCAAGAGTTTCTACAATGAGCATATTTGCTCCACGCTTTACAAGTTTGTAAAGTCCTGGTTTGCCCGAAATGGCAAGTATTTCCTTAATCATAATTCCTTTATTTTTTAGTTTTTATTTATTTTATAGTTATTATAGCGGTTATAGAGGTTATAGCAGTTTTAACTTTTAAACCCTTAAGCCCTTAAACCGAGGCGTAAGCCTCAATTGAACCGGCGAAGCCCTTAAACCGAGGCGTAAGCCTCAATTGAACCGGCGAAGCCATTGAACCGAGGCGCAAGCCTCAATTGAACCGGCGAAGCCATTAAACCCTTACTCATCTTTCTGAACTGGAAAAAATATGTCCCACGATCCGATCTATCTGACGGCTGACATTCATGTTTCCATTATTGATGATACAGAAGTCCGCCTTCTTCATTTTCTCAGTTTCACTCATCTGAGCCTTGATTCTTTCAGTAGCCTGAATTCTTGTTATCTTGTCTCTTTTTATGATTCTGTGGATTCTCACCTCCTCCGAAGCAAATACTTCCACAACCTTATCCACCATATCATCAAAGCCTGATTCATATAGCAGAGCACATTCCACAAACGCCATATGCGTATTTAGCGAATGTGTCCAACCAATGAAATGTTGGCGTACTACTGGATGCACAATCGCATTCAGTTTCAGACGGTTTTCATCACTGCTGAATATAAATTCACCAATAGCCGTCTTATTGATTTGTCCATCTGCCAGATACGCATTTTCGCCAACCAGCATCTTGATTTGTTCTATCACCTGTTGATCAGATGACATGATGTATTTGGCAGCTTCATCACAATTATACACAGGCGCGCCCTGTCTTTTCAACAAATTGGAAACATACGATTTTCCACAACCGATGCCTCCCGTTATTCCTAGTATTACCATGTTAGTTAGTTTATTTTTAGGTAAGACGATTCATTGCGATTTAAATTCACTCCTAAATTTCAATGTCAATTGTCGTCCGTTTCAATTATGTAATCCAAATATTCCGGATTGAGTTTTATATTTGAGATTCCATCCGGATATCCCGATATTTTCAATTTGCACTTTTTGTCATTAGGCTGTATTGACGTATAGTCCACCGTTACCACAAAGTCGTCAGCCGTTACGTTAGGATACATTGTAGCACTGACATTGAAAGTCACTTCAGCCATCAAAGGGAATGTCCTCAGAATCCTGTCTTCCGGAATATTCTCACAATATATAGGCACCTTAACGGTCTTTGTAGTGAACAGATCTACACAGATAGTTGCTGTCACAGAGTCCGGTACACACTTAATACCCTTGGATGGATTCAATGCCACCCTTACAACCGTAGTGTCCTTCAAATCAGTCAACGACAGTTCCTCAGTCATTATCGCACTGACAGTATCAAATCTGTCAACCGGTGCATAAATGTCAATATACTGAGGGTCTAAACTTATGTTGCACAGCAGATACTGTGACGCGGTCTTGATGTTGCCTTTGAAAGTCACAGGAACCTGTTTATGTGCGCCCGAAGAGGTATATACCTCTATAGTCGAAGGATTTACCGAAATCAGAGAGACCCCCTTACCGAATTCCTTTGCAAAAGCCTTTTTCCATACATAGTTGTCAATGGTAAGAACACCACTGACCTTCGGTATATCAGCATAGTCAATGTAAATTGTACTGTTTCGATGCTTCAGGAAATAATCCAACAGGGAGTATCCCCTACCCTGAATGGTAACAGTAATTGATGACGGCAGCGATGAAGTAACAATAGTACTCCCCGGCACATCCTTCAGTTCAATCCCATACTCAATGTTCAGGTTTGTCTGATCCTTGAACACCTGAAGAAACCAAAAGGCAACGGAAATGATTACGAAAGTAAGGAATATCCAAAACTCCCGTCTTATCTTCAGAAATTTCAAATGACTGAAAAATCGGCTCCAAGCATTTCCCTGTGCCTCCATAGTCCACGGTCTTTTTAAAGTCTGTATGTCAATATTGAATCAGCCAATAACCAATAGCCAATGGCAATTCATTACTGCTGGTTCTGTGAAGCATCAGCAAACACACAACTGCGTTCAATCTGAATTGTAATACCCTTGGCAATTTCAAGAATCAGGAAACTCTCACCTTCGTTCAGAGACTTCACTGTTCCGTAAATACCACCGGCAGTAACAACCTTACTACCAACAGTAAGACTATTGCGGAACTTCTGAATTTCCTTCTGCTTCTTCTGTTGAGGACGGATCATGAAGAAATAGAGGATTACGAACATAAGTACTATCATGAGAATAGAACCAGTTGAACCACCAAGAAGTCCTCCAAGACCGCCTTGATTAGCATCTGCTGCACCTGCAGCCTGTAATAGATTAAATGTCATAGTTAATAATATTTTTAATATGTTTTACATCTTTCTTCGAACCGAGGCGCAAGCCTCAATTGAACCGGCGTCAGCCAATTCCCTTACTTCATTAATTTTCCTTCACTACGCAAACGGTTTGCGATGTTGTCGATTATACCGTTGATATACATATGACTCTTAGGAGTACTGTAGCATTTTGCCAGTTCAATGTATTCGTTGATAGTCACGGACACAGGAATTTCAGGGAAACTGAGCATTTCAGCAACTGCCACCTGCATGATAACGAGATCCATAAATGCAATTCGTTTCAGTTCCCAGTTGCGGGTACTATTACTGATTAGAGACTGATAGTAACCAGCATTTTCAATAGTTCTGTCGAGGAGACGCTTTGCATAGTCAACGTCTTCTTCGTCACGGAACTGAGGCATCAACTGATGTTCAGCAGAACTTTCAGCAGTAAATCTCTTTATTGTTTTCAGCACGAATGTATCCACCGTCTCCTTGTCATCATTCCAGTAAAGACTCTTATCCTCGAGTATTTCGTCGATTTCAGTGTCTTTCATAATTATGTTCTTATATACACGACGCCAGAATTCACGGTCATCCTCAAAGGAAGTATCCTCCAACGACATGTAATCAGAATAATACTCCGACTCGGTTATTGCTGCATACAGATGTTTCAGATAGTTTCTGTCATCCATCCAAGTAAGATGTTGATTATCGCGGAACTGATTGAGCATCTCGTTCTGCGAAAGTACGGCAACAAACTTATTGTCAAGCAAACGATGGCTGATTTGAGCATCGATATGTGCTACACGGTTTTTCTCCTCCTGTTCAGTCACCACTTCTTCTGCATATCTGGTAAGGTCAACCATCAGACATAGAAGATAGTTGTACAGGTCATAAGCTTTTGAAAGGCTATACATTAACTCCTTCTCAACTGCATCGATTCTGCGTCCTCCGTTTTGGTAATAAGCATAGATGAGTTGAACAATCTTTAATCGAATAATCGTTCTATTTATCATACAAAAAACACTATTTTTGAATTTCAAAGTGCAAAAATAGCAAAAATATCCCGAATTACTTGCATGTATCAAAAAAAAAGAGCACATTTGCACACGATTTACGGCAAAAGTCGTGAATATGCAATCTTAAAAACCTAATTTGTATGATGAATGACGTAGACAAAGACCTTCTCTTTTCAGAGACGGTAAAAGCGGGAAAGCGAATCTACTACTTCGACGTGAAGCAAAGTAGAAATGGTGACAAGTATGTAGCCATTACAGAGAGTAAACGTATTGCTGATGGTCCAACGGATAATCCGCATTTCACTTTCGAGAAGCACAAGTTGTTTCTCTACAAGGAAGACTACGATAAGTTCGTTGCTGCGCTGAACAAAGTTATTGGCATCGCAAGCAGCAACAACCCAGCCCAGCAAGAACAGCCACAGGCTGAAGAACAATCAGCAGAGCCGGAAAAGGCTGAAAATCCAACATCCTTCGACATCCAGTTCTAACACTTATTCCAGAAAAACAAGAGGGGCACATTTTTATGATGCGCCCCTCTTGTTTTTTTAAGTTTAAACCCTTACATGGCGAAGCCATTGAACCGAGGCGCAAGCCTCAATTGAACCGGCGAAGCCATTGAACCTTTTACAACCTTTTTTCTTCAAGCACGCCGTCTTCGAGACAGTCGTTTATGAATTCATGTATACGTTCAATATTGTTCCTTGAAACAATAAGGTTGCAAGGGTATTTGTTGACCTTATTATTGTTTTTGTCACGATATTCAATCTGAACGGGAGCAAAATCCTTGTCGTTATTGTCAATATCACCGATAAGGAGATAAGTAGCCTCACGCTTGATTGTACTTGTAATACACCATGCACCGCTGTTCATTCTCATCAGACGGCTGTCACCCACATACGGATACTTGCAGAAGTTCAGAACCACGGACTTTTCATATCCAGGATAATTCTGTATTTCCACTTCCAATTGATCACGTGTACCACTGGCAGTAACACGGAAATTCAAAGACACCATACTAGTCTCATTCGTTTCCGGATTGATACAGTAGATACTGTCCAACAAAAGAACCTGCGCCCTGCCAGCCAAGGCAGACAAGCACAAAAACACTAATACAAAAACACGTCTAATCATATCTTCAATTTATTTATAAGATAATTCAAACCTGTAAAGGTTTAATGGCTGCGCCGGTTCAAAGTAGATTTAACCTTTAACCCCTTAACCATTAACCCCAACCATTAACCATTAACCCCTTACATATTCGCCAACATCAAGCCAAACATCAGGTAAGACGAATTTCCGCTGATAGTAGCCTCGTTCTGTCCCCAGAAGAAAGGCCAGTCATCCTTGTTCTCCACATAGTCTGGTTGAAGGAGCAACAGACCTGGAACCAATGCACCAGGTATGAAGGAGAAGTCAGCACGGTTGTTTCCGTACGACACGTTCTTTGGCTTCACACCCACACCCATCACGAAAGAAAGGTTGTGGTATGGATGACAGCCATATATGAAGTCAGCACAGTTATAAACGTCATCCCTACTGATAATGTCAGGGAAATACTTGCTTGCATAGTAGCAACTGATACCCTGTCCCACTACAGAACCGGTATTGCCCCACCCCGTTCCGTAGGCATTCACACCATAAGGGTTGCTCTTGTCCATCCTGTCAAGTTGCTGCTTGTACATCTCCACGTAAGGACGCAGTTTCTTCAGGTAATCCTTGCTCATGTAAGGAGCCACCCTCAGAGGGAAAGTAAGGTCACGGACCTGACTCCTTGGACCACGGCTGACGAAAGAAGCCAGTACATTCTTTTCCAAGTCCTTAATGTATTTTCTGTCACCAGTAGTAAGGAACAGTTGGAATCCAGGTTCCATCAACGAACGTGAAGAAAGCGAATCCACATTGTCGTCCCACAGTTTTACCGCAGCATCCAGACAGCGTTTTGAAAGTTCAGGGTTGAAGTCCTTCAAAGAACGGGAAGCCGCAGCAAGAGCCGAAGTAAATGCTGTAGTCATACCTGAGTTATAGTAAGTAAACAGCCAGCGTTCGTCACCCGTACCAACCACATTGTCCGTAATCGTTGAAGGTTCATCCAGACGGTTGTACTGATACAAGGTAGCATGATTGATACCACGGCATGCATGACCGATTTTCTCCACGATATTCACGAGAGGCAGTACACCATGTTCAATCTGCTGCAGGATGTCAGGTTTTCCGTCAGGGAAATGAATGTTTACATACTTCCTGTCCTTGTCCACCATCATCTCGTCACGGTCCAACCTAAACATATCCCAAATCATAGAGAAGTTCGTCACGACGTTGGCATGAGAGTTACCTTCGATGTCCCAGTCACCGGCATCAAACCACCCACCTGCGTCAAAACCGTCAATATGCTCATAATCCTTGTAAGGAGAGAAGTTCTCGTGTCCCATCTGGAACATGTCGAAGTGAGGGATGTCAACAGGAGCCTGTACCACATCGTCAAGATGCGGAGCACCATGCCACACACGATAACCCTCCTTCACCGTCATGTGATCCATCTGGACAGGGAACCACACGTCGATAGTAGGTTGCCACACCTTGGCATATACATCCTCAGAAATAGGGAAACTGTTAGTCTTCTGATTACCGTACTGAATGTAATATATACCAGGTTGCTGAATATCAGAGAAGTCAGCCTTCAAGTAATCATAGCGCAGGAAATGTCCCCATTCCGTTGCAGCAACAGACTTAGCCAAGACAGGCTTTCCGTCTTCATCCACACGGAAAATGCTGACCGTCTTCTGTGCCTTGTCGTTTGGATCCAGTTCAATAACCGCCTCCTTCTTCTGTGAAGGAGTATAACCCACCTGTGAGAAACCGATAACGGCAGGGCGCACCCAATCCTTCACGGAATTAGGAACCACCTTCCATTCAAGAACCTTACCGGTCTTTTCGCCGGGAAGGAATGAATGAACCACGAACCAACCGTTCTGAGCCAGAATTCTGCCGTCATACAGTTGCAGTTCCGTATCGCTGGAAACAGAGACCATCCTTGTAGGCTCATCAGGAGCAAGAACCAACCTGTGACCTTTTGCAATAGGTTTAGGCGACACGAACCGTCCCGTACCTCTAGTGTCGGACGTAATCAGGTCGTTTACCTGCTTCGCCTTCTGTTCAAGCGGACGAGTTTCAGTATCGCTCGTAGCATAGCGAGGGAAATAATGAGGTTTTCCGTCCACCAAGTACGAGTGATTCCAGTAAGCCGAAGGAAGGAACTCCAGGTTGAAGCAAGCCTTTCCCGTCAGTTCGGCAGGAACCGGTTTGTCGAGATACACCTCAATGGTGAAACCCTCCCCCGCGGGACGCACCTTCAGCCGAGGTTCAATGTCATACTCTTTATAATATAGTTGTACGGTCACCTCCCCAGTAGCCTTATCCACCTCACGGCTCCGCATCTCAGGCACCAAGTCCCATTGTTCAGGCGTCTCATTAAAACGTACACCTCCGTTGGTAATAGTCATTACACCATGATGAATGATGTCGATACCCGACCGTTTCTCATCATAGAATGCAGCAGAGAAAGGATTACTGTAAATCATCACGTTCACGCCGCGTGTTTCCAGATATCCCTTTTCGTTCAGTTTCAAAGTCTGGGCATTCAAGTTCAATGCCACACCGGAAAACAATGCCGCCACCAAAGATTTGCTAAAAGGATTCATATGTTATTTATTTAAGTCAACAAGTCTACAAGTCTACGAGTCAACAAGTCTACGAGTCTACAAGTCTACGAGTCTACAAGTCTACGAGTCAACAAGACTACGAGTCAACAAGTCTACGAGTCTACGAGTCTACAAGACTACGAGTCAACAAGTCTACGAGTCAACGAGTCTACGGGTCTACAAGTCAACAAGACTACCATGAACCATTAACCATTACCATAAGGCTAGAAAGCCAATGGCTAATGGCCAATGGCAATCTTCATTACTTCGCCATCTGCACTCTTGCCTTGTTGGTATTCATGTTCTTGATGATGAAAGTACCACGGTTACCGGTAAGTTCCAAGAGTTTGCCTGAAATGTCGGAATTGCCTTCGGCAGTAAATTCGCCGACATACACACCCGACGTAGTATAAACCCTATATGTTGCACCAGTAACATTGATCACACTCTCCACACCTGTAGGTTGAGTACAGATGAAGTTCAGTTTGTCGATGTTGCAGTTTGCACCGGTAATAGTAATGCGGAGGATATGCTGTCCTTCAGTAAGTTCCTTAGTGAATGTAG
>JAKSJB010000007.1 GCA_024398475.1 Bacteroidaceae bacterium | reverse complement strand
GCGCAGCCTTTTTGCGTTTGCGTAGCCCGTAGGGCGTTGCGTTTGCGTTATTCCCCCTTGAGGGGGTTAGGGGGTTACTCGTTTTGCAAAGATAGAAATTATTTGTAACACTCGGCACAACATTATCCCACTAATTACAAATAATTAATGAATAAGGATTGCAAATTAGTTAATATTTCATATCTTTGCACCAAAATCATAGCACAATATGAAAATATCAATATACAGCATACTCACAGCCCTGGTGTTTGCAATCAGCATCAACGCAGCCGCACAGAAGGCAGAACCGACCATAACATTCTATTCGATTGAAGACAAGGATTCGGTAACAATGCATCCGGGAGAAGAAACCACCCAACAGGCACCGCTGGACGTTACACTCCTTGCCAATATCACCGAAGCCGACGGATGGACCTATAAGCCTGAATGGCGAATCTACGATGCCTCGTCGGAAGATGCCGAAACACCGCTTCTGACACGCTTTGAACCTACGACCCAATACACCATAACGAAATCCGGCAAGTATGAGATGCAGTTTTTCGTAACCTTCATCAATCCCGAAGGACAGGAATTTGAATACGAATTCGATCCCATGAGTGTCAGCATCAGTACATCCAAACTCTCATGTCCCGACGGATTCTCACCCAACAACGACGGCTACAACGATGTCTTCCATGTCACCTACCAATCTATCGTAAAGATGGAAGGACGCTTCTTCAACCGATGGGGACAGCGTCTCTACAGTTTCGACCTCAGCAATGTAGATGAAGGGTGGGACGGAAAGGTTGACGGAAAAGTCATAAAGGACGGAGTCTATTTCCTCAATCTTCAGGCAGTAGGCAGCGACGGTGCAAAATACGACATCAAGAAAGCCATCAACGTTCTCACCGGATACAGGGAGAACGAATGACCATACCGAAATTCAGAGTGCTTGGTAACCTCTTAAAAAACAAGAAAAATGAAAGCAAGAAATCACTCCGTGAGTGTGCTGCTAATGCTGTTCAGCATACTCTTCTGCGTTTGCCTCATTGCGGCAAATGTGTTTGAAACAAAACAAATTGCATTCTTTGGCCACAGTCAGACTGCAGGTGTCATCGTGTTTCCCATATCATACATAATAAATGATGTGGTATGTGAGGTATGGGGCTTCAAGAAGACGCGTCTGCTTATCTGGACAGGATTCATCATGAACTTCTTCTTCGTAGCCATAGGAGCACTATGCGACTGGCTTCCCGGTGCCGACTATTGGGAAAACGATGAAGGATTCCACGCCATCTTCGGACTTGCCCCACGCATAGCCCTTGCATCCTTTGCAGCATTCATCAGCGGAAGTTTCGTGAATGCATACGTCATGTCAAGGATGAAGATTCACGACGGACAGAAGCGGTTCTCCCTGCGGGCAATATTGAGTACGGTATTCGGCGAGACCACCGACTCCGTCATCTTCTTCCCATTGGCATTCCTGGGCGTCATTCCAGCCGCTGAACTGCCCTGGATAATGCTCTATCAGGTGATGCTCAAGACCGCGTATGAGATAATCGTACTTCCTCTCACTATACGCGTCGTGGCATGGGTGAAGAAACACGAACAGACCGACGTCTATGACAATGACATCTCATACAGCATCTGGAAACTCTTTGACTTGTAAAACCAAGGGTCCTCTCCCTAATGACCCTTTTCTTTTCTCACAAAATCACCCCTTAAATTTTACAATCTGAAGTCGTAATGCTTTTCGTATTTCTCGCGGATGGTCACCCAAAGAGCCCTGTTAGCGATGTCGTAGGTGCTGTTGTGAGACGTGAACCACAGATTATTCTCAGGGTCGTACTCTCCAGTTTTCTCATACACCTTATAAGCCTCCACCTCGATTACGGGCATCTCCTGCTCCAGAATCTTTTCCTTAGTCCAGTACTCCCGAGGATGCTCGTCAAACGACGGGATTACGTCATAGTATTCCGAGCACCAGAAAGGTTCCGTTGACTCCTTGTATGCCTGGGTATATTGCACCATTTTCAGCAGGTTCCACATACCTTCCATCGAATTGCTGCTGGCATAGTTGTCCTTGAGGATTTGATACCGTTCCACACCACAGGCATGGGGAGGGAATACACCGTCCTTTGCAAACTGGTAATTGTAGAAGTTGGTCATAATGTTTGTTTCCGTGAACTTTACTTCCGAGCCCTTTTCTCCGGTAAACTCCACTATCACGTTTTTAGTAGGATCTGCAACCATAATATGACCGTCCCAAGTCGAAGGTATAGGTCTAATATCATGATTCTTGATAAACGTCTTTGCTTCTTCCACGCTTCCGCAATTATCAAGCAGTGCGCGAACAAGGTTCATCACCATAATCTGCGGTGCACCCTCGTTGGTGTGGGTATGTGGACAATCCTTTATGTCAGCCATATTCACGACATTGATATTGCAGACAAGTCCGGCATCATTGATACCATCCATCATCATCCACGGAATATACTTGAGCAGTTCGTCGCTGAGTCCTTTAGCTACCATCTCATTAGTGATGTTCAGGAAACATGTGTTCGCCACACCGATGGAAGCGTGCTTGCGCTCTGGCGTGGCTTTGGTTCTTATCACAAACTCGCAGATTTCGTTGATATTGAAGTCCAGATTTCTTCCGTAGAAGTTGCCGTTCCTGACCGCACTGCAACCGAATACAGGAATCGGGCCATCGTCAAACAGAGCTTCTGAAGGAGCCTCGGTGCCGTAGCCTTCAGCCGTATATTCATACAGGTAATCTGCTATCTTGGTTACTTTTGTTTTTTCTGGAGTTGAGTTGTTGTCATCGTCATCGCTGCACGATGCCACGAATAATGCTGCCGTAAGCATTAGGATTGGAAATGTGATTTTCTTCATAATCGGTTCTTTTTTGATTTATTGTGTAATTTTTGCAAACTATGACAATGACATCTCATACAGCATCTGGAAACTCTTTGACTTGTAAAACCAATGTAATGACCCGCTGTCGGAATTTACACGAAATCTTCTTCGTCACCAGGTTCTTCATCTGTTCCCGTCACTTCGATGCCTCTGCCATACGATCCTGTCAGCATAGCAGTACGTGGGTGTAACTTCATCACCTTTATCGTTGGTTGCTTATATACTTTCTTCATATAGCAGTCCTCCGATTATCGGGCAATGTATTTCTTGCCGTTCATGATATAAACCTGACCACTCTGGATGCTCGTTACCTTGCGACCCATAAGGTCATAGATGACACCCTTTCCTTCGGAGAGGGCTGTTGTGAGGCATTCTATTCCCGTTGGCTCGTCGTCGCCTAATACGGTGAAGTTGATGAACTCCTTGGCATTGGCAATTCCGCCGTACTCATACGGTATGTCCTCTCTCGCTGTGATAGTCATCCAAAAACGCTGTCCTTTCAGATTTACGCCTTCTTTCATTTTCTGGAACACTCCGCTTGTGTTCAGGGTGTACCAGCTGTTGTCATGCCGTGCCGTATAGTTGCCGCCGAACGTGAATTTATCGTATGTTGACATGTTGTAGAATGTCGTTTCTGCTGAGGAGTACAATTGAGGACCTGTCATCTTCAGTTCAAGATTTTCCGTTGTCAATATCGCATCCTTCGGACGGAACACATACGGAGTATTCGCTTTCATCCAGCCTGTGTCTATTTTCCTGAATGCCACAACAGTGTTGCCTTCGTTGTCGATCAATACACCAGCCACCTCGGCGACATCCATCTTTTCGAGCACATTACCATCGAGCTGCAAGTCGAACGGCTCATACCAGCCTTGCCAGGCACCTGCCTTTGCGCCAGACACGTTACGATGATAAGTGAAAGTGCCATTCACAATGAAATCAACGCCTGCCAGATAGTTCACGCCGCCATCAAGCACAAAGTCTGCCTTAAGAAAATATTCATCATTTTCCTTTATCAGCCATGCAGGTTTGCCGTTGTCGATGGATACAAAGTTGCTGAAATCATGATTGCACCATACGCAATGTGCCATATCGTTTACTACAGACAATGAGTGGTTGTTCAAATCGATTGGAATTCCGAGATCATCTATCTCTTTTGTTCCTGCATTATCTTCGAAGTTCTTTACACATCGGTCACAATGGTAATGCTCTTTGATTCCTGTTTCCACACAGGTGGGTTCCACTTTGGCAATGTGTTTCATGTCGTGTCCTAATGCAGGCGTGGACAGATTTTCAAGTGTCGTTTCTTGTGTATGGTTTGCATCAAGGAAATACTTGTCACATACCGTACAATACCAGTATGCATTCAGTCCGCTTTCCGTACAAGTTGCTGATACAGGAGGATGATAACCTATTGTTGCCATCATAACTGGATAAGAGTTTGAATGAGTACCAAGATGCCAAGTCATCCCGTTAACCTTATTGGCATTCAATCCGCTAAGAGTGCTTGCATAAAAATCATCAGGTACATTGCCTGCCGTTGCACCATAACTGTTCAAAAAATCATATCCAATATTGCCCTTGTTCGAGATAGCGTAACAGTTGATAATTTGTCCATCTGGAGTTTTGTTTGCAATGCCATATAAATCTGAATGTACACCTTCAATGTTGCCATCAATTACAAAGCAGTTTTCGATAAGTCCCGAGTTATTGCCACATATACATCCTCCATAAAATTTAGAAACCACAATATGAGGAGCAATAAGGCCTAAGTTACGAATTGTTCCGTTGTTATCTTCATACAATCCGACAAATAAATCATCGCTTCTGTACATGTTACTGATTGTATGGCCTGTTCCGTCAAGAATATATCCTTTTTCTAAGCTTTTGTTTGGTAAGTTTACTATACTGTCCAGAATAACATCTTCGGCAAGGAATGCATTGAATTCAATCCAGGGATACGATTTACCATCGTTGTTTATATACCTCATAAACTCCTCAGCCGTGGTGATTACCTTCCAGCCCATTACGCAGCCCTTGTTATTTTCCGTAAGGCCATAAGTGGCGTAGTTCTCATCCGTAATGGTAACAAGGCTCGTGGCAGGAGTGCCGTTGTACATTGTTGGTACGGGATGACCGCAAACGGTACATTTCCCATCGTCGCCAAAATGATGCGGGAGTTTCGGCACAAGGCGCAGTTCGCTTGTATTTGCAGGGTTCTGCATTGTTCCATACGTGCTGCAGGTTGGATATTCGATAATTGTCCAGTCACCACCAGCCAAAACACTCATGCAGCACATCATCAGTACTGCGGAAAGGAAAAGTCTTGTAAAATTACTTTTCATAGTCTATATATTTTTGCTTGTTATCGAATAGGTATCAAATCCACAATTTCTTTGTGAATATGCAAATATAAGGCAAAGAAATGAAATGACCAAATTTATTTGAAAAATAAAACGCAAACCCTAACGCAAACGCAAAACTCGTTGACTTGTAAAACCAAGGGTCCTCTCCCTTACTGCAGGCGGTGACCTCTTTACGGTTGGCAAGCTCATGGGGCATACCGACATTAAAAGTACACAAGTCTATGCTGACGTTGTTTTAGACACGAAGATTAGTGCCATCAATAGGATGTCAAAATTCTTTAGTTAAGGATGACATAATTGTCTGACGTGAAAATCTTGCCATACATTACATCACAAGGTCGGTGACGTCCTTTTGTCCAGAGCCATTGTCATTGTCATCACTGCACGATGTTATGAATAACGCTACCATGAGCATCAACATTGGAAATGTGATTTTCTTCATAATCGGTTCTTTTTTGATTTATTGTGTAATTTTTCTAAAAATTTCAAATTTCCTATTGCTCATTTTTATTCAACACGTTTGTTTTTGCCCTCTTCTGGTATGGGATAAACCTGCTTGCCTTCAAACCAGGTGCATTTAACCTTTGTATTGAAGATATCCTTTTTGTTGGTCTTCTCCTGTTCAAGAACATCCTTGTCCAATACCACGAAATCAGCATACTTCCCCACTTCGATGGAACCGCGCTCTTTCTGTAGGCCGAGGCTTATGGCACCATTGATTGTGAGGCACTGGAGGGTCTGGGCTACAGTGAGCAGCTCTGAAGGGTTGAGCGGGTTCACATCGGGAAACTCGGGGCATACTCCGTTTACGGCTACTCCAATGATGTTCGGGACGGTGCCCGGAGTTGTTCCCGCGGGAGAGTCGGTGGAGGAGGATACGACGATACCTGCATCCAGCAGCGATTTCATCGGATAACCGCTTTCATAAATGTCTTTCGGAATATAGGAAAGAAAAGGCATAGCCCAGTCGGGGTCACCTACATGCCAGATGATATTGGATGAGATGAGGATGTTGTTTTCTGCACAGCGGGTGATGTCCTTTTTCATAATGTTCCTCACGTGAGCGAGCGAGTTGGGTACTGTCAGCGATGAGGCTGTAGGGGATGCGCAGTATGCATTGATGACCGCTTCGCAGGCCAGATCGCCGAACGTATGGGTATGGACAGGGAAACCTCTCTCATTGGACGCGGCGACGATAGCATCCAGCTCTTCCTGCTCCCAGATGATATTGCCTTGCTTTTTGTCCGCAGGAAGATCCGGATCAACATAAGGCTTGCTTATCCATCCTGTTTTCGTATCAGTAACACCGTCAGCGAACAGTTTCACACCATTGGCAATGACGTGACGGCTGGAGTACTTGTCGACAATCGTGCCGATGTAATCAAGCCTTTGTTTTACTGTCTCCGGCATCTTGCCTCCTTTCGGGAATCCCCAGTCATAGCTGCGGATGTTGTAGAATCCTATCATATTGACCGTGAATTCTCCCGACTGGTCCAGATCATAAGCATACTTGTAGGCTCTGGCCTCTTCATCCAGATAGTTGGTTGCGGCGTCCAGATAACTGGTGAAGCCACGCTCATTGAGGGCATTCACTGCATTGATGCAAGCCTGACGGTACTGGGCATCGTCGAGAAGGGCGCCTACGGCTTTGTTGACAACGTAAGGTATGACCTCGTCGGTGATATAGCCAGTAGGTTTCCCTGTTTCGCCCAAGGTGAGAATGTCTCCACCGCGCACATCCATTTTCTTCTCGCCATTATCCTTCAGCAGTCCGGCCTTCCTCAGTGCAAGAGTATTGCACAGAGCATTGTGACCGCCTCCATCAATAAGTATTATAGGATATTCTGTTGAAATTTTATCGAGTACACTGGCATAGTCTGTCTGGTTGTCTTTCGACACCTTCTCCGTAGCCCATCCGAACGACACGAATGGTCCCGGATTGGACTTCATCTTTTGAGGGATGATTGTGCTGACCAGTTCTTCGTAGGAAGCCTTGAATCCCGGGAGCATAGTTGCAACGCCTTCCACTCCGATGAAATGTCCGTGGCCTTCGGTACAGCCAGGGATGACGAGTCCTTCGGGATAGTTGACAGTCTCGGTTATCCCTTCCTTGATAAAGGCTACGACTCCTTCCTTGTCACCCACATACACGAACTTGCCGTCCTTCACGGCAAAGGCATCTACAATCTTATCATTGTCTGACGTGAAAATCTTGCCATACACAACAAGGTCGGCGTGTTCAGAGTCTTTGTCATCATCACTGCACGATGCCACGAATAATGCTGCCGTAAGCATTAGGATTGGAAATGTGATTTTCTTCATAATCGGTTCTTTTTTGATTTATTGTGTAATTTTTGCAAAAATACAAAATTTCTTGTAATTTGATTCATTTTCCCCTGTTATTAACAATTATTTGCGGTTTTCATTGGTCCGTCGCACATTTTGCATCGTTTTTGCAGCGCATATTAGGCAAAAAAATAACCCTGACGAAATATTAATAAGGCCTGGTGGTCGAATAACTGCCTTGCTTTTATAAGGCTGCGCCTAACGCAAACGATTTTTTTAGGTGGTCTTGGAACTGAACAAGCTTAATAGTGACACTTTGGAATTTGTTTATTCATTTCATGAAAGCGAAGATCGTCTCAGAAATTACTTTATAGGATTAAAGAACAAACGAGTTGTAGGTTTCATTGACAAAGACTCCTTGGACATACTGATAGTTTCAAATATAAATGATTATTATGACTTAAATATCTTGAAAAGGTTTATTTCTGTACAACCTCGAAAGAAGAGATTCGAATACTTATTCTTCTCACCCATGTCAGGTTTTGACTTTGAATCTATGTATGAACCTTTATGTTGGCACTTCAAATATGCAAATGGAAAAATCAGCCAACCGTCAATACGTATGGACTGAAATACATAATTTACCTGTTACCTTTTGAAAGGTCTCGGTAATATCTTTGTAGTATGAGGAACTATGTTCGTTTTATAATTTCAGCAATAGATACCATTCATTTTTCCTCTTACAATGGAGAATTGATTGATAGACAATCAAGATATTTCCTACATTCTGCGAAGGATTTTCCTTGCAGATGCGTTAGCAATGTGGTAGCGCATGGAGAATTCAGCAAGGAAACTTTGGCGGTGTGGGTTATTTTTCTTAACTTTGTCTAAAATTGAACAAAATGGCAAAAGCTCAGGTTTACAACAACTATAAATATAATGGACATGGAGTATATAAAACAATTCCTTACGAAATATAGTATAGGAAGTTTGATTATTATTATAGTCTTTCTTGTTATCTGTTTAAATAGAGTACGGGAGCAAGGGACAACTCTTACCAAATTCGGAATAATCAACTCAGAACTTAGCTTAACAACAGATAGCGTAGTAAAGGATTATGTCAATGACAAACTGCAAAATAGCATAATATCACTTTCACTTGAGGAAAGCAATGACACATTGCTTTTTACATACACAGGCTTTGGATCGATGGAAGAATTAAGACATGAGTTTGTTTTCTATCGTCACTACCGCATGACCCAAGAACCATTGCCACAAAGCAAATGGTACTTGTAAAAAAAATGTTATTTCTCTTCATATTTTAATAGAATTAATACATCAGCGTGGCTTTTAGCTTGCTCTTGCCATTCTTCACGCTAATGCGATTGGTATTTATGTAGCATTTGCCCTCACGTTCGTTGTAGTCCAATGCATATTGTCCCGTTCCGTCGAGCGTGAATGAGCCTTCGCCTTCAAACGTTGCTTTATATTTCTGTTCCTTCTGTGAGTATTTAATCGAGACGGAACCCGTGATATTCTGCTGCACAGAGCATGAAATCCAGTTATCCCAAATAATTTCAGGGTACTCTGCTGTCTTTTCGGTAAGAACTGAAGCTGCATTTTCGCCCTGCTCGACTCTCTCATACACAGCCTTCCAAATTTCAGTCCACCATACTTCCCTTTGTTCTAAGGTGAGTGGCGAGACATATTCGTATGAGGTATTGACGGAGAACGTACCCTCTCCGCGTCCTGTCTGAGGATTAATAACGCCCTTGATGAGAAGTCCGTCATGCTCGATAGTGAACGAGCCGTCGGCAGCAGGAGAGATGGTGCGGTCGGCATCAAAGAGTTTCTTGAGTCCTTCGTTCCACTCGTCGCGGACAAGGAACACGGCACCGCTGGAATGCGTTACGGAAGCAGGCGTTATCTCAAACTGCCATTCATCTAATGCAGCCGGAATGTCGATGCCAGCCGTGGCAAGGTCAATGGTTGTAGGTTGCAAGTGGTCATTGGAATAGTCAAGAGTGAACTCATACATCGCAACCTCCTCGTCATCGTCGTTGACCAAAACCAGTTTTGGTTGGAAACCGTATGAAACATACGGGAACACGCGGAACTGAATATATCCGCTACCATTTTCGTCAAGTGTACACTCCCATTTCTCCGGGTCTTGTATTTCAGAAGGCATGGAAGCAAAGCGTACCTTGTAGCCGCTGAATGCGGAAGCCTCGGTCCCCTTGCTCGAATCCGTTAACTTAATGGTTGCCACACGGTTCATAAGCGATCCGAATTTCTCCACGTCCTTCAGGAGCTTCTCAAAGTTCTCTGTCTCAAGGTGTTTCTTAATTGCCGTGAACACGCTCACAAACACGCCATTATAGAGTTCACTCCGGTATTCGTCGGATAGTTCCTTCTTTATAGACTCATTCAGACCACCGCCACCGGTCCAACCCATATTTCTGGCCTCATTCATGGCTGCAGCAAGTCCCAGTTCGTCTTCCCAAATCTGGTTGCAGAAAGTCCTCACCGTATCATCAACAAGCGTAATAAGATCCTTCTCGGTAAGGTCGGTGCGCGACATTACAGGATAGAAAATATTATACCAATCCACTGCACTACGATAGCCCACATAGCCATCTTGGTACGTCGCGCAGCCTCTTCCAGCCTTGGAATAGTAATATTGGTAGGCAGCACGATAGATATCCTTGCGGCCTTCGATGGCTGTGGTTGCGAACTTGTTTATGGAATAGTCGATGAAGGCGACGGCACTCATCGAGGCTGTCATAATTGACGATTCAAGTGCGGAAGCCAGTCCATTCGTTATCTGGCCTATCATGAGCTTCAGCGTTCCTCCAGCCACGGAAGCCTCATCGCCTTCGTATGCAGAATGGCACACCTGATAGATGTTTAGTCCCACTCCCACACTGTTGACGAGTTTGCCGAACTCCTCCGAGAAGCTTGGCAGGAAGCCCATCGACTCCAATGACGAATATCCGAAATCCAGGCCGAGCGTCTTCACCACGTCCACATCGTTGAGATACTCGTCAATAGCCTGTAGTTCTGGATTTGGTGCATCCATTATTCTCTTGAGTTTCAAGGCAATATCGCACACGTTCGTATTCTCCAGTTCGGGCATATACATATAGTTAAGTTTCGCCTCCCTGGTATATTCATCGCTTATCGTGAATGCTCCAAAAGTAGAAAGATGCCCCGTTGTGATGACTATCTCGCCAGCATATGCATCGTAGTAGTGGCTTACCGCCTCCCACTTCTTTGTGTCGGGATTGTAATAGCCGGCACAGGGGATAAAGCCCTCATCTACCTTTATTGGTATGCGTATTTCGGCTGTGCCTGTGAGTTCGTGTATATTCTCAAGGTTGAAGTTGAAGACTGCGGCACGGCGTGCCTTTCCGTCAAACGGGTCCTTCAAATCGTAACGTGGGGCCACCTCCAGCGTTGTGGAGTCCGTCAGCACCGTAGGGTCGAGTGCTATGCTGTAGTCAGCCGTCCTCACCGACAGTTTTCCATCACTCAGTATCACGCCAGCCTTGCCTTCTTCCTGCGTTTGGTTCTTTGTCCAATATATCTTGCGGAAGTCCTGAGGGTCCAGTATGCTTATCGTCTTGCCGTCTTTGCTCACCATCTCCAGTTGCCACCTGTTCCACCAGCGGAAGAGTTCCACGTCTTTGATATCGGTAGGATAGTCCGTACCGTCCTGCCCTACCACATGTATGGTGTATTGTGCATTTACCATGGCGGAGAACGCCATCAGCACCGTAAGAAAAATTATCTTCTTATTCATAATTCACAACTCGTAATATCATTGTTTCTGGATTCTTATTGACTGGTTGCCAGCACGGAGAATGTAAATTCTCTGCCCGTCATCAGGCAGCACGATCTGCGTTTCGCCGTTTGCCGTCACCTTGGCGGAGTGTATCTGTCTGCCGTCAAGGGTATAGAGACTGGCGGATGTATCATTTCCTTGTCCGAAGACGCGTATGGTGTTGCCAGAGAACAGGAATGTCGGTTTCTTGCTGCCCGTTATCTCATCTATGCCCGTCGGGTCGTCAAGCTCGGTAAATATCAGTTCTTCCAGCAGGCATTCATCAGCGTTCCAGCCTATGCTTATTCTTAACTTGTCAGTAGTCACTATCAGTCCCTTGCTGTCGGTGGTAAGCTCCGGATTGTCGGAGAAAAGGCATCGCAGTTCTTCCCAACTCCGTTCCGGACTTCTGTATGTAAGTATGAAGCCGTTGACATTCATCTCACCGTCATAGCCTGGCGTCGGAGAACTTCCTGCCGGAATGTCCTCGATAATGTTGAAACGGTTCCAGTGTGGAGCAGAAGCATAAGCCTCACCGCATCCTTCCTGTACGTGGAGTTTTGCTTTGCGTGCTTCAGCATATTCAAACGGCGAATCGGCAAAAGTGCCTTCTTCGATTGTCTGTGGCGTGGTGGCGTAGTTGGTGAAGTCGGTGAGTTCATCAAGAGAGAAGAATGCGCCTTTCTCGATATCTACTACCGAGGCAGGGATGATGACTTTCTTTATTCCACGGCAACCCACGAATGCATCAGACGAAATGACACGGGTGGTCTTCAATACACCAAACTGATAGCGTCTTCCATAACTGCCACTGGTTCTCACCATTGTCGGCACCTGCATAAGCCGGGTACCTTCTGCGTTATAGAGGGCATCGTTATGGATGCTGTATGAAGTGTTTTTCTTCTCCTTGTCGCGGAATCCATATAGATTATCAGAAATGAACGCCTGCCTGCCTATGCGTTCCAATCTGGCAGGAATGTCAATGTACTCCGCCTTATGGCCAGAGAAGGCGTAATTGCCTACGTATGTGAGGTTGTCGTTGAGCCAGATGCTACTTATAGGACAGCTTTCAAAGGCTCTGTCACCGATGGACATTGCCATATCGAGGGCAGCGACGGTAGCAAGCTTTGAGTTGTTAACTCCGTTGCAAAATGCCGCATTGCCTATCTTGACGGCATTGTGTGGCAAATCCACATATTCAAGGTTCGAGCAACCGAAGAAAGCGGAGTCGCCTATTTCGGTTATTCCGTTCTCGAAGGTCAGCCGTTGGAGTGTCTTGTTATATCGCAGAAAATGTGGGCGCACCTTGCCCACTGCAGCCGGGACATTGATGTTGATGATAGGCTGACCGTTAAGCAGATAGCCATTTCCAAGCGTCCAATAATTCTGTGGATTGGCATAGTAATCAGCGAAGTATACATTGTTCCACATCTCCAGTGAGCCGAGGTCGATGGTCTTCACACTGGCACGGTAAAATGCCTCCGAGCAGATGGTATCGAGTGTGGCAGGAAGCCTTACGACGTTGAACTCCTGATCAGAATTGTCGAAAGCACGGCTAAAAATCTTGGTTACGGTGTAATCTTTGCCGTCATTCGTAACCTTGTCTTCTATATTGGCGTCGGAAGTCATGGCGTATATAACTCCGGCACGGCTATCATCTATCAAATCATAGCACACGCCGTCTTTTTCAAAAGATGTCTTCGACGGTTGGATGCCTATTATTGCGAAGGATATGTTGCTGAAGTTCTTTTCCAGAGGATCAATGAGGGATGTGAGGTAATAGCCGTCGCCAGTCCCCGACCAACCGAAGTTGAAGTGGAAATAACCTGCATCATTATAGCCGTCACAGACGAAGCAATGTCCGTTAGGATCATGGTAGTATGCATATCCGTAGTATATTACGGGACGTTTGTTGTCGAGTTCGTGCATTATGAGGGAGTCCTGATTGCCTTGTATCTCCTTCCAGTCGGGTCTGTATGAGAAGTAGCGCGCCAAGGCTTTTGCCGCATCCTTGGGATTTGCACCTACGGAGTATCCCCCGTATCCCAAACTATGTGCATCTGCTGCCGTATTACAGTCGAGCATCAGTTTGGCAACAGCCTCAGCCTGCTTGTCGGTGTAAGTGTTGCCATAGATATCGAGCATGTTGTCCCAGTCATATACCGACTGTGAGAAATCCACCGTTGCAATGACATGACCAGCCTTCAGTTCATCGAAACGCCCCTCGTTGAGCAGTTGTTCCCAGTTGTCGGGATAAATACGGTTGGTATGAGTACCTCGTCCTTTGCTCGGCCACTCCCAGTATTTCATAATCTGGGCCATGGCTGTGGGGACACAACCTGTTACATGGAGCTCTGAGGGGAGCATCTGACTGTATGGCGCTGCCTGGTTCCAGCGAGTCTTAATGAGCGGAGCCACTACCACCTGAGCGCCATTTCCGTCGCCCATTGCCTTGCGTGCACTCGCCGGATGTAAACGCAAGAACTCCATCTGTTTCTGATATTCCTGCAACAGGTTTCTCAATGCAGGCGAGAGATGTTTCTCGTCGAGATTGCCTTCGTCTGCCCAGCCGACCACCGGGTTATCCAGATTATCATCGCCGGCTACCACCACATAACCACCGTTGCCGTCTCTGTTGAACACATAGAGCGGTGAATCCGTACTTCCCATCTTGAAGGCGAGCGACATCTGCGGTGCAGAGGAAAGAGCCCTCGACTTCTGCGACCCTGCTGTGGAACAAACAAAGCGGCAAGCCGCATCACGGGCTTGTTCTTCTGTCATCTTGTCGGCAAACGCGACTATCGAACATAATAGAAATACTAAACTAAGACATTTTCTCATAAACATTTTTCTTCGCAACACTATAGTGGATGATTTTTCTTAAACTCCTGAGCAATAGAACGTTTCTTTAATCAGGCCCGTCTCCGAATAAGCGGCAGAGCCCTGCGGCACAGGATTTCACAGTCTCAGCCATTTCACCCATTTTCATGTCGCGAACATAAACGAGCAAAATGACTGTTTGACATGGCAAAGTTACACAATTATTGTGAAACAGACAAATAAATTTCACACTTTATCCACGAATTAGTGAATTTGTGAAACAATAAGTGCATGCACTTTGATTGGGGAATTAAACTCGGCGTTCGAATTATCGCGCAGCCTTTTTGCGTTTGCGTAGCCCGTAGGGCGTTGCGTTTGCGTTATTCCCCCTTGAGGGGGTTAGGGGGTTACTCGTTTTGCAAAGATAGAAATTATTTGTAACACTCGGCACAACATTATCCCACTAATTACAAATAATTAATGAATAAGGATTGCAAATTAGTTAATATTTCATATCTTTGCACCAAAATCATAGCACAATATGAAAATATCAATATACAGCATACTCACAGCCCTGGTGTTTGCAATCAGCATCAACGCAGCCGCACAGAAGGCAGAACCGACCATAACATTCTATTCGATTGAAGACAAGGATTCGGTAACAATGCATCCGGGAGAAGAAACCACCCAACAGGCACCGCTGGACGTTACACTCCTTGCCAATATCACCGAAGCCGACGGATGGACCTATAAGCCTGAATGGCGAATCTACGATGCCTCGTCGGAAGATGCCGAAACACCGCTTCTGACACGCTTTGAACCTACGACCCAATACACCATAACGAAATCCGGCAAGTATGAGATGCAGTTTTTCGTAACCTTCATCAATCCCGAAGGACAGGAATTTGAATACGAATTCGATCCCATGAGTGTCAGCATCAGTACATCCAAACTCTCATGTCCCGACGGATTCTCACCCAACAACGACGGCTACAACGATGTCTTCCATGTCACCTACCAATCTATCGTAAAGATGGAAGGACGCTTCTTCAACCGATGGGGACAGCGTCTCTACAGTTTCGACCTCAGCAATGTAGATGAAGGGTGGGACGGAAAGGTTGACGGAAAAGTCATAAAGGACGGAGTCTATTTCCTCAATCTTCAGGCAGTAGGCAGCGACGGTGCAAAATACGACATAAAGAAAGCCATCAACGTTCTCACCGGATACAGGGAGAATGAATGACCATACCGAAATTCAGAGTGCTTGGTAACCTCTTGAAAAACAAGAAAAATGCCTTGTCTTTGCGGTTTAAACAACAAATAATCAGTTATGAAATCACATCTCTTCATAGTGCTTTTGATACTACCGTTGTTAGTTGCTTGCAGTTGCAACGATGACAATGATAATGTAACCCCAGATACGGATAATCAATCAAAGGTTTTGATCGATACCGACATGGTAGAGGGTTTTGATGACGGAATGGCACTGATGATGTTGCTTTCTGCAACGAATGTCGATGTGGTTGGTGTTACGACGGTTACGGGTAACACATGGGTTCAGGAAGGAGTGGCATACGCCATTCGTCAAATGGAAATATGCCGGAAGGATTCTGTACCGATTATTGTCGGTTCGGAGTATCCGCTGCGCGAAGGACGATTATCTACCTTGAAAAATGAAGTGTTAGCCAATCCTGGTCCAGACTATCGATGGCTTGGTGCTGTGGAATATGATCGTGTGGATGATTGGAGAAACTTCTATGTGGAGCACTATGGCGAGCAGCCTTCTCTGTCTCCGACCTACGGTGATGCCGCAGACTTTATCATCAGTATGCTGCATAAATATCCAGGCGAACTGACTCTGCTTGCTATAGGGCCTTGTACCAACATTGCGAAGGCTCTCATGAAGGAACCGGGTGTGGAACGCCTTGCAAGGGAAATAGTGTATATGGGTGGCAGTTACTTCATTGGCGGAAATACCACACCTTATTCTGAGTATAATGTATTCTTCGACCCCGAGGCAACGGCTTTGTGTCTTCGTACACCGTTTGCCCGTCAGACGATTGCGAGCCTTGATGTGTGCAACAATGTCATTATGGATAAGAACCGTTACGACGACATGTGCAGCAAAATCAAGGATGAACGACTGCTGCAAATATTCCACAATTGTTTTCATTACGGCGATTTTCAGGAACATCCCGATGCATCGTCTTGCATTTGGGATGTAATAAGCGCAGCCGTGACTATTGACAGGAACATCGTGAAGTCAAGCAAGACTGTGCGCGTGGATGTTCAGGACGATCCGTCAAAATCGGAATATGGCCGTACATTCGTGACCGACAACACCGAACGCCAATACGCACGATTGCTGACAGATGTTGATGCAGACCGCATCTGGGATATGGTATATAAAGTCATAGAATCCCGAAATGAAATCGAGAAGAATATAAGAAGATGATGAGATTGGCGGGAAGACTGACTGCACGACTGCCTTTCCATATTTTACTGATTGCAGATTCAGCAACATCAAGGGAAATGCCAATGGCAAGCCAATGGCCAATGGCTATTTAATAAAAAAGTACAGGGCTTTCTTACGTTCGGTTTTGCTTACCATACGTTTTCACCCTGTACTTTTCACTTTTCACTTAAACGCGTAGCGTTTAGAATCCTCCTCCAAAACCACCGTCATCATCATTGTTTCCGCCGGTATTGCCACCCGTATTTGCGTTTGCGTTAGGGTTTGCATTTGCGTTACCGTTGGCGTTTGAGTTACCGTTTCCGCCGACAATTGACGTAGCCTTCTTGAGAGTGGCATCAAGGTTGAGGTTGGAATTGGAGAGAGAACCAGTGGCACGTGCACGTAGTTTCACACCGCTGATGTTGGAGGCTACGCTGAATTCCTCCTCCGACGCAGCACCGGTACGGTTGCGGATACCGACTGAGAAGATGGCAAGGTTGTCGATCTTCACGTTCTTGCCGGCAAGCAACTGTTCCTTGATGCACTTGACCATTGCCTTGAGAACACCCACGCACATAGCCTCAGAGAAGCCTGTGTTGTGTTCCTCCATGTGGTGGCAGAGGGCTTCCAGATCCATAGTTTCCTCTACCACAGGGTAAGCATAGAACTTACCGAACGCTGCACTTCCCGTGCACTTGTTCTGCTTAAGAACATACTTAATCATAATTTTGTTGTTTTTTGAGGTTTTGTACATGTAACTACCCAGAGATGCGGAGGGTGGAGTAAAGCATAGGTTTACACTTGCCAAAGCATAGGTTTATGACCCGTAAGTCATAGGTTTCCGCGCCCGAAACCACCCATCCCCATCTCCTTTGTTTACCCTACAAAGTTACGAAATAATTATCAAACAACCAAATATTTAGGTGGGAAATTATAAAGTATTTGTAGAAATTATTCTGCTCATTTTGCTTCAAGTCGGGAGTGATGGATTCATACTCTGATGAGGGGATAAGACAGAATAGGAAAAAGAGCATTTATGGTAGTGGATGGTGGGGTATGGTAGGGTAAATATATAGAAAGTATGAAAATGAATATAATTACTGAACAATATCCTTTTATTTTTCATTTTGCTGATTTTTCCCTACCGTACCCCACCATCCCCACCATCGGAAAAGAAAAAGAGCAAGGATTAACCCTGCTCTTCTTCTGCCTGCAATTCGTATGCTGTCTGATTGTTCATCCGCATTTTCTCTTTGTCTGAAATCTTCACAAGTCTATAAACGGATTTACCTCCATACTTCTTTTGGGTGAATCCCATTCGGACGAGAGTCTTTCCGATCATTGCCGGTGTATTGGCTTCTTTCTTCGGTAGGCTGTATTGTATCTGCGTGAATATTTCCGTAGCAGTATATACTTCACCACGTTCTCCCGGCAGCGGACTCCTGAAATTGTCTCCGATGGCTTCCTCTATAGGGTCGGTCTGGAGGTACTGTTGGTTGTGTTCCTTCAGTTCACGGACTTCCTCTTTTGTAAGCGACAGTCTTACGTCTTTCTGACGTGCGTAATAAAGTGCCTGTGCATACACTCCTGCATGGTTGATGTCTTTAGGACGGAAAAACTTTATACTTGCCAGGTTTACAGGCAGAATGCGGCGTGCTCCGTCGAGTTCGGTGAGGAAACACTTCTCATTGGTTGTACCTATGAATGATGCCTTTCGCTTTCGTTCCTTCTTGAATCTGTCGTAGGCGGCACGTTCATCGGTCTTAGTCATACTCACCATTGCCTTCAGTATGCTGAAATTCTTTTTGGAACTAAGGTCGGCTTCGTCTATGCAGATGAGGTAGCATTCTGACAGCGACAGCATCAAATCCTTGCTGAGTGGGGTGTCGATAGGTATGGTGCGAAAATACTGGCTCAGTACGGGTGGCATGAAGTTCTTGCAGAAATATGTCTTACCGATGTTTTCGTCTCCTACCAGTATCGGCACAATCTGATTGTCCTCTGAAATTCCGTACATGAGGGCTACGGCATTTATCAGAAATTTGCGTATGTACCGTTCATAGAAAGGCCGTTCGCTTTCGTCGCTGAATACGAACAGATTCATGAGTTCTCCAATGTGGTCGGGTTGGGTAGGGGCCCATACAGGAAGGCTGTCAAGCCATTCCTTACCGGGATCGAAAGGTTTTGACATGGTATTGGAGTTGATGACTGTATTAACCATTTTGTCGCTGACATTAAGTCCGTCTCTGTTGACCAGCATGTATATGTCGTTGAGGGTCCTGTCCTCAAGACTGTTCCACCCAGGGTTGAATATACCGTCTTCGTCCGGATTATGGAACTTTGCCTCTACTTTCTGCGTTATTATGTTAAAGCGAAATTCGGCATACTCATTCAGTTTTTCCCTGACGAGTTCAGTCTTGGCAATTCGGTCTTTTCCGCTTCCGTTTCTTGGTTTCCTACCCCTTGTTCGCGTGGTGTCAATACCAGCCTTGCCGACCATATCGATAAATGTCCCGACTGAGATACGTCCGTCGCCTTTTTGCAGGCAATGGTCGAACTTCTCATCGCTGTCTGTACGGTCGTATTTAGGCGAAAGGCATCCCACTCGGTGGAATAGTTCCCTGCCTCTTTCTCCAAGCGTTGACAGCGAGAAGCAGCAATGGAGGTAGTCGTCGTAGTCGTGCAGGATTGCCGCATTGGCTTCTTCCACACGTTCCACAAGAAGTTCACAATAGTCGTAATCGGGTTTACTGTTGCCAGTAGGCGTTTTCCGTCCGTTACTGTAATTCGCAGACGGCTGTAAGGTAGGTACTTTCATTTTTTTATAATTATTGTTTTGTCATTTATATCATTGAGATATTCAGGATTAAGGTAGCATTCTGCATCGTGGGGCAGAAAACAGGTGCGACACACATCACGCCCGCTCTTGTCGATGCTTATGCCATATTCGAATACGAGGTAGTTCTTGATGCAGTCGAACCACTCTCCGTGTCTGTCGGCAGTAATGTTGCCTATGAACGGTATCCACTTGATGCCATTTCCGCTTGGGCTTACGAACAACATTGCAGTATCAAACTTTTTGTCATGAATCAACTGCTCACGTATTCGACTTAACTCACTCGACGGTTCTATGTCGTCGATGTCAATGGTCATTAACCCACTATGGCTTACCAACGCCGATGCTGCACGACGGTTGAATACGCCTGAAAAGGTACAGAACCTAAAATGTCCTGCCTTGTAGTCCCTTGCATCCGCCTTGTTGCTCAGCAATCGCAGATGTTCAGTCGCCTCCTTGGCTTCATCGCCAATAATGTATCTGTAGGTCTCTATAAGGTCCCAGACTGCTTCTGGATTTGTGCTTTTGATCCCCATTCCGAAGACCGAGAACTGAGGGCACATTTTAATTTCTTTAAATTTCATTTTCTTATATCAATTATTTTCCTGTTTATGCTTTTTCATTTATTAGCACTCACTAAGAAAATTAAGTATTAAAAAAATATGTTGTTTAATTAATAAACTATATTCTCAAAAAAAATTATTTCTCGTACCACTCTTTTCACAAAAAGTTGTACTTGAAAATGTTTTTCAGTTGACTTTGTGCCACTCGTGATACCGCGTCAATTGTCGTGGTAGTCGGGTGTTTACCTAAAAACAATCCCCAACAATCTTTTATGTTACAAAGTTAGCTTAATTATTTTAAAGGGACTAATTTTTGATAGAAAAAAATTGAAAAGTTTTCCAAAAAGTTTGATTCTGTGTGTTACTTTCCCGATTTTGATTGTTTTTTTTGATAGGAAATTACAAGGGTAGGGCTTTCCTGTCTGATTGTTTGTGCATTTGGGGGATTATTTTTACCTTTGCAGAGTTTTTCGGGAAATCGATATTTCGGAGTTCTCGATGGATCGATGTTTCGGGTTTTTGAGGAATCGATGATTCGAGGATTCGGGTATTCGATATTTCGGAATTTTCGGAAAAGACAATAACAATTATCAATACTCACAAATTATTATCAACAACTATGATTTCGATTCATTCTGTCAATGGCTACATGATGCTGCGTTCATGGCATTTGAGCAATATACTGCAGTTGGCTACTCAGGGTTTCTGCAAGCATTTCGTGGACTATAAGATTGACCCTTGTGGACGGTTGCGCGACCAAATGGAGATGGCTGCCCGTACGGTTCCTGCCAATATTGCTGAGGGTTCGTCGCGCCATCAGACAAGTTATGAGACTGAAATGAGATTGTTGGATGTGGCACGTGCCAGTGTCAGCGAACTTGAAAATGACTATCTCAACTGGCTTATGCGTAATGATGCTGCCATGTGGCATACTGATGACGCTCGGTATCAGAAAGTGAAGAACTTTCAGTTTCGCGACGTGCCATTGCTTACACAGAATTGTCTGGCTGAGATTAGCGAATACCTACTTGCTGAATATACTCGGTTTTCTGTATTTCTCCGTGCGGACGATTCCATCCATTCGGCATGTGTCATTCTGGTGCTGTGCGAAAGAGTGAAGCAGATGCTCACGGCTCAGATAACAAAGAGGTTGGCTGACTTTAAGGAAGAGGGTGGTTTTACTGAGAACATGACTCAGGAACGCCTTGCTGCACTCAAGGAAAAGTCTACGGTGGAAGGTGATCCTGTATGTCCTAAATGTGGTGCCCCCATGCGCATGCGCACAATAAAGAAAGGTGCTCACCAAGGTGAACAGTTCTGGGGATGCACTGATTATCCGAAATGCGACGGAACAAGACGTATGGAATAAATAAGAAAGCCCTCTAAAGAGGAGTCTACTAGTCTACGGGTCAACAAGTCAACGAGTGACCATCCGGACGGGGAGCCAATGGCTAATGGCTAATGGCCAATGGCCTTTATTAAGTCAACGAGTTTTGCGTTTGCGTTTAATTTTGCGTCTATTATTTTTCCAGTTCCTTCAGTTCCTTGCCCTTGTTGAGTTTGTAATAGACTTCGCGGAGGTTGTTGTACCAGAGGGTGGTGTTGTCGGCATCGAGGGTGCGTGCCTTTTCAAGGTGTGGCAATGCCTGATTGTAGAGTTTTCTCTGTACCTGACGTGAACGTATGTATGCCTGTGTTCCTACCTTGGCTGTGTTTTTCTCTGCCATTTCCCTTGCTTCGATTACATATACTTCGCCTATGCCGCTGAGGATGCGTGCATCGTCGGATCGGAGTCGGAGTGCATGTTGGTAGGCTGTAATGGCTTCTTCGTATTGCTGCAGGCACTTCATGCTCATTCCCTTAATGTACAGGAGGTCGGTGTTGGCTGGTTCGCGCTGCAACTGGGTGTCTACTACCTTGAGGGCTTCGAGGTATTGTCCGTGGTCGGTGTAGTAGTGGGCAAGTGCAAGGTAGAAATAGTCTTTTGTTGGGTCTGCCTGCCATCCGTCGTAGAGGCATCGGATTGCCTGGAGTGTGTCGCCTGTCTGCATGTATGCCTTGCTGCCTATCTGACAGATGAGTGACTTATGGAGTGTGTCGTCGTAGCAATATGGCAGGTAGTGCCTGACGGTTGTCATGCTGCTGTCTCCGTATGCTGCAAAGACTGCAAGGGAGTAGTTCTCACGCAGTGATGCTGGGTCTTTTTCTACGACGAGGGGTAGGGACTCGGTGGTGATATACATTTCTATATGGCGTAGTGCTTCGTGGTATTGCTTCTTCTTGTAGAAGTACTTGCCTGCATTGAATAGGTTGTTTCGGTAGAAACTGAACCGTTCCTGTATGTCCTGTGTGTAACGTGGACGTATGCGCTGACGGCTGTCGGGCTGTCGGTCGAGCGAATCGCAGCGGAGTCCTATCTGATAGACACGGAGTATCTGACTGAGGAATGCTGCGGTGTCGGGCTTGTTGGCAAGGAATATCCTGCGGTTTTCGGCTTCGGCAAGATGGTGTACCACGTTCATGTGTGTATTGGCTATCGCTGCATCTGTGAGTGCTTCGGGATATGTGTTCTCGGCTTCGGTGAGTTGCTGGTCTGCCTTGGTGTAGTTGCCTGACTTGATGCTTGCCTTCACTTCTTTCATGAGTGACTTCCGGCTATAGGGCTTGGGGTCGCCCCATACCGACTGACTGACGGTGAGGGTGACTATGGAGAGAAGCAATATGACGAAACTGCGATGGTTCATTTTTTACATTTTGTGGTGATTTCTTTGGTCTTGTCTGACTTTTGTCTTTCTTCTTCTAGCATCAGAAGGTGAATTCCAACTTGCAGCGTATGCCCCATTTATGGATGTCGGGGTTGTCGAGATATGTGAGTCGGCGCACGTATTCGAGGTGGAGGAACTTGAAGATGTTGTGTATGGCAAAGCGTGCCTCGATGTATGGCAGGTCGCTCTTCATGAGACTTGTGTTGCACTCGTAGGTTCCGTCGCCCCGGAAGTGTCCCGGGAAATAGAAGAGGTCGGAATCTGTGTATCCTGATGTTGCTGGGTTGTTGCGGTCGGAGAGTTGTCCCCACAGTACGTTGACTCCGATGAGTTCGCGCCACTTCAGTCGTCGTAGCAGTGGTATGCGGTTGAAGATTTTGCCGTTGAGGTTCCACTGATACATGAAGGATGCGTAGCGGTCGTTGAGGAATTCCAGGTTGCCTATGAGTGAGAAGGTGTTCTTATGAAGTACGTACGACTGGTTGGCTGCGGGGTGTATGAGCAGAGGGTAGGGCACCTTGTTCCACTGGATTCCTGCCTTTAGGTCGAAATCCATGAATCCCCACGAACCGGGCATCCAGAAGCGCTTGGTTACTCCTGCTTCGGTGACATTGTAGTCGTATTCTCCTCCGAGGAATCCACGGAGTCCTACGGTGTGGCTGAGTGAATATATCGGTGCATCGCGGTTTATGCGGTTGCGTCGCTGCTTGGTGTTGAAGTAGGTGGCACCTGGTTCGTAGGATATGCCGAGGCGGAACTCGCTGGTGGTGATGGATGGTTTCCAGTGTGTGGCATCATTGACTGGGAGTCCTGCTCCGTCGAGTGGCTGATAGAAGAGTGCATCTACTGCCCGGTTGTGGGCGTGGGTGTAGTCTGCCGTGTATTTAAGTCCGTTGAGGTGTTCGTGGACGTATGCTACTTTCACTTCGTCGGTGTGGTTGAACTGGTCGACGGTTCCTGCCTTAATGGCGGTGAACATGTTGTCCTTATCGGTCTGTATGAACTTGTCGAACGGACTTACTATATCGTTCCAGTAACTTATGGATATGCTGTGCATGGGGAATTCGCGTGGCAGATATCCTGGCTTGTTGAACGTGTAGGTGAGTTGTGCCTTGCCGTAGATGTTGTGGGTACGGGTGCCATAGGCTATGTAGCCGTTGGCGAAGAGGTGTGGCGAGAGGTTGGCATTGGTGAGTGCTGATGCACGTAGTCGCCATGAGTCGTAGTGGTTGCTGGATATGACGGTATTGACGGGTCCTATATCTACCTTGTTGTTGGTGCTGTCGCCTGTCTCTACGAAGTTTTCTACCAAGGCACGGAAGGCAAAGATGGCGTACTTGAATCCCTTTATCTCTGTTATCTTCTTTACGAAGGTTCCCATCTTGCGTTCACTCTGTGAGAGTTCCACGTTGCGGTTTTCCTGCCAGTAGTGTTCGTCCCTGACTCCTGCATTGGATTCGGTCATGACATTGCCCCGTACTTTCCTGAACTCGCTGTCGGGTATCTCGCTGAAACTGAAATCGGAATTGCGTATGACGCGCTTGACCTGCAGTTTGTGGAGAAAACTTGCCACACTGATTTCTATGAGCATGTCGTTGCTGGTGACTACGCGTTCGCCGGTGGGCAACTGGCGGAATTCCTGCTGTATCATCATGTTGTCCACGAAGTTTACGGAACTCTGGCGCGGTATGCTGAATTCTACGCGGCGTAACTGATAACTGCCGTCTGCATGTATGTAGAGTGTGCCGGAGAATCCGAAATCCTGCTGGTTGCTTGGTACGAAACTGACTTCTATGACCTTGTCGGTGTCGATGTATGTGGTGTCGATGATATAATATCTATAGAACGATGTGGCATTGTCGGCTATTGGGCTTCGGAAGAATGACTGAAGCAGCCGGCAGTCGTTCTGGTAGATATCTACATCTGTGAATACGTCCTTGAGCATGGTGGTAAGTATCTCTCCTGTATTGACGAGTTCTGATACTCCCTTATTGTCCTGCGCCTTAATGATGGTCTTCTCCGACTCCGGCGTCTTACGGTATATGTGTTCGGAGATTGTTTCGTCGATGGTGAGTGGCAGTATGAGTTTGCCTGTCTCCGGAGATTTTTCCACATGGTCCTTCATGAAGGCAAAGCGTTTCATCTTTTCGTTCTCAAACACTTCGTCATTGACGTCGTCGGCTGAGAACACCATCTTTTCGTATTTGCGGTAGCGGTAGTAGTCCTTGTCGTGGAGGTCGCTGCTGTGCTTATGGGCTATGACCTGCTGCATCAGTTCTACTGCCGGATTGTTTTCCTTCTTGTATTTTTTCTTCTTTGCGGTAACGGTGACTCCGCTTATCTGACGGGGTTCGCTTACGAGTTTTATGACCAGGTTCTTCTTTTTTCCCGGACGTAGTTTTACGAGTTGGGTGACATAGCCGAGGGCGGAAACGGTGAGTTCGTTCCATCCGTCGTTTTCCTGAATGGAAAAACGTCCATTGAGGTCGGTGAGGTCACCTACACGCTGCTTGGCGTAATAGACGTTTACATAATCGAGTGGCTGCTTTGTCTTGGAATCAATGACCATTCCCGTTACCTGTGCGTTGGCGGTCATGGTGATGAAGAACAACAGACACAGAACAGCATATCCAAGTCCATGAATAGAATCGGATATGTTGCTGTATCTATATCGACTTTGGCTATTGGCTATTTGCCATTGGCTTGCCATTCTTACGGTCATTTATCTATGTCTGTCTGTATTGCTGTAGTTGCCTTGTTGTCAGTCTATTTCCTCGTCAGCTTCGTATCCGCCCATCTCACGCAATGCGTTCTTCAGCATCACATACTGCTGGAAGAGGTGGTTTACCGGTACTTCGCCCTTTGTGAAGTCGTACATAGGACTTTTGAGATAGAAACTGAGGAAGCGCTGTATTCCACTGCGGCCGGCTCTTGATGCGAGGTCGCTCAGCAGACAGAGGTCGAGCAGGAGCGGTGCTGCAAGTATGGAGTCGCGGCAGAGGAAATTGATCTTTATCTGCATTGGATATCCCATCCATCCGAAGATGTCGATATTGTCCCAACCTTCCTTGTTGTCGTTGCGTGGCGGATAATAGTTGATGCGTACCTTATGGTAGTAGTCCGTATAGAGGTCGGGCTGCTTGTCGGCATCGAGTATGGATTCGAGTGTTGACAGTTTGCTGACTTCCTTTGTACGGAAATTGTCGGGTTCGTCGAGTACGAGTCCGTCGCGGTTGCCGAGTATGTTGGTTGAGAACCAACCGCTGAGACCCAGGCAGCGGGTGCTGATGATTGGTGCGAAACCGCTCTTGACGAGTGTCTGACCTGTCTTGAAATCCTTTCCGGCAATAGGCATTCCTGTCTTTTCTGCCAGTTCCCACATTGCTGGTATATCGACGGTTGTGTTTGGTGCACCCATCACGAATGGTGCTCCTTCGGAAAGTGCTGCATAGGCATAGCACATGGATGGTGCGATGTGCTGGCAGTCATCATCCTTCATTGCCTGTTCGAGTGCGGCAAGTGTGGAGTGTGCTCCTTCATTGTACGGAACGTATATTTCTGTTGATGCAGCCCATGCTACTACAATGCGGTCGCATCCGTTCTTTTCCTTGAATCCGCGTATGTCGCTGCGAAGTTGTTCTACCATCTCCCAGCGTGTCTTTCCCTGCATGATGTTGTCGCCACAGAGACGCTTCGCATAGTTGTGGTCGAAGGCTGCCTTGAGTGGTACTATCTGTTCGAGTTCGTCACGTACGGGTTCGATGTCCTTTTCGGAGAGGACCTGTGCGTACATTGCCGACTGATAGGCATTTGCCGGATATACGTCCCACGCACCGAAGACGATGTCGCTGAGATTTGCTATAGGTACTATTTCACGATATGATAGGTATTTGGCATCTTTTCCCTTGCCAACACGTATTTTGTCGTATTCAACCATGGAACCGACTGGTTTTGCAAGGCCCTTACGTGCCATGAGTACTCCTGTCATGAATGTAGAAGTGACTGCTCCGAGTCCTACTACCATGATGCCTAACTTTCCTGAAGCAGGCTTTACTGTTGTCTGTAACATATTGATTGATAAATTAAAAGGTTGTATTATTCTACATAGAGTACCAATCCTTTCAGGTATTCGCCTTCTGGATGGTATATGTTGATTGGGTGATCGGCTGGCTGATGAAGTTGATGAAGTATGCGTACTTTTCTGCCTGCCTGTGCTGCTGCCGTGAACACGGCATTGCGGAAGTTATCCTTCGTCACTACCTGCGAACAACTGAAGGTGAAGAGTATGCCGCCTGGGGTAATCTTCTCAAATGCCTTTTGGTTGAGACGTGTATATCCCTTCAGTGCATTGCGCAGGGCGTCCTTGTGCTTTGCAAATGCAGGTGGGTCGAGAATGATAAGGTCGTATTTTGGTGAATCTGCATCCTGTCCGATACTGTCGAGGAACTTAAAGGCATCTTCTGCATAGGCATGGTGGCGTGGATCGCCTGGGAAATTCAGTTCTACGTTGGCATTGGTCAGGTCTATTGCCTTCTGGGATGAATCTACGCTATGTACGAGTTTTGCTCCTCCTCGCATGGCATAGAACGAGAATCCACCTGTATAGCAGAACATGTTGAGTACGGTACGGTCCTTGCTGTAGTGCTGAAGAAGACTGCGGTTGTTGCGCTGATCCACAAAGAATCCGGTCTTCTGTCCATGAAGCCAATCAACATGAAACTTCAGTCCGTTCTCAATGGCTACGTCTTCCTTGCTTCCTCCCAACAGAAAGCCATTTTCCTGTCCGAGTTCTGCCTTGAACGGAAGTGTTGTCTCTGACTTGTAGAAGATGTTTTCCAATTCTTCTCCCATGACTTGTTTCAGGGCTTCGGCTATCTGTCTGCGGTCGCAGTGCATACCTACTGAGTGTGCCTGCATGACGGCTGTATGGTCGTAGATGTCGATTACAAGACCTGGCAGATTGTCGCCTTCTCCGTGTATGAGTCGGTAGGTGTTGTTGTCGGCATTGCCGGCTACTCCGATACAATGTCGTACATCGAGTGCCACGGCAAGTCGCTTACGGTAGAATTCTGTATCTATGGCTTCCCTGTCAAAGGATAGTACGCGCACCATGATAGAACCAATCTGGTAGTGTCCAGTGGCGATATATTCGTGGTCGGAAGTAAATACTTCTACAACTTCTCCTTCTTCTATGTCATCGTCGGCATGTGCAATGGCACCTGAAAATATCCACGGATGGAACCTGCGTAGGGATTCGTCCTTTCCCCGCTTCAGGTAGATGGCCTTGATTCCGTTTCCTGAATCGCTGACTGCTGATCCTGTACCTTCTGTACCTCTCCTTGCTGTCTTGTTGTATCTGGTATTCATATCCATTTTTGATTTTTATCCATTATTCTTTTCAATAATACTCATTCAACTTCCGCTTTCTGACTTGCGCAGTTTCAGTAGCTCAATAGTTTTGGAGTTAAAGGGTGTTAAGTATTCTCTTCCAGATTCACCGGTTCCTTGATAAGCAGGTAGTCCTTGCCCGACTTAAGTTTCTCGACTTCCTTATGGAGTCTTACACAGGCCCAGGCATCTGTGGCGGCATAGTATTTCTGTGCTTCGGTGAGAATGTCGGCTTCCCAATTGGTGAGTTGCTGACGCTTACATATCATTCCTCCAAGCAGGTTGGCGTATAGTTTCTGAAGTGAACAGTCGGCTATTCCAATCTCCTTTACTTCGTCCTGGAGGTCGATGAACGTACCGGTGGTAAATTCACGACGCTGCCTTAGCAGACGTATGTCGTCCTTCAGCGAAAGTCCCACTTTGGTTATAGATGTGTCTTCCAGCAGGCGCACGATACTGTCGGTGAGGCCTGTATGGTTGAGACGGAACAGAAAGCAGGTATCTTCTGTTGCCACCTGCAGTAATGCCACCTGATGCACGACACCTCTCTTGAATGACGGACGTGTCTCGGTATCGAATCCAAGTATCGTCTGCTGCAACAGATATTCTACGGCTCTGTCGGCTTCCGATGCTGTAGTTACGGTGAATATCCTGCCTTCAAACAGTACGCGTGGTAATGTCTGTATGATTGATTTGTTAAATTTCTCGTAAATCGTCTTCATCGTATTTCACTTCATGGATGGCGCGCATGACGTTTGCCACCTTCAATCCCCATTCATTTTCAAACTCTTCCTTCACGATAGACAATGCTGTCATCATCTCTTCGTCAACTCCCAGTTTATATATACATGCAAAGTTCTTGATGCTCTGATATATGTCGGCGAGGTTTTCGCTCACGGTTGTCAGTACTGGTGAGTCGCTGTACTTCATGTCTTCCACGAATACGTCGAGGTAGTCGTCACGGTCTGCCATGATACATGCTATGTTTTCACGTACGATGTCATAGTTTTCCTCGGTGACGTATTCTGCCAACTGACAGTCTTCGTCGATCAGTTCATAGCGTGGAAGCAGCGTTCCCTTAAGATAGAGCAGGGGAAGAAGTTTGCTCATTATGTCGAGAAACTCCGTTCTGTCCTTTCCTTCCGTACCTTCAAGGAATGCACAGTACTGTACGGCTACCGTAACGAATTCAAGTACGTCGCGTTGATATATCGGCTTTTCTTCGATCATATCCAAAATCCTGATTATTTGATGCCGAGTTTCTTCCTGATGTCCTTTGGAAGAGCATCCTTGTGTACGAGGATATTCATTGTCTTGTTGCGTACAAATGCCTTTGATGCATACCAGATGCCATTGTACTTGCCGGACTTGCCCCATGAGTTCTTGACGAGGAAGTATTCCTTTCCGTTCTGATCCTTGGCAATTCCGTAGATGAGCATACCGTGGTCGTCTGTTGTCTGCCAGTTGTCGTATTCAAGTTGGCGTTCTTCCTGTGTGAATTCCTTTTCGGGCCAAGGCTTGCTGATTGCTTCCCTGTTCTTGTCGGCTGCTGACAGTCCGAGCCAATGTGCCATGTCGCTTCCGTCAAGGTCTGCTGTCTGCTTTACGTCAGGATATACTGCAAGTCCGTTGCGTGTGAATCCATTTTCACTTACGTCTGCTCCCCAGGCAAATGTGTAACCATTGTTTATGGCATTGTCCATTACCTGCATGAACTCATCCAATGGAAGGTTGTAACTGCTGCCCCAACGCCAATTGTCCTGAATCTCAAGTATGAATGGCTCATAGAATGGATGGTGGGAGTAGGATGTAAGACTTACATAGTCGTCGAGGTTAAGTCCGAGACTTGCCTGGAAAGACTGTGGTGTATAGGTCTTGCCCTTATATGTGAATGTTTCAGGTACTTTTCCGAGGTAGGTATCCAATATGCCGTTCAATCCATTGAACCATGCCGGAGAGAGTTTCTTGGAATCGCCCTTCACGATATTTGATACATAACTTTCTGCCAATGGGAAGAACTCATTGAAGTTGGCAAGTGTGTCGCCGTAGAGAGTTCCTGGCAGTGGCATTGCTTCTTCTGGCATCATTCCGTAGTTCTTCATGCAATATACTGCATCATAGAAACTACCGCCCTGTGAAAAACTGATGTCGCCGTGCAGACGTACTGACGCACGGGCACGGTCTTCGTATGTCTTGTGGGCAAGGTACATTTCACAAAGATTGAATTCTCCCTTACCGAGACGGAGTAGTTCTGCCTCAAAGAATCCAAGTCCGGAATATGCCCAACATGTACCTGAACGGTTCTGATCCTTGATGGAGGTGATAGGAATCTCCTTGACTGTAGTGAATTCAAAACCTTCCTTTGGCTTTTCTGTTTCCTGTGCAAAGGCTGTAGTTGTTGCTACGATAGCCAATGCGATTGTCATAAGTTTCTTCATAGTTTTTGATTGATATTAATATGTTAATCTATTTTCTTGATTTATCCAACCGTTGATTCTTACCATCCGAATATTCTGGCAATGTCGTTCCATGTGGCAAATACCATAAGTGCAATGATGATTATGAAACCAACATATTGAGCATGTTCGAGCAACTTGTCGGATGGTTTTCTGCGTGTAATGATTTCGTATATGGCAAATACTGCATGACCGCCATCGAGAGCAGGTATAGGAAGCACGTTCATTACTCCCAATGCGATGGAGAGTAGGGCTGTGAGCATCCAGAAACGCTCCCAATCCCATTTGTCAGGGAAGATATTGGTGATACCTACAATTCCCGACATGCTCTTTGCTCCCTGTGCTGTAAACAGGTACTTGAGGTCGTTGACGTATGATGCAAGTTTGTTCCAACCATAGGCAATTCCGGCAGGAACACTTTCAAGAAGGCTGTATTCCTTTGTCGTAATCTTGTAGTCAGGCATCTTGTTGGAGAACCCAAGTTTGAAATCAGGTGTCAGAACTACTGATACGGTATCAGTGGCATTTACTGTAAGTGTGATGCTTCGCTGACGCAGGCTATCTGCTGCTGTGGAGTTTTCCGTCAGCGGTTCACTCAACAGTGAAAGTTGATATATAAATTCATTGAAGTCATGTATTTCCGTGTCGTTTATTGATGAAATGACATCTCCTGCCTTAAGTCCGACGGATGCAGCAGGGGTGCCTTCCATTATACTGTCAATGCATAGAGGCAGAAGAATATCGGCGTATGGAGGATTGCTCTGAGCCATATCCAGCATGTTCATCTTTTCTGGCATGGTAAGCGTTACTTCCTTATTGTTGCGCAGAACTGTAACTTCCTTTGCATTGGAAATGTCACGAAGCACATTCATGCTCCATGACTTTACAGGAGTGCCGTCGATACTGAGAAAGCGGTCTCCGTCACGGAACCCGTCTGCTATAGCCTGTTCACTGAACTTCATTCCGTAGGTGATATCTGTAGGCTTTACGAAACTCTCGCCCCAGGCAAACAGTACACCTATGTATATAATGAATGCAGTAATGAAGTTTACGATGATTCCACCGAGCATTACAATCAGGCGCTGCCATGCTGGTTTTGTACGGAATTCCCAAGGCTGTGGCGGTTGCTTCATCTGTTCCTTGTCCATTGATTCATCAATCATGCCGGCTATCTTCACATAACCGCCGAGAGGAAGCCAACCGATACCGTATTCCGTACCGGTGTACTTGTCGTTTCCATTCCCGTCCTTCTCAATTGGTGCCTTGCCTATCAGGCGGCGGAACCAAGGCATGTAGGTGCTGAAAAGTTTTACGTTCCATGCATCAAAGAACAAATAGAATTTTTCTACTCGAATCTTAAACATCTTGGCTGCCAGGAAGTGACCGCCTTCGTGAAGTATGATAAGTATTGCAAACGCAACGATAACCTGTGCTATCTTAATTATTATTGTTTCCATCTATTTTGTAATCGGTACTTATATCTGAATTTGTATTGTTTATTTGATTAATCCTGCAGCATATCGGCGTGCGATGCTGTCAGTTTCAAGGTATGTCTCAAGCGAGCAGTCCTTCGTGAATTTTACGTGCAGCATTGTCTGTTCGATAATGTCGCTGATTTGTGTAAACGAAATCCTGTCGTCGATAAACGCCCTGTTGGCTATTTCGTTGGCTGCATTTACTATGCATGGCATGTTTCCACCCTGACCGAGTGCTTCGTATGCAAGAGCAAGACAGCGGAATTTCTGTGTGTCGGGCTGTTCAAATGTAAGTGCATTCATCTTGAAGAAATCAACCCTGTCGAATGAAGATTTAAGTCGTTTAGGAAAACTGAATGCATACTGGATAGGCAATCTCATGTCGGGTACACCGAGTTGAGCCTTTACTGCACCATCTTCAAACTGTACCATTGAATGGATTACCGACTGTGGATGCACCACCACCTGAATCCTTTCTGGAGTAACACCGAAGAGCCATTTTGCTTCGATAACCTCAAAGCCCTTGTTCATCAAGGTTGCACTGTCTATCGTAATCTTGGCACCCATATTCCATGTAGGGTGGGCAAGGGCATCGTTCTTGGTGACCATCTTGAGTTGCTCCGGAGTAAACATGCGGAAAGGTCCTCCGCTGCATGTCAACAATATCTTCTCTATGCGGTTGCATGGTTCCAGACATTGGAAAATGGCAGAATGTTCGCTGTCAACCGGAAGAATCGGTACCTGATATTCAGCAGCAAGATTGTTGATAAGTTCACCTGCCACCACAAGTGTCTCCTTGTTGGCAAGTGCAATGACCTTCTTCGCCTTGATGGCACTTATCGTTGGACGCAAACCGGCAAAACCCACCATCGATGCAAGTACGATGTCCACATTGTCGTCCTGGACTACCTGACACAGGGCATCTTCTCCTGCATAAACCTTGATTGGTAGGTCGGAAAGAGCGTCCTGAACTTTCCGGTAGTGGTTCTCGTTGGCAATGACTACGGTTGCGGGAACAAACTTGCGTGCCTGTGCAATAAGTTGCTCCACGCTATTGTTTGCGGTCAGCAGGTATGCCTCATATAAGTCGGAATGCTCTTCAATGACCTGAAGGGCCTGAGTTCCAATCGAACCGGTTGAACCTAATATCGCTATACGTTTCCTATTCATTTAATTCAATTAATCCAATGGGTAAATCCATTGTAATATTCTTTTTCTTATGATTTATGTCTGTGATAAATTCCTCATGGGCAGGAATAAGTATTTCACCGTCTTCATTTTCCGGTTTTACTACGAACAGCCAGTTTTCTGTATTGTCATCAATGTCAATGACCTTACCAATCGTTTTACCGTTGTCCGTTATCGTAAAGCCCACGAAATAGTTGAGCGAGATTTCTTCCTGCTGTGTATCCTCTATAAACCTGTTTTCAAAATAGACCGTGGAACCGATGAGTTGCTGTGCATCATCGCTGGAATCAATGTCCATGAACTTGATCAGGGCTGATGAATCTGATTTGAACCTGTATTCCTCCATGAAGAAAGGAACCGGAATACCGTCAACTTCACAGATGAGGTAGGGACAGTCCACATGGTCGAATATGTCATCATCGAAGGTCATGGATACTTCTCCCTTCAAACCGTGCGGTTTGGTAATCTGACCGATCTTGTAGATGTCTTCCTTCCTAATCATTGCAATTCCCGTTATCTATACGTCTTTCTGATTCACCTGTCATTTGTCAGTCATCTATTCGCTCAATCCTTGCACCAATGGCATTCAGACGACCTTCGATGTCTTCATAGCCGCGGTCAATCTGTTCGATGTTGCTGATGATGCTGGTACCGTTGGCACTCATTGCTGCAATCAGCAGTGCAATACCGGCACGAATGTCGGGTGATGTCAGTTGGGCAGCGTGAAGTTGAATGCGATGGTCGTGACCGACTACCACTGCACGATGTGGGTCACATAGAATAATCTGTGCACCCATGTCAATGAGTTTGTCCACAAAGAAGAGACGGCTTTCAAACATCTTTTGGTGTATCAGTACGCTTCCCTTTGCCTGAGTAGCCACTACAAGCAGCACACTCAGTAGGTCGGGAGTAAGTCCCGGCCATGGTGCATCGGAAAACGCCATTGTACTTCCGTCCATGAACGACTGAATCTCATAGTGGTCATGGCATGGAATATACAGGTCTTCCCCTCTCCGTTCTATGGTAATACCCATTCGGCAGAACGTATCCGGAATGATACCGAGATTGTCGTACGACACGTTCTTGATGGTAAGTTCGCTTCCCGTCATGGCAGCCATGCCGATGAATGAACCGACCTCAATCATGTCGGGCAGTATGGTATGGTTGCAGCCATGCAGTTTTTCCACACCTTCGATTGTAAGCAGATTGCTTGCAATGCCGCTGATTCTTGCTCCCATGGAATTGAGCATCTTGCACAATTGCTGTATGTATGGTTCACAGGCAGCATTGTATATCTGTGTAGTACCTTCTGCCAGTACTGCTGCCATGATGATGTTGGCTGTACCTGTGACTGAAGCCTCATCGAGCAGCATATACTTACCCTTCAGGTGTTCGGCTTCAATCTCATATATATGGCGCGACTTGTTGTGGTGGAATGTAGCACCGAGTTCGGCAATTCCTATGAAGTGGGTGTCAAGTCGCCTGCGTCCTATTTGGTCGCCTCCGGGTTTTGCCACACAGGCATGATGGAATCTGCCGAGCAGCGGACCCAGGAGCAGGATAGACCCACGGAGAGCGGAACATCTGTTGATGAATTCGTCACTCTGCAGGTAATTCATGTCAAGGTCCTTGGCCTGAAACTTATATTTATGGTCGGAAAGTCTTTCAACGACAACACCCATCTTCTGCATAAGGCTGATGAGATTGTTGACGTCAAGGATATTCGGAATGTTATCCATCACTACAGGCTCATCCGTAAGCAATATGGCACTGATTACTTCCAGTGCTTCATTCTTGGCTCCCGCAGGTGAAATCTCGCCATGAAGTATCTGTCCGCCTTCGATTTTGAATTTCATTGTAATGTAACAGTCGTTCATTTCCCCACCTGCATTAATGCAAGTGGCAATACTATAATGTTATTTGTTCTTCTTCTTTTTCTTGGAAACAGTCTGCTGCTGAATCTCGTTCATCAGTTCCTTGTCGCTTATGAGATTGATATCAGAAGGCAACAACTGAATCTTTCCCTTGGTAAGTTCTGCAAGGTCTTCCATAATCTTATCATCGTCAAGTGCATTGACATTCCAGTTTGCCATGGCACGCTTCATCTGGTTGGCCAGGAGTTGAGTCAGTTTGTCGCGCTCTTCCCCGGGTTGCATCTCCATCAACTTGTGGGCAATAGCCTCAACGGTTGCACCATAGTGGCGTCGGTCAATCTTTTTCTGTGGATAAGGAATGATTTCACGCTTTACAGCCTGTTCATCTACGTGCTGAATCTCCACCGGATAGTCAATATCCAACTGATAGTTTGATATCAATGCAAGATGATTCCACAACTTCTGGTAGAAGTCGTTCTCGTCACCGTTGTATGACTGTATAGCAGCCATGAGGTCGATAATGGTGAATGCACAGCGTTGGCGTTCCGATCTGTCTTCCAGCGTCATGGCATACTTCACCATATCCTGTATGCACCTTCCGTATTCAGGAAGAATGAGTTTTTCTCTTTGTGTATTGTAATCCATTTGGAAATATATTTCGTTATTGATGTATGTGAAAAAGTCTCGTGAGAAACAAAATGCAAGTAATTATATATCACACATCGAGTAGATTGCGCGACTTGACAGCAACAAACTCCTTCAGGTAGAACGGTTCAAAATAGGCGACATCCTGGAATTCCTCCCTTGCATGAGCCTTCTCGGCAAGAGGACTCATCCATTTAGCCAATGGCTGAATACCTTCGATGAAGTGAGCGTTCGGGTGGTTGATAATGTCCCTGCACTTGTCGCTTCCGTTGCCGAAAAAATATATCGGACGGGATTCAAGGATATCAGCAAATGAACTTCCTTCAATTACCATTGGCTTTACGTCCATTTCCGATTTCAAGGCACGGTCATAAAGAGCGGTATATACTTCCATTCTCCTTGCGTCAATCATAGGACAGAGCAAGGCATTTTCCGGAAGTTCGTCGGCGTGACAGAGCAATACCGGCACACACATAATCTGAAGGGTGGGGAGCGACAGCAGTTTGAGGTTGCGTCCGTAGCAAATTCCCTTTGCCATCGAAACACCTATTCTCAATCCTGTATAGGAACCAGGACCGCTGCTTACGGCAACGGCATCAAACGGAATGGCATGGTTGTCGGTGAATGAAAGGGCATGGTCCACAAGCGTTCCAAGTTGCTGAGCCTTACCTCCACCTCGTGAACGGCCATTCGAATCGGAGGCTTTATCTTCTACTGTCTCAAAGAAAATATTGGCACCGTCCTGACTGACGGCAACCGAACATTCATCTGTTGATGTTTCTATATGTAATATACACGACATGATAATCCGAATTTATAGTGCGCAAAGGTACGAAAATAAAACGACAACCACAGCATTAACCATAACTTTTTACCATTTGTATGTATTTTCTGGTTCGTTATCATTTTAATTTTGTAACTTTGCGCCGATAAAAAACAGCAGATATACAATCCACGTATGTCTCCAATCAGAAATTTTCACGCAATGATACAATCAATGACTGGCTACGGCAAAAGCGTAGCACAATTCGGAAACAAGAAAATCCACGCAGAAATCAAGTCTCTCAACAGTAAGGCTCTCGACCTTTCAACCCGCATTGCACCGGTATATAGAGATAAGGAAATGGATATCCGTTCATATATCGCACAGCAGTTGGAGCGTGGCAAGGTGGAATTCAATCTCTGGGTAGAGAAAGAGAATATGTCATCCGACGTTTCACTCAACAAGGATGCCATGCTCACATACTACCGCCAGTTGAAAGAAATATGCGAAGCAACGGGTATAGCCGAACCACAGCCTCATGAATGGGTAAGTATCCTCCAACGCATGCCGGATGTAGTATCCAAGAACGAAGTCGAGGAACTTTCCGATGAAGAATGGTTGCAGGCTCGTACAGCCGTAGAACAAGCCGTGGCTCAACTCGTGGAATTCCGTAAGCAGGAAGGAGTTGCATTGTCGAAGAAGTTCACCCAGAATATCGAAAACATAGGAAACCTTCTGGCAAGCATCGAACCATTTGAAAAGGAACGTGTGGAAAAAATCCGTCAGAGAATCACCGATGTCCTCGAAAAGACACTCTCCGTGGATTACGACAAGAACCGACTTGAGCAGGAAATGATCTACTACATCGAAAAACTTGACATCAACGAGGAAAAGCAACGTCTGTCCAATCATCTCAAGTATTTCATGGAGACTATGCAGGATGGTCATGGACAGGGAAAGAAACTGGGTTTCATAGCACAGGAAATGGGACGTGAAATCAATACCACCGGTTCCAAGTCAAATCATGCAGAAATGCAGAACATCGTAGTCAAGATGAAGGACGAACTTGAACAAATCAAGGAGCAAGTCCTGAATGTAATGTAATAATGTCAGGAGTTAAGTAGACAGTAGACAGGAGTTAAGTAGACAGGAGACTTCTCCTTATCTCTCCTTAACTCCCTTTAACTTCTTTAACTCCAAATCTACTATTTTTATGCGAGGAAAACTTATAATATTCTGTGCGCCATCAGGCACAGGCAAATCCACTATCATCAATTACCTAATGGGATTGGAATTGAATCTTCATTTCTCAATCTCCACAACTACCCGTGCACCACGAGGCGAAGAAAAGAACGGAGTAGAATACTTCTTTATCTCTCCGGAAGAATTCCGCAGCCATATACAGAATGACGATTTCGTGGAATACGAGGAAGTATATACTGACCGCTTTTACGGTACGTTGAAATCACAGGTTGAAAGTCAGTTGGAAGCCGGACAGAATGTGGTGTTCGACGTTGATGTCAACGGAGGAATGCGCATTAAGAAACATTATGGAAATCAGGCACTCAGCATATTCATTATGCCACCAAGCATACAAACCCTTCGCAACCGTTTGGAGAACCGAGGAACTGATGCTCCCGAAGTAATTGACCAACGAATAGCACGTGCCGAATACGAAATCAGTCAGGCTGATAACTTTGACTGTCAGGTAGTGAACGACGACCTTGAAACCGCAAAGAAACAAGTATTCGAAATAATCAGCAAATTTCTAAAGGACTAATTCATACAAGCCATTTCCTTTCAAGATGAAAATTGCAATCTACGGAGGTTCCTTCAATCCCATACATTTAGGGCATATCAATCTTGCCCATTCATTGATAGAGCAGGGATTGGTAGATGAAGTATGGTTGATGGTAAGTCCACAGAATCCCTTGAAACGAAATGATTCAACAAGTGAAAGTCTTGACATTTCAGAATATACCCATAGGCTGAAGATGGCAAAACTGGCATGCAAGGGAATTGCAGGAATATGGGTATCAGATTTCGAAAGCCATCTGCCTGTCCCATCATACACCATAACTACTTTAACCGAACTGTCAGCCACATATCCGCAGCATCAGTTCTGCCTTGTGATAGGAGCAGACAACTGGGAACGGTTCGGAAGATGGTATAAGTCGGAAGAAATCATTGAGAACTATCCCCTGATGGTCTATAGACGTCCAGGGTGCGAAATTGTAGTACCCGAAAAACTGTCGGAACGGGTAAGTGTCGTCGAAACACCGCTATACGATGTCAGCAGTACCGAAATACGCAATCATCAGAAGACCGACATGCTCACTCCATCTGTTCTGAAATACATTAGGAAAAACCACCTATACGGTTATTGATTGAAGGTTTTTCTTTAGGATTTTTGCTGAATGGCATTTTTTTCAGCAAAATATTCGGCAACGGCAATCGTTACCTCTTCCTCGAAGTCGTCGAGATAGTCATCACCTAGTTCGTTGAGTTTCTCCATCTGCTCATATTGAGCCATGAACTCTTCCTCACTCTTGTCGGCTTCCAGTTCCTCACGATGTATCTTATATTCATGCAAGGCATTATACAGGAGTTTACCGAAGTCCTTCAGTTCAAGTTCCTTCTTCATGAGCATAGGAAAAGGACCAAGCAACACGTATGGTCCGTAACCATTCTGTATGAGTTGAATAAAACCGCCCTCCATCACCTCGTCGCGTAGGTAACGATAGGCAAGCATTATATGTTCGTCGATGGAAAGCATGTCCATATTAGCGTCTGTCAACTGACCACCTATGCGTACGATAAGGTTATCAGTAATTTTGTTGAGATATTCAACTGATTCGTTATAGTTCATTTTGTATATTATTTTAAAAGTCGTATTTGAGTCCGAGTGTCATGTATTCCTTGAACTGGAAGTAACCGATGTTGTCGTCATAGAAGTTGGGACCGCGGTTGTCATCGAATCGCCAGAGGGTATAGACTTCTGATGAAATGTATTTGGAGAATGCGAATGACAGGGTGTTCTCGAGTTCGGCTTCCGAGTACTTGTAGGAGGTGAAGTAGTAGGATCGGCATTTCCATGTGAAGTTCTTGCAAATCTGTACCTTGCAGTTCAGTTCGAGTCGTGAACCATAGTCTTCAGTATGGCGTTTGCCTACCATGTTGTATACCTGATGTATGTTCAGATTGTCGGTATCTATATATCTCCACTTGAATGAGAATGGGAGTATGGCTATACTGAGTGTGTTACCGTTCTTGAATGTTGGCTTGAAGTCCATACCGGTTGAGACGTACACGTCGAGCGGTGCCATGAAGTCGGAGAACTTAAGTCGGTTGTTGCTCTTGTAGCCTGGCATGAACTGGGTGTTGGCTTCTGCAGATACGGTATAGTACCAGTTCTTGGTGGTCTTTATTCCTACTTTTGACTGCAGATTGAGTTTATCGTTGTTTGTGAGAAATGTGTGGCAGGAATCAGAGGTGGTGGTGACGAATCCGAGTCGCATGTCGAGTCTGTTTTCCCATGTCACCCGTTTTGTGTCGTCGTAGTTTGCCTGAAGGAGTATGGTGGCGAGCATTGTCTGGTTGTTGTTGCCTCCCTTGTACCAATTGTCGGAGAAGTAGTTCTGCTGAAACTGCAAGGCAAAACTTCCTGTGCGCTTCCAGAAGTTCGGTTTCTTGATGGTGAGGTCTATGTTGATGTCATCCGAAACTTCTGCTACGTCATCTACGTCGGGCATCTGTTCGGAAATGGCGTTCTTGAGTTCCTGCTTGGAATCAGTTGGTTCGGCGGATATTAGGTTTTCTTCATTGAACTGCCGCTTGTAGTATTTCACTGACGAGGGATGTTCCAGATACATTTTCATAAGTTTTCCGTAGATGGCTGTATCTATGGGTTCTTCCGTGGTGGTTGGTTCGAGTCGGAGTATGCTATGGGTGACTTCATCGTAGTATGTGGAGGGGCCGATAAGTCGGTAAAGACTTGGTGTGACGTTGTTCTGCACTATGCTGTCGCTGTCGGAACCTATATATGACTGCTGAAGTATCCTTGCTATACTGTCGTTTACTAGATTACGATATACCAACAGGGAGTCGGTGTAGCGGTTGAGTACTTTGTCTTCTGTCTGTGCCTGTACTGCTGTGGCTGTCATGCACATGAGTGCCAGAAATAGGATTAATGTTTTTTTCTTGCTTTCCATAACTGATATGAATTGATTATATTATGCCAAACGCTGTAGAATCCGCCGGCGAGGGCTGTCACTGGATTCATGAATGTGTATGCCATCCAAATGGCAAATGCGGTGTTCTTCTGTCCAAGACTCTGGGCTCCTGCTATTCTGTCGCCGTGGTGCCTGCCGATGATTCGTCCCAAACCAAACTGGATGAGGCAGCACAGGGCTGATGCCAATGCTATGCCAACGTATTCCCACATTTCTTCGTGACTGTGTACGATTGCCTTGGTGGTGACGGCTATGGCGAGGGCAAGGGCTACTGCCCACATGTAGAACGCCAATCCACTTATGCTTACCAGATAGCGGTGGACTCGTGGAAACAGGTAGCGCAGAATAAATGCGAGCAGAAGTGGCATCATGAGCAACGGGAACACGCGTCCGATTATTATGGTGAAGGATTCTGTGAATCCGAGTGTTGTGGCGGTGCTGTGAAGGAGGGGTACTATGGACGGAATGAGCAATGCTGCTACCAGGTTGATGACGCATGTGTAACTCACTACGGTACTTCCGTTCCCGTTGAGTTTTCCTGTTACGACGGATGCTGCCGTTGCTGTGGGACAAATCATGCACACCATGGCGCTTTCAATGATTACTCTTCCGGGTAGTTTGGGATAGAGGATTATAGGGATTGCCATCAAGGTGAACGACAGGGCTTGTATTGCCAGTAGTTTCAGTTGCCAACGATGGGGACGCAGTTCACGTGGATTGACCTTGCAGAATGCCAAAAGCAACATCATGAAGATCAGCGATGGTTGTACGAAATTCACTACATCGTTCATCATTGCATGGGTATCATCGAGTTCGGGTATGCTTACATATACGAAATATGAAACTACACCTGTTATCATCGATATGGGTAGGGTCCAGTTCTTGATGAACAATATGATACGTCTTATGCTATTCATTTTTCTTCCTTTTCTTTTCGTCTCTGATTTCTTCGAGTTTCAGCATTTCATCGCGGTATTGTGCAGCGAGTGTGAAGTCGAGTTTTCTTGCTGCTTCCTGCATGAGTTTCCTTGAGTGTTCTATTGCCTTGTCGAGGTGTTCGCTGTCCATCTGCCTTACAATAGGGTCTTCTGCTGCTTTCAGGAATGATTCCTCGATATATGCCTTTCCTACATAGTCCACGTGTCTGCCTTCGCTGAGACATTGCTGTGCTTTCTTTACCTGTGCCGGAGTGATATGGTTCTCTTCGTTGTATTTCAGTTGTTTTGTTCTTCTGCGTTCCATTTCATCGATGGTCTTTCGCATGCTGTCGGTTATACGGTCGGCATAGAGGATTGCCATACCGTTGAGGTTGCGTGCTGCTCGTCCTATAGTTTGAGTGAGCGAACGGTAACTACGCAGGAAACCTTCCTTGTCGGCATCGAGTATTGCTACGAGCGACACTTCTGGCAGGTCGAGTCCTTCGCGCAGAAGATTCACACCTACTACTACATCGTATTCGCCCCGTCGGAGTTTCTGCAGTATATCCACTCGCTCGAAGGTGTCAACGTCGGAGTGTATATAGTTGCAGCTTATGTTGTAACGCACAAGGTAGTCCACGAGTTCCTCTGCCTGTCGCTTGGTGAGGGTGGTGACGAGTACGCGCTCATTGCGCTCGATGCGAACCTGTATTTCTTCCATGAGGTCGTCGACCTGATTTTCGCATGGACGTATCTCAATCTTTGGTTCGAGCAATCCGGTAGGGCGGATTACCTGTTCTACTATCACTCCTTCAGACTTCTCCAGTTCGTATTCGGCTGGGGTTGCACTCATGTATATGGTCTGCGGTGTCATCTCCTCGAATTCTTCAAAGGTGAGGGGACGGTTGTCGAGTGCTGCAGGCAGACGGTAACCATATTCTACCAATGTCTGCTTACGCCTTCTGTCACCTCCGTACATTGCCCGTATCTGTGGTACGGATTCATGGCTTTCGTCTACTACGAGCAGGAAATCCTTCGGGAAGAAATCAAGAAGGCAGTATGGGCGTTCATCCGGTTGGCGTCCGTCGAAGTATCGACTGTAGTTTTCTATTCCTGAACAATGTCCCAACTCGCGTATCATCTCGAGATCGTTGGTGACTCTTGTCTCTATGAGGTTCTTCTTGACTTCATCACCTATTTCTTCATAGAACTGCATGCGTTCCACGAGGTCGTCCTGTATCTTGCTGATTGCTTCAAGGGTACGTTCCTTGGAGGTCATGAAGAGATTGGCAGGATATATCTTGTAGTCATCGTAATTGCTTATGACATATCCGGTATCGGGTTCCACTTCCTGTATGCTTTCTATTTCGTCCCATGCAAAACATACCCTGAGCAGTCTTTCATCGTATGCAAGGTATATGTCAACGACTTCGCCCTTGACGCTGAAATGACCTCGTGTGAGTTCTATGTCGTTTCTTACATACAGGCTGTCAACCAGTTTGCGGAGAAAGACATTGATGTCGATTGACTGTCCTACATTGATGGGTATTATGTTTTCGGAGAAATCTACTGGTGAACCCATACCGTAGATGCAGGATACGGAACTCACTACTACAATGTCGTTCCTGCCAGACATCAACGAGCGGGTGGCTGCAATCCGCAGACGGTCGACTTCCTCATTGATTGCCAGATCCTTTTCTATGTATGTATCGGTGGAGGGTATATATGCCTCGGGCTGATAGTAATCGTAGTAACTGACGTAGTATTCTACGGCATTATTGGGGAAGAATGCCTTCATTTCCGTATATAACTGATGAGCAAGGGTCTTGTTGTGGCTAAGAATGAGGGTGGGGCGACCGATGTTCTTTATCACATTTGCAATGGTGAATGTCTTACCTGAACCTGTAACTCCAAGCAGTACCTGTGCAGGCAATCCGTTGTGTACGCCTTCGGTCAGTTGCCTGATGGCTTCGGGTTGGTCGCCTGTAGGTTCAAAATCGGAAATAAGGTCAAACATGTCTGCTCAATAAAAAATATGTGTCTATTGTATAAAATAACAATTCTGATAAACAAAACAATCAATCTGTCTTTTCGGATATCAATCCTTGTAGAAGTCCATGTTTTCAGGCATAATCAACTCGATTCCTACATAATGGAGCGGTTCTTGCTTCATGTGGAGCACGCATGAATTGAATATGCTTCGGAAACAGTTCAGGCCCTGGTGCTGTGGGTGCTGACCTACGAGGAAATCGACATATCCGTCGCGCATACATCTCATGTTGCTGTCGATGGCATCATAGCCGAGAAGGGTTACTTTTGGATGATTTGGCATATTGTCCTTGAGGAAATTGCCGATTACGTGAATTGAGGAGTTGAATGAAAGACCGAATCTGATGTCGGAATTTTCGGTAAAGAATTGCTTCATGGAATCTTTCATTCCTTCCTTATCGTAGGCATAAAGGTTTAGGTCTATGATTTGGGTTTCAGGACTGTGTTTCTTCACGTATTCCCTGAATCCTTCTTCTCGTTCCAACTGCTGACGGCTGGCTACCCGTCCTTCACCCAATATCTTGAACAAGGCAAGTTTCCTATGTTCGGCTGCTGCCATCAGTATTATCTTTGCAGAGAACTCTCCGCTTCGACGTGCGTCCTGTCCGTAGAAGGTTACTGGATTCAAGTCTGCCCAATAGGAGTCAAGCAATGAATATGGGATATCCCTGTCTTCAAGCCTGCGTGTGAACTTAGACATAATCCTATGGTTGAAGATTGGTCCTATGATGACGGCACATGGCTCATAGTTCATGATGCTACGGCACTGTGATTCAAAGGATTCCTCGTTGAACTGATCGTAACTGAAGACCTTGAATGCCAACTTGAAGTCGGTGTATCGCTTTACTCCTTCGTAAAGTCCTGTTTCAACACGTGCCCAATAACTGTCTTCCTTGTGCATCGGCAATATGGCGGCAATCTTATAAACTTTGTTGCTCGCCAATGCGCTGGCATAGTGGTTTGGTACATAATTGATTTCATCGAGTACCTTCTGTACCTTTTCCTGAGCGAGTTTTGACACACAACTGCGTCCATGAATGACTCGGTCAACGGTTCCTACGCTGACTCCTGCCATTTCCGCAATATCCTTGATTCTGATTTTTGACTGATTGAATACCATTGAACTGAATTATTAATCAATACTTACTTGTCTGAAAGAGTGTTTTGTTTGCGTACACACTTAAGTTATTTGCAAAGTTACGACATTTTTTATCAAAAAACAATGTATGGAAGTGTTTTTGTAAACAAAAAAAGTCTGCTGTCGTCAAAAATGCTTATATTTGCACGCAAATAATTATGCAGCAGCATAAGGTAAACGACAATAAGTTATAAAAATGAACAACGTCTGAAGAGATTATTCTGACTATAACTAATATTCAAAAAATTATAACATGGCAAAAATTGTTACAATGGGCGAATTGATGCTTCGCCTTTCTCCTGAAGGAAACTATCGTTTTGTTCAGGCTGACAAATTCAACATCATTCCTGGCGGCGGTGAAGCCAATGTGGCTATTAGTTGCGCCAATTTCGGTCACGATTGCTATTTCGTGTCAAAACTGCCTAAACATGAAATCGGTCAGATTGCTTTAAATGCGATGCGCCGTTATGGTGTAAATACTGATTTCATTGCTCGTGGCGGAGACAGAGTGGGACTGTATTATGCAGAAACCGGAGCATCTATGCGTGCTTCGAAGGTGATATATGACAGAGCACATTCTGCTATTGCAGAGGCTAAACCTGAGGATTTTGACTTCGACAAGGTGTTTGAAGGTGCTGATTGGTTTCACTGGAGCGGTATCACTCCTGCCATTAGTGACGAAAGTGCTGAATGCCTTCGTCTGGCATGTGTTGCAGCCAAGCGTCATGGTGTGACAATCAGTTGCGACCTAAATTTCCGAAAGAAACTGTGGACAAGCGAAAAGGCTATCAGCGTAATGCGTCCATTGATGCAGTATGTTGATGTGTGTATCGGTAATGAGGAGGATGCTGAACTCTGTCTCGGTTTCAAACCTGATGCTGACGTTGAAGGCGGCAAGACTGATGCTGCTGGATATGAGGGTATATTCAGGCAGATGGCCAAGGAATTCGGTTTCAAGTATGTGGTATCTACTCTTCGCGAAAGTTTCAGCGCAACACATAACGGTTGGAAGGCTCTTATCTTCGATGGTAAGGAGTTCTATCAGTCTAAGCGTTATGACATCGACCCTATAATCGACCGTGTAGGTGGAGGCGACAGTTTCTCAGGCGGACTTATCCATGGCTTGCTCACCAAACCGACTCAGGGTGAAGCCCTTGAGTTTGCAGTTGCTGCGAGTGCACTCAAACATACTATTCCCGGTGATTTCAACCATGTCAGCATTGAAGAAGTTGAGGCTTTGGCTGGTGGTAATGCAAACGGTCGTGTTCAAAGATAATTAATTGATAGCATTATGGCAAAATTTGATAAATTACAAGTTTTAGGCAAAATAGGGGAGACGGGAATGGTTCCTGTCTTCTATCACAAGGATGCAGAAATTGCAAAGAAGGTTATTAAGGCGTGTTATGACGGCGGTGTACGTGCCTTTGAGTTTACAAACCGCGGTGATTTTGCCCATGAGGTTTTTGCTGAGTGTGTAAAATATGCGGCAAAGGAATGTCCGGAAATGGCTATGGGAGTAGGTAGTGTGGTAGATGCTCCTACTGCATCTCTCTATATTCAACTCGGTGCCTGTTTCGTTGTCGGTCCTTTGTTTAATGCCGATGTAGTACCGGTTTGTAACCGTCGCCTTGTTCCTTACTGTCCAGGTTGTGGTTCTGTTAGTGAAATAGGTAAGGCTCAGGAAATGGGTTGCGATCTGTGCAAGGTGTTCCCTGGTGACGTTTACGGTCCTGCTTTTGTAAAAGGAATGAAGGCTCCTATGCCATGGTCAAAGATTATGGTAACCGGTGGTGTGGCTCCTACTGAAGAGAACCTTACATCATGGTTTAAGGCTGGCGTCTTCTGCGTGGGTATGGGTAGCAAACTGTTCCCTAAGGAACGTATCGAAGCCGAAGATTGGCAATATATTACAGACAAATGTAAGGAATGTCTGAACGTAATAAAAAACTGTAAATAGATTACTAAATGAATATGAAAGCCTCCATAATCAGTACACTTGATTATGGAGGCTTTCTTTTTCTCTTTATCCTCTTATTTCCTAACGAGATTTATGAATGAGTATGGATGTGCGTGCTTTTCGTCGGCAGGGAACTTTTCCTCGCTTTCTACCTTCCATTCATTGTAGTCAATTTCCGGGAAGAATGAATCTGCATCTTGTGGCTCATCATCTATTATAGTTAGGTATATCATGTCAGCAAGGGATAATGCCTGTACATATACGCTTGCTCCACCTATGATAAATACTTCACCATCGTTCTTGGATTCATTCAATGCCTGTGGCAATGATGTCATCCATTCGGCACCTTGCTTGTCATCGGGAATGTTGTTTTCTGATGCCAATACTATATTTCTGCGGTTGGGCAATGGACGGCGTGGAAAAGAATTGAATGTTTTCCGTCCCATGATTATCGTATGTCCGGTAGTGGTTTCCTTGAATCGCTTCATGTCATTTGGCATGTGGTAGAGCAATTCATTGTTTCTACCTATTGCATTGTTGCTTGCTATTGCTACTATTATCGATACCAATTGTTAGGGGTGTTAACTGTTATGGAAAATTCTTTGTATGTATTATTAATATGTTATTGTCCGTTTACCTGACGCATATATTCATCTACAAGTTTGTTTTGCTTGAAGGAAACAGGAGCCCTACTGTAGATATCATCAATCTGTGGAGTAGTCGTAGGGAATCCATACCAATCGTTTGCATCGTAGCATAGACGCAGAAACCACATTACGCCAAGTGTGTTGTCGAAGTTGTCAACGATAAAGTTCGTGTCCAACTTGTCCAATGCTGTATTGAGCCTTGCAGACTCTTCGTTCAATGTTTTCGCAATTTCCTCCTGTGAATAGCCGTCGAGATACATAAGGCTTTCCTTGTGGGGAAGTTCATCGAATAGTACCTGAAGAGAATCGCGTTGCATAAGGAAATTATACAGACTTTCATTCAATGGGGTACCTTCCAACTTTACTGTATTGTTTGAAATATTGATGCTGATATTTCCCGGTTCTAAAACCATTGGAAAATTATTGTCTCCCATAAAAAGTCTTACACATACGGAACTGTCGATATTGCCGTCCATGTGAAACTTGCCATGAATGATTTGGCATGAGTCGATGGCAGATGTATTCATTGGATCCTCTAGGTTGCGTATATATGCCATTGTCCCGTCAAGGATATTACTTGACGAACCTTCAACTGTGTATCTTTCCGAGCAGGAGCACATCAGCACCATCACTATAATAAAATAAGATACTATTTTCTGCATATTCTTGCGTACTGATTCTTTTAGTGCACAAAAGTACAAATAAATATTGATATGTCCGTAAGAAACTATCGCAAAAGGAGTAATAATAAATAACTTTTATATTTCTTTAAGAATTCATTGCTGAATATTCGGGAATTTATTATAACTTTGCGCTGATAAAATAAAAACCGATTGATTATGAAACAATACTTAGATTTACTGAATCGCATTATGAATGAAGGCGTACAGAAAGGTGATCGTACGGGTACGGGTACCATTAGTGTATTCGGCAATCAGATGCGTTTCAATCTTGAAGATGGTTTCCCTCTGCTTACTACAAAGAAACTTCACCTGAAATCCATTATATATGAATTGCTCTGGTTCCTTCGCGGTGACACAAATGCAAAATGGTTGCAGGAACGTGGTGTGCGTATATGGAACGAATGGGCGGATCCAGACGGAAATCTGGGACATATTTATGGATACCAATGGCGTTCATGGCCTGATTATGACGGAGGTCATATTGATCAGATAAGGGAGGTGATAGAACAGATTAAGTCAAATCCTAATTCACGCCGCTTGCTTGTGAGTGCATGGAATGTGGCTGACATCAAGAATATGAATCTTCCGCCTTGTCATATTCTGTTCCAATTCTATGTAGCAGACGGAAGGCTGAGCCTTCAACTCTACCAGCGTAGTGCCGATACGTTCCTTGGTGTGCCGTTCAACATTGCCAGTTATTCTCTGCTTTTGCTTATGGTGGCTCAGGTCACGGGATTGAAACCGGGTGATTTTGTATATACAACAGGTGATACACATCTGTATCTGGATCATATTGAACAGGCGAAACTTCAACTCACACGAACACCTCGCGCCTTGCCGAAGATGACTCTGAACCCGGAGGTTAAGGATATATTTGATTTTAAGTTTGAGGATTTTACATTGTCGGATTATGATCCGTATGACCACATAAAGGCTACCGTGAGCGTGTAGTTGTATTGAACGGACAATTCATACATTGGTTGCTTTCCTTCATTGGACGGCAACCTTTCTTGTCTTCTTCATTCACGTTGCAGCATAGGTCTTTATCGCAAGACTCGCATTTATGGTCGGTATTTTTATCACCATGATGCAGATGCCTTACCAGTCGGTAGATGGCATATACTACAGAAACACCTATCAATATGTATGTAATTATTTCCTGCATGTTTAGCGTAGCTATACTATTAGATTGCCTATTTGGAATACCAATACGGAACATATCCATGCCAATAGGGTAGTGTAGGCTGCCGTGAACAATGCCCATCTCCATCTTCCGGATTCATGTTTAATGGCAATACATGTTGGCAGACAAGGCATATATAAAAGAACAAATACAAGGAACGAGAAGGCTGTCACGGCTGTCATACCACTGTTTTCAAGTGCCATTGAGAGTCGAACCTGCTCCGTTGCTCCTTCATCAGTGACGGAATTAACTTCCGTATCCGATGAATACAGTACTGCCATTGATGATGCTACGATTTCCTTAGCACCTATACCTGTAATTATACTTACTCCTTCCTTCCATTGGAAACCGCACGGCCTTATTACAGGCTCTATAACCTTTCCGACTGTACCAATATAACTTTGTTCCATCTGCTGTTCTCTGGTTAGGCCGTCATGATGTGGAAAATAACTTAATGCCCAGATTACTATACTTGCCATAAGAATCGTGGTTCCCATCTTTCTCAGGTACTGTCTGCCTTTCTCCCATGTATGACGTACTACTGACCTTACCGAAGGCCGCCTGTATGGTGGCAATTCCATTACAAAAGGACTGGAATCACCTTTTACTACATGCTTGCTGAACAGATTTGCCATAACGATGCTCATGACGATACCAAGAAAATAGAGTATGAACATCACGAGTGCTGCATGTCTGGGAAAGAATGCCGCAGTTATGATAATATATACTGGAAGTCGTGCAGAACAGGACATGAGCGGTACGATAAGCATCGTTATCAGACGGCTCTTTCTGTCTTCTATCGTTCGTGTGGCCATTATTGCCGGAATGTTGCATCCAAATCCCATTATCATTGGTATGAACGATTTTCCGTGAAGTCCCATTCTGTGCATTATCTTATCCATTATGAATGCAGCCCTGGACATGTAACCTGAATCTTCCATCCAAGATATGAAAGCATACAATATGAGTATATTCGGAAGGAAGACAATGACTCCACCGACACCGGCTATAATACCGTCTACAACAAGGTCTTTCAGCATACCGTCTGCCATGTTGTTGCTTACGATGCTGCCTATCCATCCCACAAGAGCATCAATCCAATCCATTGGGTATTGTCCGATGGTAAACGTACAGTAGAACATGAGATACATCAGGGCAATAAAGATTGGATAGCCCCACACCTGATGTGTCACGACTGCGTCTATGCGCTTTGTCTGAACCCGTCTGTATATGTTGTTTTTCCTGAAACACTCACGTAGGGCTCCCTGTACAAAACCATACTTTGCATCGGTAATGGCATTTTCTGCCTCTTCTCCGAGTTCTTCCTGAATCTTTTTCTGGCATTCGTCCCTTACATTCAGAATTTCATCTGAATTATCCAACCCTTTTATGATGCCTTCTACCTGACGGTCATTTTCCAACAACTTGATGGCAAGGAAACGTCCCGAATAATTTTGGTGAGGTTCCGGGTTTTTGCGTATAGGTGTTTCCAGACGTTCAATCATTCCTTCCAGGATATGTCCATGATTTACATGTATATGACGCATTGTCTGCTGTTTTCCCTCATATATTTCAATAATATTGTGAAGCAGTTCGTTCACACCTTCACCTGTCCGTCCTACAGTTGGTACTACCGGTACTCCAAGCAGACGACCCAACTGTTCGGCATCAAGATGATTACCACTTCGACGTAGGTCATCATACATGTTCAGAGCCATAATCATAGGTACGTCCATGTCGATGAGTTGTGCAGTGAGATAAAGGTTGCGTTCAAGATTGGATGCGTCCACCACATTTATGATGACATCAGGGTGTTGCTCAATTATATACTTTCTTACATATAGTTCCTCTGGTGAATATGCCGACAGGGAATAGGTTCCGGGTAGGTCGATAATAGTCAGATGATAACCTTCAAAATCAAGTTCTCCTTTTTTTGCATCAACGGTAACTCCTGAATAATTACCCACACGTTCGTGAGCATTACCGGCAATATTGAAGAGCGAAGTCTTGCCACAGTTGGGATTGCCCACAAACACCATATCTATATTCTTTCCGCGTTCCTCGGCAATCTCGTGCATATACTGACATTCGTCAACTGGAATACCAGGTCTATTGGATTTTGTCCTTGCAAGTTCCTTGGCTTCTTCCACCGATACAATCTCAACAAGTTCGGCTTCTGCACGTCGAAGACTCACTTCATAGTCCATCAGTTTGTATTTCACAGGATCGCGTAGGGGAGCGTTGAGTACTACATCAACTTGCGTACCCTTAATAAATCCCATTTCCACAATACGCTTGCGGAATCCTCCATGTCCGTGGACCTTTACGATTACTCCACTTTCTCCCGTTTTCAGTTCTGATAGTTTCATGCAACCAGTTTTGTTGTATTCCGCTGCAAAGTTACGGCGAAAAAATTACACATACAATACTATGCATGTAGTATTTAGAAAAATACTTCCTATTTTATTAATGTACGTGCGCGTATCTCTGTTCTTTTGCCACATAGTACAGCAGAATATACTGAAATTTCTGTGTTTAATATTCAAATGTAAACGTTCAAACTCTTTGCGGTTTGGATAAAAAACATTATCTTTGCAGAAAATTAAGTATAAAACACAATAGACGTATGAAACACATTATTTTTTCAGTTATCGCATTTACTGCTTTTGTGATGGCCGCCAATGCACAGGTTGACAGAAACTATATATACCGTGTGTCACGTGGGGAAATCACCTATACCGAACCTCAGGCTAAGAAAACTACTGTTGGAAGCGTTCTTGGTTCGCTTGTCACGGCTGCTGCCGGTTCCAATACTGAACAGCATCCCGAGTTTGCGGATAATGTAAGAAACGCCATTGCAGGTGCAATTGGTAGTGCAAGACGACTGAATGTTGTTGACGGCCAGTTTCTTCCCGGTGAATTGACTGAAGGTGAAGAGGCTCTGACCTATGACGGATCCATTGGTTCCATCAGTTGTACTTCGCAGAATACTACTACAAAGGATGACAAGGGTGTTTCACACACGAAAATCCAATATCGTGCTACTATTGCCATTACAGTAAACATAAAGGACGTAAGGACTGACCAGATTGTCAAGACTATATCTATCGGAAGCGGTGAATATGACTACAGTTGGATTGAGACACCGGAGAAGGCTATAAGTAATGCCATCGACAGGATGCGTGCTACCATCACACGTCAACTCAACCTTGCATGGCCGATGTATGCCAGTATTGTTGAAGGCAATACTGCCAAGAAGGATAAGCAGAAGGAAGTGTATATTGACCTCGGAGAGAGTATGGGAGCATTCAAGGGCATGACATTCAATGTATATACTGTCCTGACTGTAGCCGGTAAGGAGGCAAAGAAGGAAATCGGCAGATTGAAGATTACCGAAGTCATGGGTGATGATATCAGTCTTTGTAAGGTTACGAAGGGTGGGGTGGAAATCAAGCAGAACATTGATTCCGGTGCTACTCTGCTTATTACAAGTACAAACTAATCAACCATTATTGTTACTTACAGCATGTTTTTATTTTATAGCGATTATCTTGAAGGTTGTCATCCTGCAATACTGGAGAGAATGCAGGATACGAATCTTGTGCAGACACCGGGATATGGCGAAGATGAGTATTGTGAACGCGCAAGGATGTTGATAAGAAGTATCTGCGGTACGCCTAATGCTGATGTTCATTTTCTCGTAGGCGGAACTCAGACAAACACTACTGTGATTTCTTCCGTACTCCGTCCGCATCAAGGGGTGATGTGTGCTGAATCGGGACACATAAACTGCCACGAAACCGGTGCCATTGAGCATAGCGGTCACAAGGTTCTTCCTCTTGCCGCAAAAGATGGAAAGATAAGTGCTGAAAGTGTAGACAAGGCTTTGACCGAACATCATCAGGATGCTTCTTTTGAACATATGGTTCAGCCTGCAATGCTGTATATTTCGTTCTCAACGGAACTGGGAACGATATATTCCAAAGACGAATTGGTGGCAATCAGGAAGGTTTGCAATAAATGGAACATACCGCTGTTTATTGACGGAGCCCGACTTGGTTACGGTTTGGCTTCATCGGAATGTGACCTAACCATAAAGGATATTGCTTCTATTGCTGACGTGTTCTATATCGGTGAAACAAAACAAGGTGCTTTATTCGGTGAAGCTGTGGTAATTAACAACGAATCCTTAAAGAATGACTTTAGATACATGATTAAACAAAATGGTGGAATGCTGGCAAAGGGACGTTTATTGGGTATTCAGTTTGAAGTGCTGTTTGAGGACAACCTGTATTATGAATTGGCTGCTCATGCTGATAAACTTGCGGCAAGACTTACTGATGCTTTCAGGGAGAATGGCTATGGGTTCCTTGTTGACAGTCCTACGAATCAGGTATTCCCCATACTGCCGAAGGATGTTGCTGAATCATTGGGAAAGGACTTTGGTTTTGAACTTTGGCAGAAAGTGGACAGCGAACACATTGGGGTAAGATTCTGCACGAGTTGGGCGACGACTGACGATCAGGTTGACTCGCTCATAATGGCAATCAATGCCATTGGGAAACATTACTGATAATATATTAATAATCAAATCAGAATATGAAAGTCGGAATAATCGGTGCTGGTTGGATTGCCGACAAGATGGCACTAACCTTAAGTAATCTACAATCATCATCTACCGTATCTGCACTCCAAAAAACAATGGGTGTAATGGATACTGGTGAACAGTTGGAAAAGTATGCGATTGCAGCACGTAACATTGAACGTGCAAGGGATTTTGCAGAAAAAATGGGATTCCAGAAAGCATACGGCTCATATCAGGAACTAGTGGAAGACAATGAAGTGGAACTGGTGTATATTGCTACTCCTCACTCCCATCACCTGAAACATGCCTTGTTGGCTATCAATGCAGGAAAGCATGTGTTGGTGGAAAAGGCTTTTACGGCAAATACACGGGAAGCCCTTGAACTACTTGATGCAGCAAAAAGGAAAGGTGTGTTCTGTATGGAGGCTGTATGGACAAGATGTATGCCTCTGTCGCATAAGGTATCGGAACTGCTTAAGAATGACGCTATAGGTCAACCTGAAGTGCTCTATGCAAGCCTCTGCTACGATAACGAGGACAAGGAACGGATTCAAAGGCCGGAATTGTGTGGCGGTGCATTACTTGATTTAGGTGTTTACAGCATAAACTTTGCAAGAATGTATTTCGGAAATGGCAATTCTTCCATGCATTCGGCATGTGTGAAGGGTAAGTCGGGTGTTGACCTCAGCGAAACAATTACTATGCTTTGGAACGATGGCAGAATGGCAAACCTTCAGGCTGGTGTACGCTGTTGGTGTAACCGTATGGGTATGATTGCAGGAAGAAAAGGGTATATCGAAGTACAGAACATCAACTGTCCTGAAAAAGTGACATTGTACCACGATTACAAGGCTGTTGAAACATTCTATCCTCCAAAGGAACAATCCACGGGATATGAGTATGAAGTACTGGCTTGCCTGGATGCCATCAGAAACGGTAGGACTGAATCGCCGTTTATGCCTCACAGCGAGACAATTGAAATCATGCAGGTGATGGACAGTCTTAGAAACGAGTGGGGTGTTAAATATCCTGCAGATTAATCTCAGATAGTTCTCCAAATAGTTGTATTGCACATAATTCAGTAATGAGTTATGTGCATTTTTTGTATATATGATGAACCAAATAAACAACTATTGGAAAATATGACAACAGACATATTAATACTAAAAAAACGCAATTATTTATGATTGATTAATTTTTATTTGTAACTTTGCAAAGTTTTTCAAATCAAATAGCCCAAAAAACAACAAAAATATCTAAATATTTATGAATAAATTACGAACCATATTAGCATTTATATCACTCCTAACTTTCAGTCCAATAACTAAGATGCAGGCTGCATCTGTCAATGATCTGATTATTAATGAAATTATGCCGGCAAACATCGATACAAGAATTGACCCTTCTTGGAACTATGGTGGATTCATTGAACTATATAATCCAACCGATGCCAACATATCTATTTTCGGCATTTGGTTGAGTGATGATGCTAACAATCTGAAGAAATGGCAATTCCGTACTTCTGCCACAGTACAAAAGAAAGGCTATTATTTGATATGGTTTGACCACAATGATGTATATTGTACATCGCAGTGTCCTTTTAAACTTGACACGGATGGTGGAACAATCTATGTTTCAGACAAAGAGGGGAACCTTATTGCATCACAGGAATATCCTGCAGCCGTAAAGCGCTGTTCATACGCACGTACGACGGATGGAGGCAGTACCTGGGGATGGTGTACTGAGCCTTCAATTAATAGTACCTCCAAGACTTTAGGCGCAACTAACAATAACAGCCAATTTGCTTCAATACAATTAGAGGCTCCTATTGTAGATAAAATCGGACAGGTATTTACTGGGACGCTGCAGGTATCGGTAAATATACCAGAAGGAGCAACTCTCAGATATACTACAAACGGTTCGGTACCTTCCATGAAAAACGGTACAACAAGTAAAACCGGTATTTTTAGTGTTACTAAATCAACCTCATATCGTTTCCGTCTATTCAAGGATGGTTATCTGCCAAGTGATGTTGTTACCCGTTCGTATATCTATAATGACAAGAATTTCTGCATTCCAATTATTTCTATTGTTACTGATGATAAAAATATCAATGGACAGGAATATGGTATTTTTGTCCGAGGTTCAGGTAATGGCCGTTCGGGTAGGGGACAGAGTAGTGCATGCAACTGGAACATGGATTGGGACCGTCCTGTAAATTTTGAATATTTTGAGAACGGTCAGGAGGTTTGTTTGACACAGGAAGTCAATATGTCTGCTGTTGGAGGATGGAGTCGTGCATGGTCACCTCATTCTTTCAAGTTGAAGGCTAACAAACTGTACGGTTTGAACTATCTTCCATATGCTTTTTTCCCAAACAAGCCATTCAACAAGAACAAGACTCTGCATGTGCGTAATGGCGGGAATGACAATGGGAGTAAGATGAATGATGCCTTGATTCATGAAATCGTTGCAAGGTCAGGTATTGATGTTGACTGTCAATCTTACATTCCGGCATTTGTATATATCAATGGTTCCCTTTATGATATTCTTAACATCCGCGAACCTAACAACAAGCATTTCGCTTATGCAAACAAAGGACTTGATGACGATGAAATGGATCAGTTTGAATATTCTCCAGATTCCGGATATGTCCAAATGGAAGGTACACGTGATGCTTTCGAAGAATTGTACTCTCTTTCTAAAAAAGCGGCAAATGAAGATATATACGAACAGATTAAGCAATTGCTCGACATTGATGAATTTATTAATTATATGGCTGTTGAAATGTATCTCGGAGGCAGTGATTGGCTGAACAACAGTAATAATGTGAAGGGGTATAGGCCTAGGATAGATGGTGGTAAGTTCCGTATTGTACTGATGGACCTCGATAGTTTTGGCGGAACTAACCAATTCCATGATTTGGAAAATACAAGATGGCAGACGCTGGATTATATGTATGATACCGGCACGTCGATGTATAAGGAAATGGAACTTACGACGATATGGTTGAATCTGCTCGCAAATGACAACTTTCGCAAGCAGTTCATCGATACGTTCTGTATGGTTGTCGGTTCTGTCTTTGAACCGAAACGATGTAGTGATATCGTGGACGAATTGGCAAACAGAGCATACAAAGCAATGAGTCAGATTGGAGAAAGTCCGTGGGGTAGTGCCAATAACGTAAAGAGTACGTTTTCTTCATCAAGGCAGGCAACTATGATAAATGCGATAAAGAGTTATTCTAAGATGAAACTGTCAAATATTCAGCCTATTAACGTTTCGCTCAATTCCAATATCGAGGATGCCAGAATTGGTATAAACGGTCTACAGGTTCCTACGAATAAATTCGACGGCAAACTGTTTCCTCCAGTTACGACATCTGCAAAAGCCCCACAGGAATATAGATTCAAAGGGTGGCAATCTTTAAAAAATCTTAGGAAGGAAGCATTTGATACTGGCTCATCATGGTATTACTATGACAGTGGTAGTCTTGACGGAAAAGCATGGTATTCATCTTCATACTCTGTTTTATCATGGAAAAACGGTAATGCCCCTATTGGTTATGTTGAAGGTTCTTCATGGCCGGGGGTAAAAAGCGAAGTTAAGCATAGATTGTCAACATATTACATGCGAAAGTCTTTCAATCTAGCAAATACACCATCAGCATCAGACGTATTTACATTAAACTTCACTGTTGATGATGGATGTGTAATATACGTAAATGGTAAGGAAGCCGGAAGATTCAACATGCCATCAGGAACCATCAAATACAGTACTTATGCTTCTACCCATTCTGATCAGTTCTCATTTCCACAAACTATTGAATTATCAGGCACCTTATTTAAGAAAGGAAGCAATGTCATAGCAGTTGAGATACATAATAATCAAGCACAATCATCCGATGCATATTGGGATGCATCATTATTATATACTGATAACAGTAGTAGTGACTTATTTGTATCAACGGATGAGACATTTGTATTGCCTTCAAGTGAAGACATGTACTTAACTGCAGTATATGAGCATCTTTCCGATAATGAAATAACTGATAGTGGAATTGTACCTGTCAGAATCAATGAAATTAGTGCAGGAAATTCCATCTATATCAACGAATATTTTGATAAGGAAGACTGGATAGAATTATACAACACTACAGATAAAAGCATTGATATTGCTGGAATGTATCTCTCCGATAATATAATGAAACCTCAGAAATTCCAGTTTGAAAAGGGTTCAGCAATTACTGTTATCGAACCATTCGGACACAGGATTGTATGGTGTGATAAGAATGAGAGTATGGGACAGCAATTGCACGCATCCTTCAAATTGGCAAATGAAGATGCCTTTGTGGTATTGACTTCAGAAGACAACACGTGGGCAGACACATTGCAGTATTGTGCGCACAAAGGAGACCTTTCGATAGGCAGATATCCAGACGGAGCAAACAGTGTGTATGTTATGAACCGACCAACTATAGGCAAGAGTAACTCTATTTCGACCTACGACTCCATCCAAATTCAGTCACGATCTATATCTGATGACATATTTACCCCAAAAATTGTTTCCCAGGTCGAAAATATGAGTATAGCATATAATCATGATTATTTGCTGATAAAGAATAATTTTGATAGCACTATCGAATTGTATGTAACAACTATGTCTGGTCAGCGAATTATTTCAACGGTATTGAACACCCACGACGGATGTAGTACATATCCGTTGTCCTTACCTCAGGGAACCTATATCGCATATATCGTAAATTCAGTTGGGAAAAAGTGTTCTGTAAAATTCAATGTTAATTAATTATGTATAACATTGTTATATTTGAATGTTACCATGAATAATTACTTAAAATTAAAGGGCATATACATTATGACAAAATCCGATAGATAACATTTCAAAAGTCTCATTTCACAAAAATTGCGACAAAACATAAATAATCTCAATTTTTATTCGTAAATTTGCGCCACTTTTTGATTTAATACCTTACTTTGATAATAATACATAGTTTGGTGAATTTCAATTAGGTTAACTTGGACAAAATAATAAAGTATAATATATAAGCATTATTTATATGATAAAGAAACTATACTCTTCTTCTGCAAAAGATTGGAAGAAGATAATACTATCAGTATGCATGATTTCCTAAGTTACTGGTTCTGCTAAGGCTCAATTGATTATCAACGAAATCATGCAGGTGATGGACAGTCTTAGAAACGAGTGGGGTGTTAAATATCCTGCAGATTAATCTCAGATAGTTCTCCAAATAGTTGTATTGCACATAATTCAGTAATGAGTTATGTGCATTTTTTGTATATATGATGAACCAAATAAACAACTATTGGAAAATATGACAACAGACATATTATTACTAAAAAAACATAATTATTTATGATTGCTCAATATTTATTTGTAACTTTGCAAAGTTTTTCAAATCAAATAATCAAAATAACAAAAACAATCTAAAATAACCATGTATAAATTACTAACTACATTAGCATTTTTATCAGTCCTAACTTTCAGTCCGATAACAAAGATGCATGCTGCATCTGTCAATGACTTGATTATTAATGAAATAATGCCAGCAAACATTGATACAAGAATTGACCCTTCTTGGAACTATGGTGGATTCATTGAACTATATAATCCAACCGATGCCAACATATCTATTTTCGGCATTTGGTTGAGTGATGATGCTAACAATCTGAAGAAATGGCAATTCCGTACTTCTGCCACAGTACAAAAGAAAGGCTATTATTTGATATGGTTTGACCACAATGATGTATATTGTACATCGCAGTGTCCTTTTAAACTTGACACGGATGGTGGAACAATCTATGTTTCAGACAAAGAGGGGAACCTTATTGCATCACAGGAATATCCTGCAGCCGTAAAGCGCTGTTCATACGCACGTACGACGGATGGAGGCAGTACCTGGGGATGGTGTACTGAGCCTTCAATTAATAGTACCTCCAAGACTTTAGGCGCAACTAACAATAACAGCCAATTTGCTTCAATACAATTAGAGGCTCCTATTGTAGATAAAATCGGACAGGTATTTACTGGGACGCTGCAGGTATCGGTAAATATACCAGAAGGAGCAACTCTCAGATATACTACAAACGGTTCGGTACCTTCCATGAAAAACGGTACAACAAGTAAAACCGGTATTTTTAGTGTTGCTAAATCAACCTCATATCGTTTCCGTCTATTCAAGGACGGATATCTACCAAGTGATGTTGTTACCCGTTCATATATCTATAATGACAAGAATTTCTGCGTTCCAATTATTTCAGTTGTTACTGATGATAAGAATATCAATGGACAGGAATATGGTATATTTGTTCAAGGTTCAGGTAATGGTCGTCCGGGACGCGGACAAAACGGTAACTGCAATTGGAACATGGATTGGGACCGTCCTGTAAGCATGGAATATTTCGAAGACGGTAAAGAAGTATGTTTTGCCCAGGAAGTCAACATGTCCATGTGTGGAGGATGGAGTCGTGCCTGGACACCACATTCATTTAAATTAAAGGCTAATAAGGTATATGGATTAAAATACATGCCTTATTCGTTCTTCTCAGAAAAGCCATACGTCAAGACAAAGACTCTTCAGATTCGTAATGGTGGAAACGGTGCATTGGAAAACAGGTTTAAATTAGCAGATGCATTATTGCAGGGTATCGTTGCCCGCTCTGGTATTGATATTGATTATCAATGTTATAAACCATCATTCGTCTATATAAATGGACAGTTCTATGGTGTTTTGAACATACGCGAAGCAAACAATAAGCACTTTGCATATTCCAATAGGGGACTTGATGATGACGAAATTGACCAGTTTGAAGAAGATCCTGATTCCAACTATGTTCAAATGGAAGGCACAAAAGATGCTTTCAAGGAATTATATAATCTGACGAAGACTGCAACAAATACAGAATCGTACGAAAAGATTAAGAATCTCCTGGATATTGATGAGTTCATCAACTATATGGCAATTGAATTGTATCTTGGTGGTGATGACTGGCCTCATAATAATGTCAAGGGGTATCGTCCAAGAATTGAAAACGGAAAGTTCCGTTTTGTCTTGTTCGACCTCGATTTCGCATTCAACAGAGGGTCCAATGCATTTACTACTTTTGCAAATGAACAACGTTATACTTTCAATGCACAAATGGGTAAATATGCAGGAAAACAATTACAGAATGCTGAAATTGAATTTGTAACGATATTCCTCAATTTGCTTAATAATGAAGAGTTCAGGAAAAAGTTCATTGATACGTTCTGCGTGGTTGCCGGTTCTATTTTCGAACCGTCACGTTGTAACGAAATTGTGACAGAGATTGCCGACTATGCTGATATGGCATTTAATCAAGTTACAAGACAGGATTGGTGGGGTACTTCAACTGAATCCTGTTGGGAAAGTGCTAATAGGGTTATTGACAACCTTTCTTCTTCACGCCAGAATACCATGATTAGTGCAATGAAGAGTTTTTCCCGTATGAAACTTTCCGGCAAGACTCCAATCAAGGCAACATTGAAAAGCAACATTGATGACGGACGTATTCTGATTAATGATCAGGTCGTTCCTACAAACAAGTTTAGCGGACAACTGTTCCCTCCTATCACTATTAGGACAGAAGCCCCTGCTGGTTACAGGTTCGTAGGATGGACTACTGGTTCCGGTACGCAACAGAAAAATGTATTTGGAAACAGCAGTGTATGGTACTATTATGACAAAGGAAGTCTTGACGGAAAGCAATGGAATAAAGACACATACACAGAGACTTGGTCCAGTGGAACTGCTCCAATTGGTTACAAGGGTACATCAACTTGGGCTGGAACAACTATCAAAACCACGACTGCAGAAAAGAAATATACATATTATTTCCGCAAGAGTTTTACGTTGGACTTTACTCCTACTGATGAAAATAAATTTACACTCAGTTTCATCGTTGATGATGGTTGTGTGGTGTATATAAACGGCAAAGAAGTCGGTAGGTTCAATATGCCTTCAGGAACTATTAAATACAACACGTACGCATCCCAATATTGTGATGATTTCCAATTTCCTCAAACAATAGCAATACCTGCATCATTGTTGAAACGAGGTGCAAATCTAATTGCTGTTGAGGTACATAATAACGATGTTTCATCGTCAGATGCTTTGTGGGATGCCTCCCTTACTTACACAGCACAGACACAGGGTACAATTAAATCAACAGAACAGATATTTGCACTTCCGGCAACTGGTACATTTGACTATACTGCCGTATGGGAAAAACTGCCTGAAGAAGAATTGCTGAATGACAATGCCGTACCTGTTAGAATAAATGAGGTAAGTGCAGGTAATTCAATGTATGTAAACGAGTATTTCGACAAGGAAGACTGGGTTGAATTATACAACACAACAAACAAGAGTGTTGATATTGCTGGTATGTATCTTTCTGACAACATCAAGAAACCTAAGAAATTCCAATTTGAGAAAGGAGATGTCTCTACGGTTATTGAACCTTACGGATACCGTGTCGTATGGTGTGACAAAAACGTTGGTACATCTCAACTCCACACATCATTTAAACTTGGAAACGAGCATTCATTTGTAGTACTTACTGCAAGCGATGAGACATGGGCTGATACCCTGCAGTACTGTCCTCACAATGGTGATCAGACGATTGGCCGCTATCCTGACGGAGCAAATACTGTCTATGCAATGAATGTACCCACAATAGGAAAATGCAATACATTATGTTCTTATGATACGGTACATGTTCAGTTGACTCAGGAAGAAGTGGCCCTCGATATTGATGCACCATCCGTCATTACACGTGATGGAACCATGAGCATGGCTTACATCAATGGCTACATTATTGTAAAGAGCGAATTACGCCAGGATGCACACCTTGTTATCTACAGCCTTGCCGGACAGAAGGTGGACACATCACTGTTGGCTATGAATGGAGGAAACAATTCATATAAGGTATCACTGCCAAATGGAACTTACATTGCAAGGGCAAAGGATGCTGAAGGTCATGAATGTGTGATAAAGTTCGTTATTCAATAGAGTGGTACTTGTAAAAAAATGACAAAATGTTTGGTGGTGTAGATTTAAATCCCTACTTTTGCATCAGATAAGCATTTCAACTAATGTCAACATTTTTTATTAACCATTAAAACGAACTAAAATCATTATGAAGAAGTATTTAGCAGAAATGGTCGGCACTATGGTGCTCGTACTCATGGGATGCGGAACTGCTGTCAGCCTAAATTGCGGTGTTGATACAGCATCAGTAGTCGGTACAGCAATGGCATTCGGTCTTGCAGTAGTAGCAATGGCATACACAATTGGAGGCATTTCCGGCTGTCACATAAACCCGGCTATCACACTTGGTTGCCTACTTACAAAGCGAATCAGCGGAAAGGATGCCGGAATGTATATGTTGTTCCAGGTAATTGGAGCCGTTATAGGTTCTTCAATTCTGTTTGCATTGACATCAAGCGATCAGTTACTTGCTGGTGGTACTACAACAGGAGCAAATGCTTGCGGTGATCATGGTATTCTTGCCGGTTTCATTGCTGAAGTTGTACTTACATGCATATTCGTACTTGTAGTATTGGGTACTACTGATGAAAAGAAGGGTGCAGGCAATTTTGCCGGTCTTGCTATCGGTCTGTCTCTTATCCTGATTCACTTTGTAGGAATCCATTACACTGGTACATCTGTAAACCCTGCTCGTTCAATCGGTCCTGCACTCTTTGAAGGTGGAATTGCACTTGAACAACTTTGGATATTCATCGTTGGCCCATTCGCTGGTGCAGCCTTGGCAGCAGGTCTTTGGTGCCTCATCGGTTGTGACTGCAACTGTTGCAAAAAAGACTAAATCTACAATCTTGTCACAATGGGCAAGGTTGAAAAAAAACAATAGGGCGTTCATAACTAGAGCGTCCTATTTTTTATATTTTACAATATTAAAAATCAAGAGATAACTGACCGTCACCCAACTGGTTGAATGTCATTCTATGAAACGGAGACAATCCATATTTACGGATTCCTTCACGATGTTCCGGGGTAGGGTAGCCAGCATTATGGTCCCAGCCATAGTATGGGTATTGTTCATGAAGACGCAACATGTAATCGTCACGATATGTCTTGGCAAGTATTGATGCAGCAGCAATTGACAGATACTTTCCATCACCTTTTACAATTGTAGTGTGAGGTAAATCCTGATATTGATAGAATCTATTGCCATCAATGATTAGTGTTTCCGGTCTAATACTGAGTTTATCAATCGCACGATGCATAGCCGTGATACTTGCCCGGAGGATGTTCATTTCGTCGATTTCCTTTGCTGTTACCTCTCCTACAGCCCATGCCAACGCATCATGTTCAATTATATCACGAAGTTGATAGCGTTTTTTGGCTGTCAGTTGCTTGGAGTCGTTCAGAAATTCATTGGAATAGTCTTTCGGAAAAATCACGGCGGCAGCGAATACGCTACCAGCCAGACAGCCACGACCGGCTTCATCACAGCCTGCTTCAATCAGATTTGCATTGTAGAATGGTTTCAACATTGATGTTATGTTTTTGTTATTTCGTGGCAAAGTTACAAATATTAATTCGAAAACAGTCATATTTTTGAGTTCACTGAAAATATTTTTTCATTGTACTGAAATTATATTTTGACTGGAGTGTACTTTTGCATTGGCTATACGGACTTTTTTGCCTATAATAGACCTTACTGCTTAGCGAAACAACCTAAACAACGGCATCATACAACTATTTTGCGATAGTTGGCGAAATAATACGTTCAACATATCCCAAAATTCGGATTTATTTACTACCTTTGCATCGTTTTCAGGAAAATTCTGTAAATAATATATTATTTAAACAATCAATTTTATCAAATGGCGAATGTAATTAAGTTACGCAAGGGCTTGGACATCGCGCTTGCCGGAACTGCTGCACAGGAGGTAAAGACTGTAGAAATGTCAAAGGTGTACGGACTTGTACCCGATGCATTCTATGGTGTGAAGCCAAAGGTGGTAGTTAAGGAAGGTGACGCTGTAAAGGCCGGAGATGCATTGTTCGTGGACAAACTGCATCCAGAAGTAAAGTTCGTTAGCCCTGTCAGTGGTAAGGTATCACTGGTAGAGAGAGGCGAACGTCGTAAAGTATTAAGCATTCAGGTGGAAGCTGACAGCCAGCAGCAGTATGCAGAATTCCCTAAGGGAGTACCTGCAGACGGACAGAAAGTAAAGGAACTGCTCCTTGAGAGCGGTCTTTTTGCTTTTATCAAGCAACGTCCGTACGCTGTTACTGCCAACCCCGACGATGCGCCAAAGGGTATCTTCGTGTCGACATTCAACGACATGCCGCTCACTCAGAACATTTGCTTTGCACTGAAAGGTCAGGAAGCAAACTTCCAGACAGGTGTAGATGCATTGTCAAAGATAGCCAAGGTGTTCGTAGGCGTTAAACCAGGATGCGCACTCGAAAACACAAAGAACGCACAGGTTTCTGTATTCAAGGGCAAATGTCCTGCAGGTAACGTAGGTGTTCAGATTAACCACACCCAACCTGTAAACAAGGGCGAAGTCGTATGGACAATCGGTGCCGAAGAAGTCGTATTCATCGGACGTCTCTTCAATGAAGGAAAGGTTGACCTTACCCGTGTCATCGCCGTAGGTGGTGCTGAAATCAACAATCCTTCATACGCAAAGGTATTGGTTGGTGCTCCTCTAAGCGATATACTTGCAGGCCAGGTAAAGACAGACAAGGATGTACGTCTCATTCAGGGCAGTCCTCTTTGCGGATGGCAGACAAGCGAGAAAGAATTCCTTGGTGCTCACACTACAGAAATTTCTACTGTGGCAGAAGGCGACAAGGCAGACGAGGCATTCGGATGGATCCTTCCACGTTTCAATCAGTTCTCTGTAAGCCGCACTTATTGCAGTTGGCTTTTCGGTAAGAAGGCATTCAATTATGACACACGTATCAAGGGTGGTCATCGCCACATGATTATGTCAGGCGAATACGATTCTGTATTCCCAATGGATATCTACCCTGAACAATTGGTAAAGGCCATCATCGCCGGTGACATCGACCGCATGGAGGCACTTGGTATTTATGAAGTTGCACCAGAAGATTTCGCACTCTGCGAGTTCGTTGACTCTTCAAAGGTTGAAGTTCAACGTATCGTACGCGAAGGACTCGATATGTTAAGAAAGGAGAACAGTTAATTATGGGACTTAAGAAATATATCGACGAAAAAGTGAAGCCACAGTTTGAAGGCGAAGGTAAGTTCCATGCTTTCCGTTCTCTCTTCGATGGTTTCTACACATTTATGTACGTGCCAAACGAAACATCAAAGGCACAGGGTTCACACATTCACGACGCTATCGATTCAAAGCGTATCATGTCGTTCGTGGTAATCGCACTGATTCCTTGTCTTCTTTTCGGTATGTACAATGTAGGTTTCCAGCACTACAATGCAATCGGCGAAACAGCAGATTTCCTTGCAACATTCCTTTACGGACTTGCTGCAGTCATGCCAAAGGTAATCGTCAGTTATGCTGTAGGTCTTGGAATTGAATTTACAATAGCACAGTGGAAGGGCGAAGAAATCCAGGAAGGTTTCCTCGTTTCCGGTATGCTCATTCCGCTTATCGTTCCTATCAACTGCCCACTTTGGATTATTGCAGTAGCAACTGCATTTGCTGTAATCTTTGCAAAGGAGGTATTCGGCGGAACTGGTATGAACATTTTCAACGTTGCACTCGTAACACGTGCATTCCTCTTCTTCTCTTACCCAACAATGATGTCAGGTGAGAAGGTATGGGTTAACGGTGAATATCTCGATTGTATCAACGGTACAGTTGACGGTGTCAGCGCTGCTACTCCACTCGGAGAACTTGCTGCAGGTCAACCTGTAACTACTGATTTCCTTTCAACCGTTACCGGTCTTATGCCTGGTTCAATCGGTGAGACATCCGTCATTGCCATTGCAATCGGTGCCATTATCCTTCTTTGGTCAGGTGTAGCAAGTTGGAAGACTATGCTTTCAGTATTTGTAGGCGGTGCAGTCATTGCTCTCCTCTTCAACACATTCGGTGCTGAAGACAATGCAGCCGCACAGTTCCCTTGGTATCAGCACCTCACAGTCGGTGGTTTCTGCTTCGGTGCAGTATTCATGGCCACTGACCCTGTTACAAGTGCCCGTACTGAAACCGGTAAGTATATCTTCGGATTCCTCATCGGATGCGTTGCAATTCTTGTACGTGTTCTCAACCCAGGTTTCCCTGAAGGAATGATGCTTGCAATCCTGTTGATGAACTGTTTCGCTCCACTCATCGACTACTGTGTTGTTCAGAGTAATATTAACAAGCGTGCAAAGCGCATTAAAGCATAAAGGATATGGCAAAGTCTAATAGTTTCAATACAAATGGTAATGCCTATACCATTATATATGCATCAGTGATGGTAATCATTGTTGCATTCCTCCTTGCATTCGTTGCTTCCGCACTCAAACCTACTCAGGACGCAAATGTTGTCAATGACGTAAAGAACCAGATTCTCACATCACTCAACATCGAAAGTACTGACGTGGCAGCAGACTTTGACAAGTATGTCAAGGATATGCTCATTCAGGATGGCGAACTCGTAGAATATACAGGCGATTTCAAAACTTCATACAGCGAAGAACTCAAGGCTGGCAATCTCCATCTTTTCGTTGCAAAACTTGACGACGGAACAACCAAGTACGTGGTTCCTATGGTAGGACGCGGTCTTTGGGGCGGTCTTTGGGGATATGTCGCACTTGATGAAGACTTCCAGACAGTTTACGGTACATACTTCAGCCACGAAAGTGAAACAGCAGGTCTTGGTGCTCTCATTGCAGAACGCAAGTTCCAGACAAGTTTCATCGGAAAGAAAGTATTTGCTGACGATCCTAAGACAGTTGCTCTTACAGTAACTAAATCAGGTAAGGCAGAAGGTGACAATCAGGTCGACGGTGTAACAGGAGCCACACTCACAAGTAAGGGTGTTGCTGAAATGGTTACAACCGGTCTCCAGAAATATGTTGAAGCCTATCAGCCAGCATCAGCAACAGAAACTGTTGATGAAAGCGAACTTCCAGCATTGGAAGATTATGAGAATATTGAAAATATTAACGAAGTAACAGAATAAGGAGGACTAAGAATATGAGTTTATTTTCAAAAGAGAATGGTGCCGTATTCACAGGCCCACTTAACCTAAACAACCCAATTGCCGTACAGGTACTCGGTATTTGTTCTGCTCTTGCTGTAACAAGCCAGTTGAAGCCTGCAATCGTAATGGGACTTTCCGTGACAGTGATTACTGCTTTTTCAAACGTAATCATCTCACTCATCCGCAAGACCATACCAAACCGTATACGTATCATCGTACAACTCGTTGTCGTTGCTGCTCTCGTAACTATCGTGAGCAACATACTGAAGGCATACGTTTACGATGTGAGCGTTCAACTGTCAGTATATGTAGGTCTTATCATTACAAACTGTATCCTTATGGGACGTCTTGAAGCATTTGCACTTCAGAACGGTCCTTGGGAATCTTTCCTTGACGGAATTGCAAACGGACTTGGATATGCCATTATCCTCGTCATTGTTGGTTTCGTACGTGAACTGCTCGGTAGCGGTACACTCTTCGGACTTACAATCATTCCTTCAAGCGTACTTATGGAGAACGGAGGACTTTACCTCCACAACGGTATGATGACAATGCCAGCCATGGCACTCATTATTCTTGCATGTGTAATCTGGGCACACCGCTCAATAAATAAGGAGAAGTAATTTATGGAACATTTCTTTAGTTTATTCGTCCGCTCAATCTTTGTGGACAACATGATATTCGCTTTCTTCTTGGGTATGTGCTCTTACTTGGCTGTATCTAAGACAGTAAAGACATCATTGGGACTCGGTGTAGCAGTTACATTCGTACTCCTCATCACAGTTCCTGTTGACTACCTGCTTCAGACAAAGGTGCTTGCTGCTGATGGAATTCTGGGCGTTGACCTCACATTCCTTGCATTCATCCTCTTTATTGCAGTTATTGCCGGTATAGTACAGTTGGTAGAAATGGTTGTAGAACGATTCTCTCCTTCATTATATGCCGCACTTGGTATCTTCCTTCCACTTATCGCAGTAAACTGTGCAATCATGGGTGCAAGTCTCTTCATGCAGCAACGTATCCAGATGCCTGCAGAAAACTCTCAGGCAATCACAGGCGTATGGGATTGTGTAGCATATGCACTTGGTAGCGGTATTGGTTGGACACTTGCAATCGTATGTCTTGCTGCAATCCGCGAAAAGATGGCATACAGCGACGTTCCAAAGCCACTTCAGGGACTCGGTATCACATTCATCACCGTAGGACTTATGGCTATGGCATTCATGTGTTTCAGTGGTTTAACATTATAATAGAAAGGACACATCAATATGGATATGAATTTTATTTTAGCATCTGTGGGTGTCTTTCTTGTTATAACACTCATACTCGTCATTGTCCTGCTCGTAGCAAAGAAGTATCTTTCTCCATCAGGAAACGTAACAATGACAATCAACGGTGAAAACAAACTCGAAGTAGAGCAGGGTAGTAGTATACTTGCAACACTCGCAGCAAACGGCATCTACCTCAGTTCAGCATGTGGCGGTAAAGGCTCATGCGGACAGTGTAAGTGTCAGGTTGTAGAAGGTGGCGGCGAAATCCTCGACTCAGAAAAACCTCACTTCTCACGCAAGCAAATCAAGGACAACTACCGCCTCGGTTGCCAATGTAAGGTTAAGGGTGACATCAGCATCAAGGTTCCAGAGTCAGTAATGGGCGTTAAGGAATGGGAATGCACAGTCATCAGCAACAAGAACGTGGCTTCATTTATCAAGGAATTCAAGGTTGCACTTCCTCCAGGTGAACACATGGACTTCGTTCCTGGTAGTTACGCACAGATTAAGATTCCTACATACGATATCGATTACGACCGCGATATGGATAAGGAACTTATCGGTGACCTCTACGTTCCAACATGGCAGAAGTTCGGTATCTTCGGCTTGAAGCAGAAGAATGAAGTTGCAACAGTACGTGCTTATTCTATGGCCAACTACCCAGACGAAGGTGATATCATCACACTTACAGTACGTATTGCAACACCACCATTCAAGCCAAAGGATCAAGGACCTGGTTTCCAGGACGTACCTTGTGGTATTGCTTCTACATACATCTTCTCACTCAAGCCAGGTGACAAGTGTATCATGAGCGGTCCTTACGGAGAATTCCATCCACACTTCGATTCTAAGCGCGAAATGATATGGGTCGGTGGTGGTGCCGGTATGGCTCCATTGCGTGCTCAGATCATGCACATGCTCAAGACATTGAAGACAACAGACCGTGAAATGCACTACTTCTATGGAGCCCGTGCCATCGACGAAGTATTCTTCCTTGAAGACTTCCTCGAACTTGAGAAAGAATTCCCTAACTTCCACATGCACCTTGCCCTCGACCGTCCTGATCCAAAGGCAGACGCAATGGGAGTTAAGTACACTCCAGGATTCATTGCTCCAGTTATGGGTGATACATACCTCAAGCAGCATGAAGCACCAGAAGATATTGAATACTATCTCTGCGGACCTCCAATGATGGCAAAGACCGTTCTCGACCTTCTCCATTCTCTTGGAGTTGAAGATGATATGGTCAACTTCGATAACTTCGGTGGATAAAACCTGAAATAGTTGTTGGGAAACAAAATTTCCTCAGAAACATCCCAACAGGAACTATTTATATATAATAGGTGTGCTTTTCAATAATGAGAAGCACACTTTTTTTGCTATTTACTATATTTTGCCTATCTTTGTAAACAAATTAGACATTATTTTATCCAATCAAACCAAACAAATATGAAGATTACAATTAAAAGACTTGCAACAGTATGTCTGTTAGCATCTACTTTAGCACAACTCAATGCTCAGAAAACCTCAACAGTCACCTTGAACATTAATGATGCCAAAGACAAGATTAATAAGGAAATCTACGGTCAGTTTGCCGAACATCTCGGAACCTGCATCTATGGCGGACTTTGGGTAGGGGAGGGTAGTAGCATCCCTAACACCAACGGTTATCGTAATGATGTATTACAGGCTTTGAAAGACATCAAACTACCTCTTCTCCGTTGGCCAGGAGGTTGCTTTGCAGATGAGTACCACTGGATGGACGGAATCGGTCCACGTGAAAACCGCCCTCGCATGGTGAACAACAACTGGGGAGGTACCGTTGAAGACAACTCATTCGGTACACATGAATTCCTCAATCTTTGTGAAATCCTGGGATGTGAACCATACGTCAGCATGAATGTAGGTAGCGGTAGTGTTGAAGAAACAGCCAAGTGGGTTGAATATATGACAGCAAAAGATGGTCCGATGGCAAAACTCCGTAAGCAAAACGGTAGGGTAGAGCCATGGAAAGTAAAGTATATCGGAGTAGGAAATGAAAGTTGGGGATGTGGAGGAAACATGCGCCCTGAATACTATTCAGACCTCTATCGCCGTTACCAGACTTACTGCCGCGAATACAACGGAAACAAACTCTACAAGGTCGCTTCAGGTGCTTCTGACTATGACTATGACTGGACAGAAACCCTGATGAACCGTATAGGAGATAAGATGCAGGGACTTTCATTGCATTATTATACTTGCTACACATGGGAAGGAAGCAAGGGTAGTGCTACTAAATTCAATGACGACCAATACTATTGGGCAATTGCAAAATGCGGTGTCGGTGTAGAAGAAGTACTTAAGAAGCAAATTGCGATAATGGACCGCATAGACCCAAAGAACAAGATTGATCTTCTCCTTGATGAATGGGGTACATGGTGGGACGAAGAACCAGGAAGTATTCCAGGACACCTTTATCAGCAGAATACCATGCGTGATGCAATGGTAGCCGCATTTTCACTCAACACATTCCATCAATACACAAAACGTCTGAAAATGTGCAACATAGCACAGATTGCCAACGTACTTCAGAGTATGGTTCTTACAAAAGAAGACAAGATGGTTCTGACACCAACATATCATGTGTTCCGCATGTATGTGCCAAACATGGAATCAATTAATATTCCAGTAAAGGTTCAGTCAGAAAAATTCATCGCCGAAAACGAACGTAAGGATGATCCAGAACGAACATCACCATATGTAAGCGCATCAGCATCAAAGATGTCAGATGGTACAGTAGTTATCAATCTTGCAAATGCAGACCTAAAGAACGGTAATACCGTTACAATTAACCTGAACGGAGTCAAAGGTAAAATTCAGAATGCTGAAATTCTTACATCAGGAGATGTTAAGGACCACAATACATTTGAACAACCAAATAAAGTTGTGCCAACAGCATTTAAGGACGCAAAACTCTCAGCAAACGGAACTCTTACAGTCAAGATGCCAAAGATGTCAATTGTATGTCTGCAGATTAAGTAATACTTAACTCCCTTTAACTCCAAAACTACTGAAATATACGGCTGGCTCATAAAATACTTGAGTCAGCCATTTTTATAGATTTGAATTCTTTATATACAAATTCCTATAATCAATGTTATGTTTAATATATTATATACTTTTGTTACATAGAGGGTATTTAGGGTTATCACAAAATGACCGATTTAAGATTTATATTACGTTGATAAATACTTACTAATATATAAGGGGTGTTAAAGAATTCAAATAAATAAACAAATATAATTGTTTACACAGAATAAATTTGTACCTTTGTGCTGTAAAGACTGTAAAGACATATTACAAAAAGTTATATGAAGGAAAAATACTATTTATATATTATATTATTAATATTCATTTCGTTTGCGCAGAATGTCAATTCACAGACACTATCCGCAGACCAATGCAGAAAACTGGCGCTCCAGAATAACCGTCAGATAAAGAAAGCAAATATATTATCAAAACAGATGGAATATGATACAAAGGCTTATAAGTCCATGTTTTATCCACGTTTTGATATAATGGTGACAGATATATATTCTTTAGGCAAAGGTTCATTTACAATCGAAGGAGGAAATCTGCCAATCTTCGAACTAAATGCAGCAGCCGGCCAATACGTACCAAAAGCAATAGCCACAGCAGACGGTCAGACCGTATTTACGGAATACGCATACTTTCCTGACCAGAAAATGGACTTCAAGATAAAGAATTTCCTTACAGCTGGAATCACTCTTACGCAACCCATATATATGGGTGGAAAGATCAACGCTGCATACCAAATGTCACAGATAGGACAACAGATGGCAGCCTTGAACACATCGTTGACAGAAGATGAAATCATTGTGCAGACAGAAGAAGCATACGCCCTGGCAGTAAAGACAAAAGAACTTATAACCGTTGCTGAAAGTTATAAGAAACTGCTTGATGAACTTATGAAGAATGTAGAAAGTGCGGTACGCCATGGAATGAAAACCAAGAACGACCAAATGAAGGTACAGGTAAAGATAAACGAAGCAGACCTCAACATACTGAAAGCAAAGAATGGCTATAAATTGGCAAAAATGAACTTGTGCAATATGGTAGGACTGCCGATTACACAGGATATAGACGTAGAAGTAAAAGAGGGTGACCACCCTACCCTTACTGAAAATCAGCCAGTTGAGAATACAGAAATAACATCACGCTATGAATATGAGATTTTGAATAAAAAAGTAGAACTGGCAGACAAGGAAGTAAAACTCACAAAGAGCGACTACCTGCCAAACGTAGTATTGATGGGAGGATATACATATTCAAACGGTATGGAACTTGCAGGCAAGAAATTAATAGATTCAGCCTCACCGACAGTAGCCCTCGGAGTAAAGATACCATTAGTCAACTTTGGCGAAAGTACCAACAAGATGAATTCAGCACGTGCAAAGAGTCAGATAGCACGCATAGAGCAAGAGGATTTGAATGAGAAGATGCGGCTTGAACTACAGCAGGCAATCAACAACGCAGAAGAAACACGTCAGGAAGTATTGCTTACCGAAAGCGCACTTTTACAGAACGAAGAGAATATCCGTCTTTCACGCCAACAATACGACGTGGGACTTGAACCACTGTCCGATTTACTTGAAGCACAGGCATTATGGCAGAAAGCATATTCCGACCACGTAGAAGCCAAGTGCCAGTACCAAATCAGCCAGTTGAAGTTATTGAAAGCCTCCGGTAAAATCAGTACACTAAACGAAAAATAAATACGTTCACACCACATGGCAAGAATCCTATCAATAGATTATGGCAAGAAAAGGACAGGAATAGCAGTGACAGACCCCATGCAGATGATTGCAAATCCCCTGACAACCGTAGACACCACTACCCTATTCGATTTCATAAAGCAATATATGGAATCCGAAGAAGTTGAAAGGATAATCGTAGGAAAACCATTGCAGACAAATGGTGAAGCATCAGAAAACATGAAGCGAGTAGAACCATTCGTCAACAGACTGAAGAAACTCTATCCCACGATACCCATTGAATATTACGATGAACGCTTCACGTCAGTATTGGCACATAAAGCCATGATTGACAGCGGAATAAGCAAGAAAGCCCGACAGGACAAAGCCCTGGTAGACAAAATAAGTGCATCAATAATCCTCGAAGACTATCTTGAAAGCAGACGTAATCAGGCAGAACGTGACAATAAATAAGTGACAATAAATAATAAATAACATATAAGAGACAATAAGAATTAACCAAATAATAACAGTACATAAATAACAATTACCAATGATATTACCAATGTATATATTCGGACAGCCAGTGCTCCGAAAAGAAACTACAGAGATACCAGTAGACTACCCTAATCTAAAAGAGTTGATCGACAACATGTTCGAAACCATGAAACTGGCAGAAGGAGTTGGACTTGCAGCACCACAGATAGGATTGTCAATACGAATGTTCGTAGTAGACCTCGACGTAATAAGTGACGACCTTCCACAATACAAAGGATACCTCCATGCATTCATCAATCCACAGATAGTAGAAGTAAGCGAAGAAACCAACATATCCGAAGAAGGCTGTCTGAGTGTACCGGGAGTACATGAAAACGTACGACGTCCGGCAAAGATACACGTCACCTATCTCGATGAAAACCTCACACCGCACGATGAATGGATAGAAGACTTTGCAGCACGCGTATTCCAGCACGAATACGACCATCTTGAAGGAAAACTGTTCATCGACCACATCTCCAACCTGCGCAAGCAATTGATAAAGAAGAAACTGATTGCCATGCAGAAGGGACAGATAAACTGCAGTTACAAGATAAAGCAGAACAGATGATCATTTCAGGCAGGCATAGCATCAGATTGATTCAATCTGCATTGCAACTATGCAGTTTGTACCCCAAGGTCCACACCAGTCATACAATCATGCAGAGTGTGGTCATTGCATGCATGCTTGTACTGAAAGCCATACCGGGAAATGCACAGATAAATGTCGACCGAATGATAAACATAGGTCGTAATGCCCTTTATTACGAAGACTATGCCCTATCCATTCAATACTTCAATCAGATAATAAGTGTACGTCCCAACCTCTATTCCCCCTACTTCTACAGAGGACTGGCAAAGTTCTATCTTGAAGACTATACAGGAGCCATAACCGACTGTACCTCAGCAATAGAACTCAACCCATACTTTTCCAATTCCTATCAGGTACGTGGACTGTCGTATATAAATCAGGAAAGATATGCAGAAGCCGCCAGTGACTACCACGAAGCAACACTGCTTGAACCCGAAAACAAGGCATTGTGGAGGAATCTTGCAATCTGCTACCTTGAAACCGACAGCATCACACCAGCCGACTCAACCCTCCTGCGCTACATACAAAAATGGCCAAAGGATCCCGACGGATACACCATGCGTGCACAACTCATGCTACAGAAAGGCGACACAATAATGGCAGACACACTTGTATGCGAAGCCCTTCATCACGAGCCATTCGACCTTACCGCACTGAGCATGCACTCAGGACTCCTGATGCAGCAGGAAAAATACCCAGAAGCCGAATCTTCGCTGAACGAAGCCATCAGAATCCAGCCACGCAACACACGCAACCTCATCAACCGAGCACTTGCCCGCTACAATCAGGACAACTACCGTGGAGCCATGGACGACTATAACCTAGCACTCGATATCGACTCCACCAATTTCATAGGACGATACAACCGAGGCCTACTCCTTGCCTCAGTAGGCGAAGACAACAAAGCCATTCAGGATTTCAACTATATCCTGAAGATAGATCCCAACGACATGATGACCCTGTTCAACCGAGCCCGCCTGCTCGACCAGACAGGAAACTACAAGGCAGCCATCCGCGACTACACAACAGTCATCAACGAATTTCCAAAGTTCCTCTACGGCTACCAACTCCGCGCCGAAGCCCGCAGGAAAATCGGAGACATCAAGGGAGCGATGCGCGACGAGGAACACATCCTGCGCGAGAACGTAGCCCACCATTACGGCTATTCCACACCGACAAGCAGAATGAAGAACCGCACACGCAAGCGTTCACAGATTGACCCCAACGACTACTCCAAACCCATCGTCGACGAAGTGGAACAGACACAATATGCCGACGAATACAGAGGAAAGATTCAGAACCACACATCCGAAGTGCGCCTACTGCCTATTATCCTATACGCAGAAGGAGACATATCATCCGACGGATACATAGACGCCTACGAAATAGACGCCTACAAACTCACCCCCAAGACATTGGAAGAATTCAGGGAAGGAATAGACCTATGCATAAAGGCAGACGACCACCGCCTGCAGCGGGCAGAACAGAAAGCCGCAGGCATGACCGCAACCAAAGCAACATCAAATATCGACGGACAGATACTCCTTGACATATACACACAAGCCATCGCCGCCTTCACCCGTACCATAGAACAGGCACCAAAGTTTGCCGAAGCCTACTACAACCGAGCATATTGCAGGAGCATGCTCGGACAGACCGCCGAAGCCCAGAAAGACCTTGACATGGCAATCAAACTAAAGCCCACATTCGCCAGGGCATACTTCAACCGTGGCATCAACCACCTCAGTCTTGCAGATAAGCGTAAGGCATCCGAAGACCTGAGCAAGGCAGGAGAATTAGGAATCTACCAAGCATACAGTGTGATGAAACAAGCCAACAAGAACAAGCAATAGCATTACAACAATCAACATACAAAAACCAATAACAAGTAAAACAAACAATCAACAATAAAGTCAATATGAAGAAAATTACAATTACAGCAATCCTCGCATTCATTTTTGCAATGGCAACAGTATCGTGTGAAGACGACTATGGCACACGAATACCAACATTCGACGGAGTAACACTCACCCCCGACAGATGCATACCAAGCACACAGATAACCCTGTCGCTCAATGTCAAGGACAAAGGCGAAAACGCATATATCTACGACACGAAGATAACAGTAGTGAACGACGCCAATCCACGCAACGAAAAGACATTCAAGGCCACCAAGGGAGTGTTTACACTTGACAACCCAACATTCAAGTTCCAAGCACCCGACTCATCAGGAACATATACCGTAAGCGTAGAAAGCAAGGTATCCTTCAGCGCAGGAAAGACACTCTACCCCACCAACCAGCCAGCAGTACAATCCACAAAACTCACAGTCTACTAAACTTGTTCGAAGCAAAAGAAATACTGCATACGATGGATAGCGGCAACACACAGCCGCCGTCCCAGTTCACATACCCATTCCAGTACAAGCCCCATCCCCTGTGCATAAGAGCCGCAGAGGAACTCAAGACATATCTTCGCAGCCGTACAGACTGGAGCGAAGAAATCAGCCGAGGAAAGATGTTTGGCATACTTGTCGTGTCAGGAACCACATCACACGACAGCACCGACATCACCTACCTTGCAGCCTTTTCCGGACTGCTCGACGGCAGGAACACACACCAAGGCTTCGTACCCGCAGTATTCGACCTCCAGCAACAAGACGAATACTTCCAGACAGAAGACGCCATAATCAGCAGCATGCCCGACGGAGAAGAAAAGAGCGAAAGGTCACGCCGCCTGCAGCAATGGCTCTTCAGTCAGTTCAACTTCCTCAATGCCCGTGGAGAGACACGCGGTCTTCTCGACATCTTCGACCACGAGACATGCCGCATACCACCGTCAGGAGCCGGAGAATGCTGTGCACCCAAACTGCTGCAATACGCCTACAGCCACAATCTGCACCCACTCTGCATGGCAGAATTCTGGTTAGGCGCATCCCCCAAGGGCGAAATCCGCCGAGAAGGAGAATACTACCCCGCCTGTCAGTCAAAGTGCAAGCCCATCCTCCGCCACATGCTCCAGGGACTCGACGTAGAAGAAAATCCCCTGCTGCCCATGATGAGGGAAATGTCAGAACGGATGAAGATAATATACGACGACCCATGGATAGTAGCAGTAGACAAGCCAGCAGGCATGCTATCCGTAAAAGGCAACGTCGACGTACCAAGCGTAGAGACAAAGATACAGGAAACATATCCCGAAATCACAGGACCCCTCATCGTCCACCGGCTCGACATGGACACATCCGGAGTGATGATAATAGCCAAGAACAAGGACATACACAAGGCACTCCAGATACAGTTCTACAAGCACGAGATACGCAAGAAATACGTAGCCATATTGGAAACCGACGACATCGACCGGCTGAAGACCATCCCCACCCCCATCACACTCCCCCTATGTCCCAGCCACACCGACCGTCCCCGCCAGATGGTAAGCCACGAACACGGAAAGGAAGCCATCACCGAATTCGAGATAGCCGGCACCAAAGACTGCGGAAACGGAAAGAACGAAGTACGCATACACTTCTACCCCCACACAGGCCGCACCCACCAACTCCGCGTACATTCAGCCCACAGCCTCGGACTCGGCAGTCCCATCAAGGGCGACCGGCTCTACGGCAAGGAATCCGACAGGATGTACCTACACGCCGAAAGCATCGACTTCACACATCCCATAACCGGCGAACACATCCACCTTGAAGTACCCACACCATATTAGGAAGGACCGTAAGCCCCCCATAAGCACGGAACATGAAGATATTATTACTTGGAGAATACAGCAACGTACACTGGACATTAGCCGAAGGCCTGCGAGCACTCGGCAACGAAGTCGTCGTGATAAGCGACGGCGACGGATGGAAAGACTACAGGCGCGACATCGACCTCACCCGCCGTTCACTCAGCAAGTACCACACACTCAAGTACTACGCCCACATACTCCAGTTGCTGCCCCAGATGCGAGGATACGACATCGTACAGATCATCAACCCCATATTCTTCAACCTCAGGGCAGCCCGGATGAAGCCATTCTACCGCTATCTGCGCCGCCACAACCGCCACATAGTAATGGGAGCCTTCGGAATGGACCACTACTGGGTAAAGACATGCATGGACTGCACCACCTTCCGCTACAGCGACTTCAATATAGGCAGCACACTCCGAAGCGACGAGCCATGCAACCGACAGTTCGTGAAAGACTGGCTCAACGGAGAGAAAACCCAACTCAACATCGACATAGCCCAGGACTGCGACGCCATCGTAGCCGGACTCTACGAATACTACCAATGCTACCAACCCACATATCCCGATAAGACAACCTACATACCCTTCCCCATCAAGGAAGCCACAGACCACACCGTCGATACCCAACCCCACGAACCCATATCCTTCTTCATAGGAATCCAGCGAAGCCGGAACCAATACAAGGGAACCGACATCATGCTCCGCGCCCTGGAACGCGTCAAGGCGAAATACCCCACACGCTGCAACATCGTAAAGGCAGAAAACGTACCGTTTGAACAGTACCGTCAGATGATAGACACGTCAGACATACTGCTCGACCAACTCTACAGTTACACACCAGCCATGAACGCCCTCCTTGCCATGAGTCAGGGAATGGTAGTCGTAGGAGGAGGAGAACCCGAAAACTATGAAATACTCGGAGAGACCCAATTACGCCCCATCATCAACGTACAGCCCAACGAAGAAAGTTGCTTCCGACAGATGGAATGGTTAGTGCAGCACAGCGAAGAAATACCCCGTCTGAAACAAGAATCCATGGAATACATACACCGCCACCACAACCACATCAAGGTAGCCCGCCAGTACATGGACCTATACAAAAGCCTATAACCTACTAAATACTAATTACTAATAACTAATAACTAATTCGATACCTCGATAATTCGTTGACTTGTTGACTTGTAGACTTGTTGACTTGTAGACCCGTTGACTTGTAGACTCAAAAAGCCAATGGCCAATGGCTAAAGGCTAAAGGCTACTCTCCCCTCTCCACCTACTGACTCCTAAAACAAAAAGACAGACATGAACCAACACATGCCTGTCCTATACTCATCATAATTGTATGGACAACCTACCCATACAACCAAATAAACCGAGCAGAATTAATTTTCAAACGAAGCCTCGAATTCCTCGTCAGTCATCTGCAGCCACTTGATACCTTCAATCAATGACAGAACCCAGAAGATGACACCGGCAATATGACACGTAACGATAGTTACTATCAGATACAGCCAGCCCTTATTCATTTCGCCGATATAAAATTTCTGTGCACCATATGCACCAAGAATAATTGCCAGGATAGCAGCAGTTGTTCTATTCCTCATAAGTTGGTAATTTAATTAGGAGTTAATAATAAAATTTCTTTTATATGCTATATCTGTTGCAAAAACACGATTAATCATTGCAAAGATATGCTATTATTGGTTAATAACAAAACTTTTTGTCAAAGAAAAACGCGTAATAAGATAATTTTGCATAGATTTGCACCCATGAAACTCGTAAAGACCGACAATGAAGTAATCATATTCCTCGTCAACTTCTTCCTACTGGAAGCAGTCGGTCAACTCATGTTCCGCGGATTCATGCTCCTACTCCGCTTCTTCGGAATGCCCCAACCCTACTTCTGGTTCCATTCCGACCCCCTCTACTCCAAGATACTCTTCACCCTCCTGTTGGCCGCAGCCATGGGAATAAGCATCAGGAGAATTCTGAAACGCTGAAAACAATCACAAATTCCCATTACATTCCACCACACACCAGTACGAAAGTAATAAGCCTACCTGGCAGCATGCATACCCGCTATATACCCTGAAGTCATTGCCCAGGAATGAGCCTGTCCACCCCATGGAGTATAAGGTTTGCCGGCAGCATTCTCCACTCCCAGACAGTCATTGCCCACAGCATACAGATTCGGAATAGGTTTTCCATGCGTATCAAGCACATTGCAGTTGACATCCACATCAAGCCCCCCCGCAGTACCATAAGAATACCCAGCAGCAATCACAGCATAGAATTCAGTATCAAAACCCTTAAGTGACATAGAAAGCGTATCAGCCGAACACCCTATCAGTTTTGCAAGTTGAGCAACAGATCCAGCCCTTAGCACATCACCATATTTGATACCCATTTTCAAAATGGCATCAAGCGACTTGACCGGTTTGCCCACCTGGACCGTCGAAGACCCCGACTGACACAATATGTGAGGCACATTCCTCGCATAACTCTCAGGCAACCCAGCCGTCTTGAACCGTTCAATCTGAGATTTTGGGAAAAGCACATAATACATGAAACCAGGAGCAAGGCATATAGGATCTTCGGCATTCCATATCTCACCCCTCACCGTAACACAAATCTGATTTTTGGCAAGAGCCATAGCCGACAGAATACTTTTCTGTTCGGCAGTCAGGTCATCGTTCCTGATGATGTTCGGTACCTGAACGACATGAATAATCGGAGGAACAGAAATGTTATATGTGGCAGCCCCTGCCTCGACAGCCATATTGATGCCCGCTCCGTCGTTGACCGTATAAGCCATAGTCTTGGGCATACAACCCAGGTTCTTCTTCACCATTTCCGGATTTCCGATATATCCACCAGTAGCAAGGATAATGTTTCTGCCGTAGATTTCATACAGAGTGCCGTCATTTTTCTCAGCCAACACACCACGAATGCTGTCGTTTCCATCCATGATAAGAGACTTGGCAGTCATTTCCAGTTCATAGCGATTGTCCTTGCCGGCAGAAACAGCCTTTTCCATCATATTACGGAACAGATAAGTCTTGTTTCGGGTGGTCGAAACCATAGTAGTGTCAGGCATGAAAACATACCACAGTCTATCCCATCCAGGATTAGTCAGCGAAGCTCCCGCACGCAGCAGACCGACACCATAGTTATCCATGTAAAAGTCGAGAGCCGTTCCCGATTTGCCTATTGCCTGCCTGATGACATCCGCCTTAGAGAGTCCCGCATAATCCACCCACACATCATAGAGGTCCTCAGAATCAACACCACTCTTTCCGAACAGGTCCGCCGCATTGACCGACCCTATAGCCATCGGACCGGAAACCGTAGCAGACTGTCCGCCCAATTTTGCAGTCTTCTCCAATCCGAACACCTTTGCCCCCGAATAAGCAGCCGCCGCATAGGCATATATGCCCGAACCGCCCAATCCGACAACAATCACGTCATAACCATCCAGATGTACCCTTCTATTATTCGTTTTTTCAATCTTCTGATACCAGTCCTTGCTGTTGCCGCCAGCCATTCCAATAGCATCCGCTACACATTGACGTATAGCCTGTGAAGTGTAGGTAGCACCCGTCACACAGTCAACCCCCAGGTCCTGAGTCTCAATCAGTCTTGGAATAAACCTTTCGAAAGCCATCAGGCCAATATCAGACGTTTGGGTATCAAACTCTTCAACAACATCAATATCAGCAATCCTGCAATCCCTGAAAGTAACCTTGCACGTCAGCAGTCCGTTCCAGCCGAAACTCTCCGAGCAAGTGACATACGTGCCGTCTTTCACATAATGCTTCCTGCTGTGCGAAACAACATTGTAGAAGCAGACACACAGAACCGCCAAGGCACACCAAGCCAGTACAGCACAAATTCTTTTGATAGTAATTTTCATACCATTCATCAATTATTTACTACAGTTGAAATTAATCCAAAGCGCCACCCTATCCTCGTTTCGGACGACGGCAGAAGTTGAAAGTTCCCAACTGAATGATACTCGCCAACACCCACATGTCCATATACATGTATCCCGCTGTGGAACCAATCTTCACACCCATAATAGCATTCTCCCTGATTGAATTGATTGAATCGTTTTAATTTATTATTTGATTGATTATTTAATTAGTTTTGCAGTTTGCATCTGCAAAGATACACTTTTATAAATTTTTCTGCAATGTTTTCTCCGATTTACTTCTATTCCACAGCACATTTTTTTCAGCGATGTCAAGGGATTGCGAATCGCAGCCGATGGATTTTGTCCAATACCATATTGATTCAATGCTTGCTGGACTCGCCTGTCAGGACAAATTGCTGATTCTGCAGTATTTATTCATCGATTTTTAGTGTGGGGCACGGTGGTGCCGGCACTAATACTGACAACGGTGGCAACTCGGGAAGCAACACGGATGACGATGATGACGACGAAGGTGGATTCGGCGGTGGTTTCTAAAATCTGCGGTTAAACCGCACTGAGCGATTCGGGGGCTTTGGGTCTGTTGTATGACTCAAGGTCCCTTTTTATGTGCTTAATTATGTTCTATGAAAAACTGTGACGGTCTATTCGAACCGGAGTGCCTGGGCTGGCTTGCTGATGGATACGAGATGGGTGGATCCTACTACGACGATATATGTGACGAGCAGGGTGGCGGCATCTATGAGCAGGAAATAGAGCCAGTGGAACTGGATCGGTACGGAATCTATGTAATAGGCTTCGGCATCAAGGCTCACGATGTGGGTGTAGTATTGAAGGGCGGCGAGAATGAGTGCCACGATGTTGCCTATGACTACTCCTTTTACTACCATCTTGAATCCGAAGTGGATAAATATGCTGCGTACTGATGAGTTGGTTGCTCCCAGGGCTTTCAGGAGTCCTATCATGCTTACTTGTTCGAGCATGATGATGAGCAATCCTGACATTATGGTGACCGTGGCTACGAGTATCATCAGCACGAGGATGATGACTACGTTCATGTCGAGTACGCCCAGCCATGAGAAGATGTTGGGGGCAAGTTCCTTGATGTGGAATGCGCCATAGGTGCAGCCGTCGCGGTCTGTACGGTGGTTTACCTTTTCGACCAGCAGGTCGGTTGTTTCCTTCACCTTTCCGAAGTCCTTGGTGTATATTTCAAATGCGGTGGACTGGTCTTCGTTCCAGTTGTGGAGCCGTCGGATGGTGAAGATGTCGGTTATGACGGTTGACTTGTCGTACTCGGAGAGGTTGGTCTGGTAGATTCCTTCTATGCTGAACTTGCGGGCACGCATTCCAGTAGGTGTGATGAAATAGGTGTATGCCTTGTCGCCGAGGCTGAGATGGAGTTTATCGGCTATATAGCGGGATATTACGAGGCTGCCTGAGGATTCCTTGGCTGAGAACGGTGGCATGTGTCCTTCCACAAGATTCTCATGCAGGAAGGTGGTGTCGTAGTCTTCGCCTATTCCCTTGAACTGGATTCCGAGAAAGTCGTCTTCGGTCTTCACCATGCCCATCATGTCGGCATATCGCTGCACATGGCTTATGTTGGGGGTGCTCATCACTACCTTCTTCAGACTGTCGGTGGTGAGCACGGGCATGAGTTCGTTGTCGACATTGCGGGTGAGCGAAACGACCTGTATGTGGGAACCGAATCCGGATATTTTCTTGGTAATCTGCTGCTTGAACCCCATAATGACAGCAATGCTCAATATCATCACGGCTGTACCGATGATAATACCGAGCAGAGCAATCTGAATGGCAGGGCGGGATATTTCGTTCTGTTCCGCATTCCTGTCAGTATAGATGCGACGTGCTATGAATTTTGCTAAACTCATTCTGTTCGTCCAGGGTATGCTTCGAGTGCTTTCTTCAACACTATCAGTGCCTTTGCCAAATCTTCCTTCTTGAGAACGTAGGCTATACGCACCTGATTGATGCCGGCTCCGGGTGTGGTGTAGAATCCTGCGGCTGGTGCCATCATCACGGTTGCGCCCTTGTACTCAAATTCTTCAAGACACCATGCACAGAATTTCTCGGCATCGTCAACGGGGAGTTTGGCTACTGTGTAGAATGCTCCCATTGGGATTGGTGAATATACGCCGGGGATTCTGTTGAGTCCGTCAATGAGGCACTTGCGCCGTTCCACGTACTCGTCGTAGATGTCTCGCATGTAGTCGTCAGGGGTGTCGAGTGAGGCTTCGGCTATGACCTGACCGATGAGGGGTGGCGAAAGGCGTGCCTGGCAGAATTTCATCACTGCCTGACGTACCTGCTTGTTCTTGGTGATGAGTGCTCCGATTCGGATTCCGCATTCTGAATAGCGCTTGCTGACGGAGTCGATGAGTACCACGTTGTTCTCTATGCCTTCAAGATGGCATGCTGAGATGTATGGGGAGCCTGTGTATATGAATTCACGATATACTTCGTCGGAGAAGAGATACAGGTCGTACTTCTTTACGAGGTCGCGTATCTGGTTCATCTCACGACGTGTGTAGAGATAGCCTGTTGGGTTGTTTGGGTTGCAGATAAGTATGGCTCTTGTACGCTCGTTGATAAGTTCCTCGAACTTCTCTACCTTCGGAAGGGCAAATCCTTCCTCGATGGTTGTGGCGATGGTGCGGATTACGGCTCCGGCTGAAATGGCAAATGCCATGTAGTTGGCATAGGCTGGTTCCGGTACGATTATCTCGTCGCCTGGGTTGAGACATGAGAGGAAGGCAAAGAGTACTGCCTCACTTCCACCGCTGGTGATGATGATGTCGTCGGCGGTGAGTTTGATATTGTATTTGTCGTAATAGCCTACAAGTTTTTCACGGTAACTTCTGTAGCCCTGTGAAGGTGAATACTCCAATATGCTGCGGTCTATGTTCTTCATCGCATCAAGTGCCACCTGTGGTGTGGGGAGGTCGGGCTGACCGATGTTGAGATGATAGACGTGCACTCCCTTCTGCTTTGCCTGTTCGGCAAGGGGTGCAAGTTTTCGTATTGGAGATGAAGGCATTTGTGTGCCTCGTACTGATATTTGTGGCATCTTTCTGATTTAGAGTTTAATATTCAGTTGACGCAGTATTTCTGATATCTGACTGAATGTTGTGATCTTGGCAGGAACGAGTGGAAGTCGGAGTTGGTTTTCAATAAAGCCCATTGCGTTGAGCATGGCTTTTACTCCGGCTGGGTTTCCGTCGACGAAGAGTAACTTGAACAATTCCGTGAACTTGTGGTGGATTGGAAGCGCATTCTGGTAGTCACCGGCAAGTGCCATTCTTACCATACGTCCGAATTCGGCAGGGAGTGCGTTTCCTATCACGCTGATTACGCCTGTGGCTCCGAGTGTGATTAGTGGGAATGTGATTCCGTCGTCACCTGATATCACGTCGAAGTCTGCCGGCTTGTTCTTTATGATGTCGTCTATCTGGGTAAAGTTGCCGCTGGCTTCCTTGATGGCTACGATGTTTTCAACGTCGCGTGCAAGACGGAGTGTGGTTTCTGCCGTAAGGTTTACTCCTGTGCGGCTTGGTACGTTGTATAGCACTACCGGAAGTGATGTTGCGGCTGCAATTGCCTTGAAGTGCTGATAGAGTCCTTCCTGAGATGGCTTGTTGTAGAACGGACATACGCTGAGTATTCCGTCTATTCCTGTGAAATCTTCGGTCTTGAGTGTTTCAATCACCTGCTGTGTGTTGTTGCCTCCGCAACCCATGATGATAGGAATCTGACCCTTGACTGTCTCAATGATTACATCCTTGACTTTCTTCTTTTCATCTGCCGACAGACATGGGGTTTCACCTGTTGTAGCGAGAATACATAAAAAGTCCACACCATTGCTCAGTTGGTATGAAACAAGTCTGCGCAATGCAGTATAGTCAACCTCACCTTCTGCGGTGAAAGGTGTAACGAGTGCAATGCCAAGTCCTTTGAATTGTTTGTGTGTCATATTTGTATGTTGTATTATGTCTCTTGCATTATTTTATAATTGGGTGCAAAGGTACAAAATTATTGCGAAATATTGTTGCTGAATGTATAAAAATGCGATATTTACTCCAACATACGCAGAAACTCATCCTCATCAATGATTCTTACGCCCAGTTTCTGAGCCTTTTCAAGTTTGGCCGGTCCCATATTTTCTCCGGCAAGGACGAAGGTGGTCTTGGCACTTATGCTGCCTACGTTCTTTCCGCCGTTCTTCTCTATCATTGCCTTGTATTCGTCGCGGCTGTGCCTTGCAAACACTCCGCTTATGACGATACTCATGCCTTCCAGTTTGGTGGTCATGCCTTCAAGTTCCTCACTCGACAGGGACATCTGCAATCCTGCTTCCTTCAGGCGGGCAAGTGTGGCTCGGTTCTTTTCGTTGGCGAAGTACTGAAGTACGCTGTCGGCTATCACCTCCCCCACTCCGTCCACTTCGAGCAACTGTTCCTTGGTGGCTGTTTCCAGGGCATCCATTGTGCGGAACTTGCGTGCAATCAGTTTGGCTGTCGTTTCGCCCACGAACCGTATGCCGATGGCAAATACTACCCTCTCGAACGGTATGTTCACTGAGTTGCGTATGGCGGTTACTGCATTTCGTGCCGATACTGCACGGTTGGGATTGTTGTTGGACACCTGTGCTGCCGTGAGTGAATAGAGGTCTGCTATGTCGTTTACAAGTCCACGCTGATAGAAGTCATCTACGGTTTCGGGACCGAGACTTTCTATATTCATTGCCTTGCGTGAGATGAAATGCTCGATCCGTCCCTTTATCTGAGGAGGACAACCGGTGTCGTTGGGACAGTAATGTGCTGCCTCGCCTTCGTAGCGGACTAATGGTGTACCGCATTCGGGACAGGTGACTATGAACTTCACGGGTTGGAGGTCTGCTGTTCGCTGCTGCACGTCGACACCCACTACCTTCGGTATGATTTCTCCGCCTTTCTCCACATACACCATATCGCCTATGTGGAGGTCCAGTTGGGCTATTATATCGGCATTGTGCAGCGATGCACGCTTTACTACGGTTCCTGCCAACTGTACCGGATTCATGTTTGCCACAGGGGTGATGGCTCCTGTGCGTCCCACCTGATAGGTCACTTCGTTGAGTCGGGTGCATGCGCGTTCTGCCTTGAACTTATAGGCTATCGCCCACCTTGGTGACTTTGCGGTATATCCCAGATGGCGCTGCTGCTGAAGGGAGTTGACTTTCAGTACTATTCCGTCGGTTGCCACCGGCAGGTTCTTTCGTTCCGTATCCCAGTATTCTATGAAGTCGAGAACGTCCTGGAGCGAATGGCAGAGTTTCATTCCCTGACTTATCTTGAATCCCCATTGACGTGCCTGCTGAAGTGAACCGAAATGGGTGTGCATGACTTCATTCTCCCCTGCATCATCGGTTGGACTGTCGGTTTCCTGCTGAACCGGCTGTGTATTCATCATGTCGCCGAAAAGGTCGAGTTGCATCGACGGAGACTTCTCCACGGGTTTGGTTTCTGTCTTTTCCACGGTATTGGGCAAGAGCAGATAGTAGAGGTAGGCATCGAGTCCACGTTCAGCCACCACAGCCGAGTTCTGACTTTTCAGAGTACCGCTTGCTGCATTTCGTGGGTTGGCAAAGAGGGGTTCCTCCCGCTGTTCGCGTTCCTGGTTCAGACGTTCGAAACTGGTCCACGGCATAAGTATCTCTCCACGTATCTCAAACTCGTGGGGATAGCCGCTGCCTTCCTGGAGTTGCAACGGTATGGAGCGTATGGTACGCACGTTGTTGGTCACATCGTCGCCTCTCACTCCGTCACCTCTCGTCACTGCCTGGGTCAGTTTTCCGTCAATATATGTAAGACTGATGCTCAATCCGTCGTACTTCATCTCGGCAACTATCTCGAAGTCCTCGCCTTCAAGTCCGTCCTTCACCCTCTGATAGAAGTCTGTCACGTCCTGCTCGTTGTAGGTGTTGGCAAGCGACAGCATAGGATACTTATGGGCTACCTGGGCAAACTGCTGATTCAGGTCGCTGCCCACACGCTGGGTTGGCGAATTGGGGTCTGCCATTTCAGGATGCCTCGCCTCCAGTTCTTCCAAATGGTGCATCTTTTGGTCGAACTCATAATCCGAGATGGTGGGCTGATTCAGCACATAGTAACTGTGGTTGTGCTGATGCAGTTCCTTACGCAGATTCAGTATTTCGGTCTTTTCGTTATTATTTTCCATTTTATGTTGCTATTGGCTATTCCAACTCTCTCTGTCGGCAGAAATATCCGGCAAAACTGTCGTCAACATGTTCCAGCGGTTGGTCGAATATACCGAACACGCAGCTTCCGCTGCCCGACATGGATGCATATACTGCACCGAGGTCGTAGAGCATGTCCTTTATACCTGCTATCTCTGGATATTTGGCAAACACGCTCACTTCAAAGTCGTTCTTCACATTGTCCTTCCAGGTCTCTATCGGCTGTTTCAGCAGTTCAGCCAGCGACTGTTCGGGCTTATGCGGTTTTACGAGCCTGTAGGCATCAGGTGTAGATACGAATATATCGGGTTTTACCAGTACAAGTGTCTTGCCTTTCAGTGACAGATCTATCGGAGAGAACACGTTTCCTATTCCGGTTGCCATAACGGGCTTGTTCCTTATGAAGAAGGCACAGTCGGCACCGAGTCGGGCTGCATATTTCTCCATCTGCGTATCGGTAAGTCCAAGTCCGAACCTGTCGTTCAATGCCTTTATGGTAAAGGCTGCATCACTACTGCCGCCTCCGAGTCCGGCACCAGTTGGAATGTGCTTGAACACATTGAATGCACATGGTGCGATATCGAAATCGTTGCGCAGCAACCTGTATGCCTTTATCACCAGATTGTCGTCGGGCGTACCGTCAAGAAGGTTTCCCGTCACTTTCAGTCTGTAGTCGACATTTTCTTCGGTCTGTTTCTCATTGTCAACGGCAGTTATTTCTATTGCATCCTGCAATGGGATTGGGTAGAACACGGTCTCAAGGTTATGGTAGCCGTCAGGACGCTTCTCTACCACGTTGAGTCCTAAGTTGATTTTGGCATTTGGATAAATAATCATAGCAATCAAGGATTAAGGGTTAATAATTCACATGCCATCATTGAGCAAAATAATGTGAGCGCAATGGCATTGTGTGTTGTTTGCCCGTCAGACGGATTTCTCCCTCCTGACGGATATCAGCCGATGAGGCTCCTATCTTTATCTGGTAGCGACCACTGTCGATGGTCCAGTGACCGTCTGAATAATATGCCAGTTGCTGTGGCGACATGCGGAACTTCACGGTTTTCTTCTCACCTGGTTTCAGAGTCACACGCCTGAATCCCTTCAATTGGATTGGCTTGAGTTTTGCTGAACGTTCCAGTGGTGATGCATAGAGTTGAACTATCTCGTCGGCAAGCATGTCACCGGTGTTGCATACATCAACACTCACGTTGAACCAGCATGCATCTACTGCAGCCGAACTGTCAACCTTGAAGTTGGAGTATTCGAATGTGGTGTAACTGAGGCCGAATCCAAACGGATAGGCTATGCGTGGGTCATCTGTGTTTCCGTAGTTGTAGCAGATTGGTTCATGCAATTCTTCTGCCGGATAACTGACCGACAGTTTGCCGGATGGTGACACCTTTCCGTAGATGATGTCGGCGAGTGCATTTCCGCCTTCTTCACCCGGATACCATGCCTGAATGACTGCTGCACACTTTTCTGCCAATCCCGAGATTACCTGTGCACGTCCGCCGAACACTACGAGTACTACCGGTTTGCCTGTAGCAATGAGTCGTTCCACGAACTTTTCCTGACTTCCGGGCAGGCGTAATGTAGTGCGGTCGCGGTTTTCACCACACAGTATGGCGTTTTCTCCCACCGCTGCTATGATTACGTCATTATCGGCAGCCATACGGACGGCTTCATCCATGTCTGCTTCTTCTCCGCTGTCAATCATTCGGTCCTGTATCTTCACGAGATATGCCACACGGGGGTCTCCGCTTTTGTCAACGAGGGTTTCAACGGAATCAGTCCATTCGCATCCACGGGAATAGTCTATGCTGAATCCGTCGGGTTTTCTGTCTTCCATTCCTTCCTTGAGCGACACGATATGCGGATGCTGTCCGTCCACTATGTCGGAACGCCAGAAGAAGCGCATGGCTGGATAGGTATAGTCACCGAGCATTGCCCACATGCCATTGGCATTAGGTCCTGTAAGCAATATCTTCCTTGGGTCTTTCAGCGGAAGTATGCCGTTGTTCTGAAGCAGTACCACCGACTGAGTGGCAAGTGTGTAGGCTGTATGTCGTTCTTCCCTGTTGTCAAATTCTATGTCACCGCTGTCATAGAGCTTTGGATTGTCGTCAAGCAACCCCACGGCGGCTTTCAGATGAAGAACTCGTTTCACGGCTGCCTCAAGAGTTTCCTGACTCACCAGTCCCTTTTCAATCGCTTCCTGCAGGTGGCGGTAACTGTTGCCGGTAGGGAAATCCACGTCGTTACCTGCGTTGATGGCTGCAGCAGCCCTCTCCACATCGTTCAGGGAATCATCTATCTGTTCAATGGAACCATAGTCACTCACCATGATACCGTCGAACTTCAGATAGTTGCGCAGAATGTCTTTCTGAATATGTCGGTTTGCCACGCACTTTGTACCGTCAATGGCATGATAGCCTGTCATCACCACCTTACTTCCAACCGTACGGATGATGGTTTCGTGAGGAAGCAGTATTTCTTCCATGAGTTCCTTTGTATCGGCATCACCACCTCCACCGTATCCGAGATAGTGTTTTGTGCATGCGGCTACTCCGTCACGGAGATTACCGTGCTGCAGACCTTTCACGAAGGCTGTTCCCATGGCTGCCGATAGATATGCGTCTTCGCCATAGGATTCTTCCAGACGGTTGAACGAAGGATTACGCACCACGTCCACCATTGGAGACAGAGCAAGGAATCCGCCTATTCTGCGAAGTGCAGTTGCTGTCTGATATGTCTTTTTTTCGGCAAGTGCGGTATTAAACGAACAAGCCAGTCCAATCTGCTGTGGATATATTGTTGCTCCTTCGGCATTCACACCTGTAAGCACTTCCTCATGAGCAAGGGCTGGAATACCATTGGGAGTATTGTGTATGAGCCAATCCTGTATCTGTGCCACCATATCACGGACCTTGTTGGGTTCTATTCCGGCATTGAAGGCATACTGCGAGATATGTCCCGCACCGTTTGGGATCAGTTCCTTACACTTGGCTTCATCAAGTTTTCCGTCAGCGTCAAACAGTTCTTCAAGATAGATACCATGCAGTTGTGCAATCCTCTCCTCCTGACTCATACGGTCATAAAGATCATCCACTTTCTGATTCACATCTTCATGACAGCATGACCACATCATGAATACTGCACCCGCTATCCATAAGTATTTTGTTATTCTATTCATTGGATTTGATTATTAATTTAGTAGTCTACAAGTCAACAAGTCTACAAGTCAACGAGTCTACAAGTCAACAAGTCTACGAGTCAACAAGTCTATGAGTCAACAAGTCTATGAGTCAACAAGTCTATGAGTCAACAAGTCTATGAGTCTACAAGTCAATGAGTCAACAAGTCTACGAGTCAACAAGTCAACAAGTCTATGAGTCAACAAGTCAATGAGTCAGCAAGTCTATGAGTCAACAAGTCTACGAGTCAACAAGTCTACGAGTGACCGTCCGGATGGCAAGCCAATGGCTAATGGCCAATGGCCAATGGCTAAAGGCTAAGGGCCATTTCTCCCCCTTATACAATCTCCCCACTACCCCAACATCTGTGATGGTCTTCGTCATATACCACACAGAACTGACCGGGAGCCACACCGTGAATCTTGTTCTTTGCCTTCAGCAACCAGTCTCCGTCACTATCCTTTGTAAGTGTACCTTCAAGGAATTCAGGCGTATGGCGTATCTTGAACGTTATCTTCTGTGTTGCATCAAGGTCTTCAAACGGAGCCGTTATGAAATGGAAGTCCGTCATGTGGATATGGTCCTTATACACCTTTTCCGGGTCGTAGCCATGACTCACGAAAAGTATGTTGCGTTTCAGGTTCTTCTTAACCACGAACCACGGACCGCCACCGAATCCAAGACCTTTTCTCTGACCTATGGTATAGAACCACAGTCCCTGATGCGTACCTATCTTGTGGCCCGTTTCCAATTCACGTACATCACCGGGATTGTCGCCGAGATGACGTCTAATATAGTCGCGGAAGTCGATGTTTCCAAGAAAGCATATACCCTGACTGTCCTTGCGTCTTGCGTTGAGCAAACCAGCCCTGTCGGCTATATCCCTCACCTCGTTCTTCATCATGTGACCTATTGGAAAAATTAGTTTTGACACCTGAAGCGAATTGATCTGGCACAGGAAGTCTGTCTGGTCCTTTACGGGGTCGGGACTGGTGCACAGCCACTTGCGTCCTTCTCCATCGATTTCTGTAGTTGCATAATGCCCGGTAGCCGTGAGGTCGAATTCCTTACCGACCACATCTTCAAAGCAACCGAACTTGATGAGTTTGTTGCACATCACATCAGGATTGGGAGTCAAACCAATTCGGGCTTTCTCCATAGTGTAACCCACCACCTTCTCCCAGTATTCCCTGTGAAGATCTATCACATCGAGTTTACATCCGTATTTCATTGCAAGCCAACGGCATATCTCCATATCCTCTTCTGAGGTACAGTTCCATTCCGTATCCTTGTCAGGACCAATCTTTATGTAGAAGAGATGTGGCTCATATCCTTGTTCCTTCAGCATGTGAACACTTACTGCTGAATCCACACCACCCGATACGAGTGCAGCAACTTTTGTCATATTACTAATTACGGTTATTTTTACTAACGTTATTGGCTTCGCCGGTTCAATTGAGGCTTGCGCCTTGGTTCAAAGTGAGTTACAGAAAGTCAACCTTTAAACTTTTAACCCTTTATTCCCTTCCCTTGAGGGAGGGGTTAGGGGTAGGCTTTACCCCCTTACTTAACTCAGACTCAGCATCTTTTCGATTGGACGCAGAGCCTCTTTAGCGATATCTGCATCAACCGTGATTTCAGGCTGTTCCTTAGTCAGGGCATCATAGAGTTTCTCAAGCGTATTGAGTTTCATGTAACTGCATTCATTGCAAGTACTGCTTTCACCCTCTTCCGTTGTTGATGGCGGAACAGGATAGAAATGCTTATCAGGACATGCCTCATACATTTTGTGGAGTATTCCTGATTCTGTTACAACGATGAATTCATCGGAATCAGAATTTACTGCATACTTGAGCAGGTCGGCAGTAGAACCAATCACATCGGCAAAAGACCTCAAGTCTTTCGGACATTCAGGGTGTACAAGGACCTTTGCTTCAGGATGCCGACTCTTGAGAAGGGACAATGCGTTGAGTGAGAACCGTCCGTGAACATGGCATCCGCCATCCCATAGCAACATGTTTCGACCTGTTATCTGGTTAATATAGGAACCAAGGTTGCGGTCGGGACCGAATATCAGTTTTTCGTTCTCAGGATAACTCTCCACAACTTTCATGGCGTTACTGCTTGTCACCACCACATCGGACAGAGCCTTGACGGCGGCGGTGGTATTCACGTAACTTACTACCTTGTACCCGGGATGTTCTGCCTTGTAGGTACGCAGGTCATTGGCGTTACAACTGTCAGCAAGTGAACAGCCAGCATTCATGTCGAGTACGAGAACCTTCTTTTCAGGACACAGAATCTTACAGGTCTCACCCATAAAGTGCACACCGCACATCACTATGATGTCGGCATCTGTCTTGGCTGCCTTTTGAGCCAGAGCAAGAGAGTCACCTACAAAGTCTGCGATATCCTGTATATCGTCATTGGTATAGTAATGAGCCAGTATCACAGCATTCTTTTCCTTTGCGATACGGCGTATTTCTGTAATCAGTTGTTGCTTGTTCATAATCCGTATATGATTCTTAAATTATTGTCATTTGACTTTGATTTTGCAAAGATAGGAAATATTAAACGAAATCATAAACTATTACATAAAAAATAACGACAAAATGTCAGTAATTATTTACTGGTACTGAATTTGCAGTTCCGACTCATGGAAATAATACAACTAACATAATAAACATAAGACATTATGGCTAAAGGAAACATTGGGGTAACCACCGAGAACATATTCCCCGTTATCAAAAAGTTCTTGTACAGCGACCACGACATTTTTCTCCGTGAGATTGTAAGCAACGCATGCGATGCAACACAGAAACTCCGTACACTTGCCCAGCGTGGCGAGATGAAGGAGGACATGGGTGACATCACAGTACGCGTAAGTCTCAACAAGGAGGCAGGTACTCTCACAGTAAGCGACCGAGGAATTGGTATGACGGAAGAAGAGATTGACAAGTACATCAATCAGATTGCTTTCTCAAGCGCCAACGACTTCCTCGACAAGTATAAGGAAGATGCCAACGCCATCATCGGACACTTCGGACTTGGATTCTATTCAGCCTTCATGGTCAGCAACAAGGTTGAAATCATTACCAAGAGTTGGAAGGAAGGTTCAAAGGCTGTAAAATGGTCATGCGACGGAAGTCCGGAGTATTCCATCGAAGATGCCGAAAAGGCAGAACGCGGTACCGACATCATCATGTATATCGACGATGAATGTAAGGAATTCCTTGAAGAGAACAAGATTCAGGAACTGCTCAGCAAATACTGCCACTTCCTCCCAGTAAGCATTGCCTTTGGCAAGAAGAAGGAATGGAAGGACGGAAAACAGGTGGAGACAGAAGAGGACAATATCATCAACAACACTACCCCACTCTGGACAAAGAAACCTGCCGACCTCAAGGACGAGGACTATAAGCAGTTCTATCGCGAACTTTATCCAATGGCAAACGAGCCTCTCTTCTGGATACATCTCAACGTGGACTATCCGTTCAACCTCACAGGTGTGCTCTACTTCCCTAAGGTCAACAATCAGTTTGAACTCCAGAAGAACAAGATTCAACTATACTGCAATCAAGTGTTCGTAACCGATTCCGTAGAAGGTATCGTGCCCGACTTCCTTACACTCCTCCACGGAGTAATCGACTCTCCAGACATTCCGCTCAACGTGAGCCGCAGTTACCTTCAGAGCGACAGCAACGTAAAGAAGATTTCAACATACATCACGAAGAAGGTAAGTGACCGTCTTCAGTCAATCTTCAAGCAGGACCGCAAGGAATTCGAATCCAAATGGGATGACATCAAGATATTCATCCACTACGGAATGCTTTCACAACCTGACTACTACGACAAGGCTAAGTCTTATGCACTTCTCAAGGATACGGAAGGTAAGTACTTCACATACGAAGAGTACCGCGATCTTGTAAAGGCAGAACAGACAGACAAGGACGGCAACGTCATCTATCTCTATGCACAGAACCGCGATGCACAGTATTCATACATCAAGGCTGCACAGGACAAGGGTTACAACGTACTTCTCATGGACGGTGAACTCGATGCAGCAATGCTCGGTATGCTTGAAGAGAAGCAGGAAAAGACACGTTTCGTACGCGTTGACTCCGATACTGTCAACCGACTCATTCAGAAGGAAGACGCCAACGCAACTGAAGTAAGTGAAGACTCCGTACTCAACCTTATATTCCAGACTCAGATGCCTAAACTCAACAAAACCGAATTCCACGTTGAGGCACAGTCACTGGGAGCAGAAGCAGCACCTATCACCATTACCCAGAGCGAATATATGCGACGCATGAAGGAAATGGCACGTCTGCAACCAGGAATGTCGTTCTATGGTGATATGCCTGACATGATGAACATTATACTCAACACAGACAATGCCATCATCAAGCGTATCCTCTCAGATGGTGAGACAGCCACGGCAGATGCTCTTAAACCTATAGAACAGGAACTGAAGGGACTCGATGCACGCCGTCAGGTGATAGAGCAGGACCAGAAGGATAAGAAATGGGATGAAATCAGTCAGGAAAGCAAGGACAACCTCGAACAGACACGCAAGGACATCGAAGCAGAGAAAGCAAAGAAGTCAGACGTTGTTGCCGAATATGCAAAGGGCAACCAGACTGTTCATCAACTCATAGACCTTGCACTTCTCCAGAACGGACTCCTCCAAGGCGAAGCACTCAGCAATTTCATCAAGCGCAGTATCGATTTGATTAAGTAAGGTTTTAAAAGTTTAAGAGTTTAAGGGTTTAATAGTTTAACTTTCAGCAACCCACTTTGAACCAAGGCGTCAGCCTCAATTGAACCTTGAACCGAGGCGTAGCCTCAATTGAACCGGCGAAGCCAATTGAACCAAGGCGTCAGCCTTAATTGAACCGGCGAAGCCATTGAACCAAAGCGTCACTTTCGAGTGGCGCTTTTTTATTTGAATGGGGATTAATAGATATCTTTAAGTCGTCCCATGCGGTCGAAGCAACGGGTGGAAGCAAGACTTATGGTAAGCATGAGGGAAATCATGGAGGCAGCAAAGGTGATGACAACAATCATCATCTGATACTTTATTGCCTGACTTGGGTCGCTTCCTCCAAGAATCTGACCTATCATGGTACCCGGCATTGCTACAAGTCCCATGACTGCCATATTGGCTATACATGGATTGAACGACTTGATAATTGCCTGACGAAGGAACGGAAGTGTGGCTTCCCAACGTGAGGCACCGTTTCCAAGCAGATAGCGATACATCTGCTTTTCACGTCGTATACCGTCGAAATATGTAGTGAGAGACAACACGTTCACTCCAAGCATGTTGCCCAAAAGCAAGCCGAATATCGGTATGAAATAGCGGGCAGAAAACAGGGAGGTGAACGTAAATGGAGTTACTGATGGTGCATCAGATGTGTAGAGTACCAATCCCATGAAATAGATAGCTATTACAATGGAAGTGGACAGAAACGCCACAAAGAGCGGTATGCCAATCAACTGAGGACGGAGGCGTGTACGCTGCAATGCAGTTCCGGTTGCCACAAGTGTCATGATGATACCCCAGATGAGGTTAACCCACCAAATGTCATATATGAAGAGATACTGAAGGTAGAGTCCTATCAGCCACAACTGTACTATCATGCGTATGATGGCTGAAAGCGTGGAATGGACAAGTCCCGTACGTGTCTTGTATAGGAAAAACAATGGAATGACCATCAGCAACAGTCCTATTCCCAATCCTTGTATGTCAATATCAATCAAAGTCTATTACTTTTGTACTTCCGTTACTTATTTCACTATGATGGGATGCTGCAACAATTGCCATACTACGTTCCGAAGCAAGATAATGCAGATAGTCGAGAACGAGTTGCACGCTTCCTGTGTCAAGGGCGCTGGTCGGTTCATCGATAAGCAGCAAGTCCTTCCCCAACAGTCCTGCAACGCTCAGCATGATGCGCTGGCGCTGACCACCGCTTATCTCGTTGGTTCCACGTGACAGCAGTTCTGGTTCAAGGTTCAGCATTTTCCATTCATCAAACAGCAGTTTCTCAGAAAAGGATACGTGGCGGTTAGACTTCAGGGAAAAAGGCAGTCGTACCATATCGAGAACTGTCTCCTGAGGAAGTGCCAGTTCCTGCGGTATGTATGCTATGTGGCGACGTATCTCATCAACCGTACTGTCCGTGAGATGTTTGTCCATGACGGTTATCTCTCCCATAAAGGGTACAAATCCCATGACAGCATTGATTACAGATGTCTTGCCACAGCCGGAATGACCTTTCAGACAAAGTATTTCTCCTCTGTCAACCTGAAAGGACAAGGTGTCTATGACAGTCTTTTCCTCGTACTGAACTTTTACGTCACGAAGGGATAGTATCATGGATTGTTATTTCTGCTTGAACACATAGGTTATTGTTCCGTTCTCATTGGATTCTCCTATGCTGAATGTGGAATTGCGTGCTGCGGAAAGTGCCGACTGCTGAAGTCGGGGTGAAGTGGTAGTAGAACTCTTGATTGCTGCCTGAATCACCCTACCCTGTGCATTGACCGTTATGGACACGATGACCGTTCCTTCGCTTGTACGGTCGGAATAGTTTGGTTTTGCCAGTACCTTAACCGTACGTGAGCCAACATTTGCAGATGCATTACCTGTTCCTCCCACTCCATTGACATTACCAGTGTTACTGTTGCCGGTAGGAGAACCCTGGTTGCCACTTCCCTGAGTGTTGCCACTATTGTTTCCGTTTTTTCCAAAGGCTCCTGAAACACGACTGTTGACGTTTGCCTTGGCTTTGGCTTCAGCCTCAGCCTTACGTTTTGCTTCTGCCTCCTTACGTGCCTTCTCTGCTGCTTCAGCCTTAGCCTTTGCCTCAAGTTCAGCCTTACGTTTTGCTTCTGTCTCCTTACGTGCTTTCTCTGCTGCTTCTGCCTCCCTGCGTGCTTTCTCTGCTGCTTCTGCCTTAGCCTTTGCCTCAAGTTCAGCCTTACGTTTTGCTTCTGCTTCCCTGCGTG
>JAKSJB010000006.1 GCA_024398475.1 Bacteroidaceae bacterium | reverse complement strand
AGATACCCAACCCTTACGGATTGGGCTGTAGAGTGTCGGACTTTCAGCCCTCTTTGGTTTTGCGTTTGCGTTATCGTTTGCGTTTTACCCACCCAAACGCGTCCTGTTATTCGAACGTCGAGTTTAATTCCCCAGTCAAAGGACGTGCATAATCATTTCACTAATTCACTAATTCGTGGATAAAAAAGTCAACGAGTTTTGCGTTTGCGTTAGGGTTTGCGTTTAATTATTTTGCGTTTGCGTAGGCGTAGCCTTTTATTTATATTTTCTACCAAATGAATTTGTAGATTCATTTTTTATGCTTACTTTTGCAAAGGATTTCAACGAGGATTGCTGTCGCTTATACAAGCAGAATCAAATAAAACACAAAATATAATCGATGAACAAAGACACTTTTTTTCCAAATCGAATAATATATTTCCTGCTAACCATACTTTTGGCAATGGTTATTGATTGTCCATTGATCATGTTTTTGAAAGACGAAAATGGTGGAATGATGCAAACTATTTTTTTTGTTATATTCAGTATCACTTTTTTGTTAATTATTTGTGTGGTTAATATTAGAAAGAAAAACAAAATATTATCTTTTTATACAAATAGATTTGACTTGTTAGGGCTCCTTTTTGGACTGATTTTTGTAAAAACCCATAACCTCATATTCACAGTTATTCTGCATTTCTGGGCAAATGCAATTTCATGGATTTGTACTTATTGGGAAATAAAAAACATCTTTCAAATATTCACATCTACAATTCTTGTAATGACAGTTATTATAGCATTAATTATATACAGTTATTGCATGATGATATTTATGAAACGCAAAATGACTGATTATTCGGAAAACATAACTCAAATTGAAGAGAACATTAAGGAACGAAAAAGATAGTGTATATTCAACCGTAAAGAAATCAGAAATACAGATAAATAACTAATAAATACATAATTATGAAGCAAATTAAACAAACAATTTTCCTTTGCCTACTCTGGATGATAGGCATTGGAGTACATGCGGAAGAAATTCCCAACAATGAGATTTGGTACACCAGTTCTGATGGTGAAGTTGTGAAGCCATATTACAATGTTTTCGGTACAACAATCATCAGTAATACTTATTCCAACGGAAAGGGTGTTATTAAATTTGATAATTCGGTTACAAGTATTGGATATGGTGCATTTTCTGACTGTTCTGGCTTGACTTCAATTACCATTCCAAATTCGGTTACAACAATTATCGCATAACCGTGACATTCTGATAATGAGATTTATATTTATAGTATTAACCCTCCCGAGATTCCACAGTACATCAACAATAATATTCAAGTGCTAATAACCGTAAAATATATAGATCCGATAAACGGTTTACCAAAATGGCATGAATTGGTGGTTCAAGGTTACTTCAGTCCTACATCATTTCAATGTAAAGATCCCGCCGATGGCAAATATTGCACCATTGAATTATATCAAATAACAGAAGCACATGCATATCAATCAAATATTCTTTATAAATAAATCACAACTACATATGAAACATATTATCGCAATATTGATACTTCTTTTTGAAATTTCAAACCTGAATGCCCAGCAGACTATTAATATCAGTCAGTTGGTTGGGACAAAATGGAAACTCGCATCCAATAAAAATTACAGGGAACTTGACTGGACATTCGGTAAAACAGAAATAACGCAAACGAGAGTATATACATTTCCTGTTCCAATTATCAAACCATCCACTGGAGAGGTTATGCCGAATGTCTATGATGAACATTTCAAGTATTATCTAGCAATTTCCAATCAAACAAAATTCAATGAATTACAAGTAGGCAAATCTACTAGGGGACGATATCTAGCATTGTTGGGGCGCAGAAACGAATTGGATTGTTTTAAGATTATTAGCCTTACATCTGATAGTCTTGTTCTCCAACAATCTAAAATCTGTAAAGATGACAACAATATGAATATCACCATTACTCACAATTATACTTATATTCGTGTTAAAGATTAATGGTAGGTTCTATTAATTCATAAATTCGAATGGAAGCCGTTCCGCCAGAGTCAATCTTTCGGAATCAAGTCGCTCTAGGGAGGACTTCGGCTAGCGATTGCGTTCGTTTATCCACTCATTGACATGTTGTTTTTGCACTTTTAACTCCTATTTGCTAATTCGCTAAAATATTGATATTCTGCTGATTATATCTAAATAATCCTAAAACATTTTCTCGTTCCTAAACTATTTGTTATATTCGCTGTATCAATGTTTATAATTTTAATTTTTTAATAATGAAAAAATGTATATGTTTTAGCAGGACCTCAACATTTTGCGTTTGCGTTAGGGTTTGCGTTTTCCCCCTTGAGGCGGAGGAGGGGGCTACTTATTGCCTTTTAAACCCTTAAACTTATAAACTCTTAATAAGCAAATGAAGGCAACACGACGCAACTGGCTACATCCCCCATAAATAAGGAAAGAATTGTTTGGTCGATACAACAATTATGCATTACCTTTGCACCGTGTTCAGAAGGACATAATGTCAGGATGCAACACGGGAATTATCTTGTCCGCTCGTCCTTGTATCATCCCTTTATGCTACTTTGCTGTGACTTTGCTACTTCTCCGTTAGAAAGCGGACAAATAGCGGAGAAACAACGGAGGAACAACGAAGAAGCATCGAAGGACGATAGGAGGAAGAACCCTAAAGTAATAAAGGCCTTGCCTACGAAACGGCTGAAAGCCTACGAAAACAAAAAACGCAAACGCAAAACTCGTTGACTTGTGGACTCGTTGACTTGTTGACTCAAAAAAAACCTTAGACTTTAGACGGTATTCGATAACCGTTCATCGACTTTAGACTTTTGCCTTTTGTGAGTGTCAAAAAATAAAGGGGCGACGTTTCACAACATGCCCCTTCCTATGAAAAAGTCTTTACCTTATAGCAAAACTATAATTACTTATAGTCGCCGCAAAGTTATGTATTATTTTCATATCAACCAAATATTTTGCACACTTTTTTAGTAAATTAGATTATTTGTATAAATATTCTGTGGGTAATATGCACATATTTGCAGTATATATGGACTTAAGGGTCCCTAATGACCCGCTACTCGTTTATATGACAAACTGTCACCTGTCTGTCCCATATTCTGAAAATATTGCGTATGGCATGGATTTTGTTTTTTCCATTCATGGAAACGGGAATGGGCTGTAGGGTTTGTTCCTAAGAAAAAAGACTTTAATCACAATAAAAAAATCATAGAATTATGAACATCAAACCATTGGCAGACCGCGTGCTCGTTCTTCCTGCACCGGCTGAGGAAAAGACAATCGGCGGTATCATCATTCCTGATACTGCTAAGGAAAAACCGCTTCAGGGCGAAGTTGTTGCTGTAGGCAACGGTACTAAGGACGAAGAAATGGTGCTTGCTGTAGGCGACAAGGTGCTCTACGGCAAATATTCAGGTAACGAACTCGAATTTGAAGGAACTAAGTATCTCATCATGCGTCAAAGCGACGTTTTGGCAGTTATTGGAAAATAATAGTTTATCAAGTTCTATTTATTAACTTTTCATATTTAAGATTATGGCTAAAGACATAAAATTCAATATCGAAGCCCGCGAACAACTGAAGCAGGGTATCGACACACTTGCAAATGCAGTAAAGGTAACTCTCGGTCCTAAGGGCCGCAACGTAATCATCGAAAAGAAGTTTGGTGCTCCTCACATCACTAAGGACGGTGTGACTGTGGCAAAGGAAATTGAACTTGCTGACGCTTTCCAGAATACTGGTGCCCAGATGGTAAAGAGTGTTGCAAGCAAGACCGGCGACGATGCCGGTGACGGTACTACAACTGCTACTGTATTGGCTCAGAGCATCTGTGCAACTGGTCTGAAGAATGTTGCTGCCGGTGCAAATCCTATGGATCTCAAGCGTGGTATTGACAAGGCTGTTGTTAAGGTTGTGGAAAACATCAAGGCTCAAAGCGAACAGATTGGTGACAACTACGACAAGATTGAACAGGTGGCTACTGTCAGCGCTAACAACGATCAGGAAATCGGTAAACTCATTGCCGATGCCATGAAGAAGGTGAGCAAGGACGGTGTGATCACTATCGAGGAGGCTAAGGGCCGCGACACTACAATCGGTGTGGTTGAGGGTATGCAGTTCGACCGTGGCTATCTCTCTCCTTACTTCGTTACTGATACTGAGAAGATGGAATGTGTGATGGATTCACCTCTCATACTCATCTACGACAAGAAGATTTCCAACCTCAAGGAATTCCTTCCTATTCTTGAACCTGCTGTACAGACTGGACGTCCGCTTCTCGTAATCGCTGAGGACATCGACTCGGAAGCACTCACTACTCTCGTAGTAAACCGCCTGCGCAGCCAACTCAAGATATGTGCTGTCAAGGCTCCTGGATTCGGTGACCGCCGCAAGGCTATGCTCGAGGATATCGCAATCCTCACAGGCGGTATCGTAATCAGCGAAGAGAAGGGTCTGAAACTTGAACAGGCTACTATCGAAATGCTCGGTACATGCGAGAAGGTGACTGTGTCAAAGGACAACACTACTATCGTAGGCGGCAAGGGTGATAAGCAGAATATCCAGGACCGCGTAAATCAGATTAAGAGCGAAATCAAGAATACTACAAGCGACTACGACAAGGAGAAACTTCAGGAGCGTCTGGCTAAACTCTCAGGCGGTGTTGCTGTTCTTTACGTGGGTGCTGCAAGTGAAGTGGAAATGAAGGAAAAGAAGGACCGCGTGGATGATGCACTCTGTGCTACTCGTGCTGCCATCGAGGAAGGTACTATTCCTGGAGGTGGTGTTGCTCTTGTTCGTGCTATTGAAGCACTCGAAGGTCTTGAAGGTGAGAATGCCGATGAAACTACCGGTATCAACATCATCAAGCGTGCAATTGAAGAGCCTCTCCGTCAGATTGTGGAAAATGCCGGTCTTGAAGGTTCCGTAGTAGTACAGAAGGTTCGTGAAGGTAAGGGTGACTTCGGTTACAATGCCCGTAGGGACAAGTATGAGAACCTTCGTGAAAGCGGAATCATCGACCCTACTAAGGTTACTCGCGTAGCGCTCGAAAATGCTGCTTCCATCGCTGGTATGCTTCTCACTACGGAATGTGTAATCTGTGACGCTAAGGAAGACAAGCCTGAAATGCCAATGGGTGGTGCTCCAGGTATGGGCGGCATGATGTAATAACAATACATAAACCACGATATAAGAAAAGCAGGTATGTCAATATGGCATACCTGCTTTTTTATTTGCTCAGACGATTTGGGTTTAGTAGCCGAATATCTGTTCGAGGGTGAGACGTTGGATTCCGCCTTTCTTACCGAGTGATTCCATATCGAGTTCTGCCTCGTTTCCAAGAACGGCATAATGGTACTTACGGTTCTTGAGATGGTTCTGCTGGAACTTCACGACGTCGTCAAGGGTCATTGCTGATACCTTATCGTAGATTACCTTATTGATATCATAATCCAAACCATGATTCCTTGCGTCAAGGTAACTGCTGAGAACTCCTGACTTTATTGTGCGTTCCGTTGCCAGGCGTTTCAGGAGAGCGTCCTTTGCGAGTTGGAATGCAGAGGCACTTACCGGCATGTTTTCAATTATGTCGTTGAACACGCCGACACAATCCATCATCTTGTCGTTCTGACTGATAATATAGGTATAGAAATTATTGTCCTGGCCCTTATATGCTGCATCTACATAGTAAGCTGACGCACTATATGCCAGACCACGGGCTTCACGGAGTTCCTGGAATACGATTGTATTCATGCCGCCGCCGAAGTATTCATTGAACAGGCTTTCTGAAGCAACGTTTTCCGGGTCATATTTCTCTCCGTTGTTGGAAATCATCATCATGTAAATGTTCTTTGCATCGTAAGGTGCAATGTAAACGGCTGAATCGTTGATTGGCTGATGTTGGAAGACATCGCCTGTAGAAGTTGCTGCCGGATGTGAGGCAACACTATGGTTTTTTTCGATGAAACGGACTATTTCCTTCTCTGAAAGAGGACCATAGTAAACGATTGTCTGCTGATAGTTCTTCAGGTCGGCAATCTTGTCAAGCAACGACTGAGGATTTGCATTACGGAGTTCTTCAGTTGACATTATGTTGGTTGTCGGATTTAATGAACCATAGCGTACCCAGTCGCGCAGAGCCCTGAAGCATGTCTGCTGTGAGAGTTTTGCATCGGCACGTGCCTTCAGTTCATTGTCCACCATCTTGGTGTATGCTTCTTCATCTACCTTTGCGCCGTTTATCCATTGTTCACACAACTTGACTGCCTGGGGCATGTTTTCGGAAAGACCGGATACTGTGATTACCGTGGAACCTACGTTGGCAGAAATGCTGACATTGCACGCCAGACGATAGAGTTCTTTCTTGAACTGCTCCGTGGTCAATGTCTTTGTTCCCAGATATGTAATATATCCTGCTGCGATGTCAAGTTCCCTGTCGGCCTTAGTACCGCGGTTTATACGATATTGCAAGGTGAACAGACTGTTGTCAACATTCTGCCTGTAAAGTAGTTCGTTATTGTTTCTGAACTTGTGAACACTCATGTCGCTGTCGTAATCTACGAATACCGGCTGGATTGATTCTACCTCTGAAGAAAGTACGGACCTGACAAACTCACTCGTCTTGTCACGGTTCATTTCTATCGGTGAAATCGCTGGTTTTTCTATTTTTTTCTGGTTTGGATCTTCATCCTTCAACTTATAGATTTCGGCGTATCCATCGGTTATGTATTTCTGTGCAAAACTTACTACATCGGATTTGGTGATGCGACTGAGACGGTCAATCTTTTCCACCTCGTCCTTCCATTCTATGCCATTTACAAATGCATCAACAAACATGTCGGCACGGCTTTCATTACTTTCCAGCATGCGCATACGACGCAACTTCATGTTGTTGATGATGGATTCAAGCAACTTGTCGTCGAACTGACCGTTCTTCAGTTTATTCATTTCTTCAAGCATCAGTGTCTTCGCTTCATCGAGTGTCTGGCCTTCACTTGGAATTGCAAGGGCAAACATCTCGGAGAAGTCACTCATTGGGTTCAGTTCACAGCCACTGGCAAGTACTTTCTGTGTTTGGTTCAGGTCTATATCAAACAATCCTGCCTTACCGTTATCCAGGATTTCGCTGATGATTTCAAGATAATCAAAATCCTTGCTCCTTGTTCCGGGGAATCCCCACACAAGTACCATCTCCTCGGCTTCAGGACCGTATATCTTCTTTGTGACAGGGGCTGTAAGTTTACGGAGTGGTATATTCAGCAATTCTGCACGCTGAGCCTCTACATTTGGATTTGGTGTCCAGTCACCGAAATATTTCTTTATTATTGCAAGGGTGGTATCAAAGTCTATGTCACCGCTCATACATATAGCCACGTTGTTGGGAACATACCATTTGGAGAAATGATTCTTTATGTTGGTTATGGAAGGGTTCTTCAAATGGTCACCCAATCCTATGACTGTCTGCTTGCCGTAAGGATGGTTTGGAAACAGAATCTGACCTGCTGCCTCAACTACCTTTCTCATGTCATTGGTAAGGGATATGTTGTATTCCTCATATACTGCTTCGAGTTCGGTATGGAATCCTCGGATTACCATATTCCTGAATCTGTCGCTCTGAATGCGTGCCCAGTTTTCAATCTGGTTTGCGGGAATATCTTCTGTGTAGCAGGTAATGTCATCACTTGTATAGGCATTTGTACCGACTGCTCCGATTCCTGCCATCAACTTATCGTATTCATTGGCTATGGCGTAGGTTGATGCCTTATATGAAAGGCTGTCTATCACATGATAGATTGCACGACGTTCTTCGGCATCGGTCTTGGTACGGTAAATCTCATACTGGCGCTCTATCTCATCGAGCAGGGGTTTCTCGGCTGCGAAATTGCTTGTTCCGAAACTGTCCGTACCCTTAAACATCAGGTGCTCGAGATAGTGGGACAGACCTGTAGTCTCTGCCGGGTCGTTCTTGCCACCTACACGTACTGCAATATAGGTCTGTACGCGTGGCTGATCCTTATTGACTGTAAGGTACACTTTCAAGCCATTGTCCAATGTATAAATCCTCGATTTCATCGGATCATTTGGCACGGATTCATACTGCTGCGCCATGAGTGACGCCTGCATAGTCATCAACATTACCAATAAGGTAATGGCATAGGAAATCTTTTGTTTCATAGATTGATTATTTGTGTTATTACGAATGTACATAGTATAGAAAAAACGCAATATACGTAAACACGCGTACATGCGTACAAAACGGAAATAATCCGCAATAGGAATGGGAAGTGGCTATTCAGGCATCAATGAACGCCTTCAAGGAAACTGTTGAGTTGCTCTTCATCTACATCGCCCATACCAAACTCACGCTGAGCATCCCCGCGAACCAATTCAAGCCATTCCTCACGTGCAATTGGGTCGAGTTCCATATTTACTTCTGCTGCACAGTCATTGTGGATTTCAAGCAACTTTTTTTCGATGGATTCGGTAGTTTTTACTATATTTTCATCTATATCAAGGAGCAGGTCCTCTATTGATTGCAGAGGGGCAATCATTCCACACATGTCAACCCATTCTTCACTCGGAACACATGAACCGGCGAGTTGAAGGGCAAGATTATAGTAATCCAGACCCTTGAGCAATGCAGTACGCCTGATGTAGCATCCTTCAAACTCGTATTCGTCAACATGTTCTCCCTGTTCGGCTACAAGTGAATTGAGGACAGATATTCCCTTTGCCACAAACTGCATGATGAATGGATTGGGAAATGCAAAATCAACGATGTCGCGTCTTGCTGCAATTGCACGTCCGTCACGCTTTGGCCATTTGTTCACGTCGCGCCAAGTACCGACGGTCTTCAGATTGATTCCCGGAACGATGTATGTCTTTTCACGCGAAGCAAGAATATATGAGAACGGTAGGTTTTCAATCCGTGGATGTTCTATTACCTTTCCCATCACCATTGAGAATACTCCTATGTGGGCAGGCCACAGGATATGACACCCGGAAGCGGTCTTTGCTCCACGTTCCAGAATTCCCCAATGTATAGGTCCCATCTTATAGGCATGGTTGCTCTGATTGGTATTGGAACCGGCATTATAGAAGGAGAACTGACCTCCGATTAAAAGTGTTGACTTGTGGTGAGAGCATGAGAATGGTCCGCACAATGCCGCACAGGCTTCTCCATTATCCATATAGGCATTGGCAAAGAATACGGATGCCTCGGAAGAGAATCCTTTTCCGATATGAACTGCTTCACCTACAAAACTTTCAAAGACTTTTGCTCCATCTGTTATTTCTGCACCCGAAGCAGTAGCAGACTTGACCATAATGACATCTGGACCGATATATGTTGGAGCATCCTCAGTACTCTGAATGATACTGTCCACAATCTTTGTGGCACCTTCGATTACGGCATGGTCACCGATTACTGTTTCAAATGCAATTCCTTCAAGACGGGCCTTTTCCTCGGCATATACCAGGTCAAACACCGACTTGTAGTGTATCATCAGCCATGCCAACTGTGAAGTCAGTCTTGGACAAAGCACTATATTTCCGTCGCCGCCTTCATTCAGTACGGATATTACTACTGGCTTGGCTGGCTTATCTGTACCCTTGAGAATCTTTACATCAGATAATCTGACACCTCTACCGATCAGGATACGGCCGTAAAAGTTTGTATTACGGACTGATGCAGGTGAAAAACCATCTGCGACTAGAATTGTGTTCCAGTTCTCCGCCCAACAACGTTGTGCTTCAAGAACCTGAATTTCATCGGATGTTAAATGTCTCATAATCGTCTTGTTTTTGCTGTAAATGGTTCGTTGGGAACTACTTATACGGATTACGTCCTACTCGTCACCGGAGGGTAATGAGTAGGCATCACCGCCTTCATATGTCTGATACAGGAAGTCGTTGTATGGATATTTCTGAACATGAAGTTCACGTACTTTCTTGTATAGCAACTGCTTAAAGTCATCAATATTAGTACGGTCCTTGGCCGAGATGAAGAAACAGTCGCTTCCCATCTTTGCCATCCATGTTGCCATGAGTTCGTCGAGCGAGATATTTTCCTTGGTACGTGGAGTGAGGTCATCCTCATCTTTCGGTGTCCATGTGTATGCATCTATCTTGTTGAACACAATCATGGTTGGCTTATCGCTTGACTGCAGGTCTGCCAGGGTATTTTCTACGACACGGATTTGTTCATCAAAATCAGGATGCGAGATATCTACCAGATGAATCAGCAGATCGGCTTCACGGACTTCATCGAGTGTGGATTTGAATGAATCGACCAAGTCGGTAGGTAACTTCCGTATAAATCCTACCGTGTCGCTCAAAAGGAACGGCAGGTTTTCGATGATGACCTTTCTTACCGTGGTGTCAAGGGTTGCAAAGAGTTTGTTCTCAGCAAACACCTCACTCTTGGACAGAAGGTTCATCAATGTAGATTTACCTACATTGGTATAACCTACAAGAGCCACACGTATGAGTCGTCCGCGATTCTTTCTCTGAGTGGTCTTCTGTGTATCTATTTCCTTCAGTCGCTCTTTCAGGAGTGCCATGCGGTTACGGATGATACGTTGGTCCATTTCCAACTGAGTTTCACCAGGTCCGCGAAGTCCCACAGAACCTCCTCTCTGTCGTTCCAGGTGTGTCCACAGTCGGGTAAGACGGGGCAGCATGTACTTGTATTGAGCCAACTCAACCTGAGTCTTGGCTGTAGCCGTCTGAGCCCTCATGGCAAAAATATCGAGAATAAGACTGGTGCGGTCAAGGATTTTCACCTGAAGTTCCTTTTCGATGTTTCGGATCTGCTTTGCAGTAAGTTCGTCATCGAAAATCACCATTCCGACCTCTCTGTCCTCATCTTCTTCAGCCTTAATGAAATCACGTATTTCCTGCAGTTTTCCCGAACCGACATAGGTAACACTCGACGGACCGTTCACTTTCTGGGTAAAACGCCTCACTACCTTTGCACCGGCAGTATCTGCCAGAAATTCCAGTTCGTCAAGATATTCAATCGTCTTGCGTTCCTGCTGGTAAGGAGTAATCAACCCCACGATAACGGCTGTTTCTACCTTTGCCTCTGATATTACGAATTCTTTCATGTGCAAATTCTACTCTGTGAACTTCCTTTTTCTATCTATCGGTATCACAGGTTCATTCATATTGGTTTCTGTATTTAGGTGCAAAGGTATGAAATAATTCAACTAAACAGTTGTATAACCCGTGATTTCTGCAAATAAACGGGTAAAAATACCTTATATATAAAAGAAAATACCTACATTTGCACTCAAATGTGCTAAAAGTATATGGAAGAAAAGGACAAACAAATTCAAACTTTGCTCAATACCCTGCCTCCAATTACATTGGAGCAAATGTCGGGAGTCAAGTTGATGAACCGTACTGACACCAAGTATGTCACTACGAAGAGCCGACTGATTCAGTTGCTGCAGATTGCAAAGGATGAATATTACGTTCAGACTATCGGCTCTACCAATGTCTGTCCTTACCGTACCACGTATTTCGATACAGACCTGCATTCCATGTACATGCAGCATCACAACAAACATGCCCGACGTACAAAAGTGAGGGTCAGGACTTATCTGGCAGACAATGACCGGACATATCTTGAAGTGAAGAACAAGACCAATCACGGACGTACAAAGAAAAAGCGCATCGAAATTGCTTCGCTCGACGCAGCACAGCATACTGAAGGGGCTGAAGAACTGGTTAAGCACAAGACTGGTTTCTCCTTCAATTCAATGCACATGGTCGTTCAGAACGAGTTCGACCGAATCACTCTCGTCAACAAGGCAAAGACTGAACGACTCACAATTGATTTCAACATAAGGTTCCACAACATCGAGACAGGAAACAAGGCATCAAGCGATCAACTGGTGATATTTGAACTCAAGCGTGACGGAAACGTATATTCGCCAATCTGTTCGTTACTGCGCGACCTTCACGTTCACGTTATGGGATTCAGCAAATGCTGCATCGGAATGGTGTGGACCGACCCAAATCTCAAAAGCAACAACTTCAAGATGAAAGTTCGCAAACTTGCGAAACTCAATGCTGAAGAACATGAGAGGGACAATAATTCATCAAAGGCAAGTTAAATTTACTAATCTACAAATAAAACTAAAAACAAATTAAAAAAACATGAATGATTTTTTATCACTCCTATCCAGCGACTCATGCAGAATCCTTGACCTGCTCTTCCGCTTCATCATCAATACTGTATTCACTATCATCATTGCCAAGGCATTCTATTTTCCTAAAAGCCGACGTAAGGACTTCTTCTTTACTTATCTGCTCGTTGGATTCGGCATTTTCATGCTGATTCACCTCATGGGAGATGCAAAACTCAAGACAGGTATTGCAATGGGACTGTTTGCAATATTCTGCATCATGCGATATAGGACGGAATCTGTGCCAATCCGTGAGATGACTTACCTGTTCCTTATCATTTCTCTTGCTGCAATAAATGGTCTTGCCTGGACTGCCGACATTTCAGGTAAACATCCTGAATTTGCCATTCCGGAAGCAATTTCAATGGTTGAACTCATCGTGACCAACTTCATATTCATTGCTGTCATCTGGATTGCAGAAGGTGGAAAATGGGTTACAAGTCTCAGTACTAAGTACATCAAGTACGACAAGATAGACCTGATTCAACCAGACAAGCGTGAGGAACTCATCGAAGACCTCAGAAAACGTACTGGTCTCAACATAAAGGAAGTAGCAATCGGAAGTATCGACTTCCTCAAGGATATGGCACTCATCAAGGTGTTCTATAGCGAAGAGGATAACAACGAAAATGACGATACTCTCCAAAAGATGCCTAAACTGTATGAATAATCTGAAGACGTTCAGCCTGAAACATGTCATTGGCATAGCATCATTGATTGTCGGTTGCCCTACAGGTGTACTTGCCCAATCTGATGATTTCGGTTATGTACTCAGTATCGAGGGCGAAACAAAACTGGCATCAGGTCTGAAACTGGAACTCGAAGCAGGAATGAGAACCCAGGACGATGCTGCGAAGATTGACCGATACACTCTCGGTGCAGGTCTTTCATACAAGTTGTACCAGACTGCCGACAAGAAATTCGATATTAAGGCTGATGCCGGATTCGAATATCTCTGGACACAGAAACTGCAGGAAAAGGACATCAAGTATTTCGTGGAAGACGATGATCTGGTAAAAGATGGATTCTTCAGGGAAGGAGATGAAAAGGGATATAATATCACCGATGGATACTGGCGCGACAGATACCGCATCAATGTAGGTTTTTCTGCAGGATATATGCCCAACAAGCGATGGTCGTTCTCACTGAAGGAAACCATTCAGCAGAACCATTACTGCGATGCTACTGCCACACAGACTAAATGGCGCGTTGATGAATACAACAGTGAGGTGGACGAGGACGGAAACATCAACTGGATAATCTCCGACTGGGAATACAATGATAATTACATTGATGAAAACCATCTTGACGAAGATGGCAACGTCATTGGCAAGAGTAAGAATTCCGAAGAGGATACTAAAAGGCATAAGGACCGTACTGTACTACGTTCCAAACTCTCTGCCAGTTATGACATAAAGGGGTTCCCTATCGATGTGTTTGCATCTGTGGATTACGGCTGCGGCATAAACTATACTGCCAACAAATGGAAGTTTACAATAGGATACGACTACAAGATAAACAAGGAAAACAAACTGACGCTGTTCTATCGATACAATACTGAGAACGATGACGATGAAGCCAACGGCCATCTTGTAGGACTCAGTTACAAGATAGATTTCTGATGGAAATTGCAGCGAAGGCAGAATTATTTTTCCCTGCAGTATGATATAAATTTCAGTACAGTCAAAATAATGACTCTTAACAATAAAAGAAAATGAAACGAATCTACATTATAGCAACAATCCTGTCAATGTCATTAGCAGCCTTTGCCGATGACTACAACATGTTTGTTGAAGGCAATGACGGAAAGAGCATCTATGAGTCTGAAGTCAAGAATATCCAGAAGATTACTTTTGAAGCAGGAAACATTGTTGTTACAAAAAAGGACGATACAAAAGTACAGAAGTCACTCAATGAAGTAAAACGATTGTATTTCGATTCCAATCCACTCGCTGTAGAAAAGACTGAAAGCGAAGGAGTGGCAGGTGATGCTGACATTCATGACCTGCAGGGCCGAAAGGTAAAAAACATGACTGGAGGTTTGTATATCAAAAATAAAAAGAAAGTACTGATTCTTAACAGATAACAGACAGAATAATGAAAAATAAAACAATTGCGCTGATAATGTCGATGGGACTCTGCAGTTCTGTCTTTGCACAGCAGAAAGTGTATATCTGCGACGGATACGGATACGATGCCTATGATGTTAATGCAGCAACAGACATAAGACTGTCAGCAGACAGGAAAAGTATCACAATCTGTGAAGACACCTATCTCCTGACCGATTTTGACAGTATCACATTCAGTGAACCACAGTTCGACAAGGTTGTCATCAAGTACAACGGAACATCGGCATCAGTAAGCATTCCTGCAAGTTATGCCGGAGTAACATGTACAAGCGGCACAAGTTCACATGTCGTAATAAAATCAGCAACAACCGATAAGGAATATCTTTACTCACTTGAAGGAACGTCAAGCGACGGTTCATTCACCCTTAATGGCAACTACAAACTGTCGGTGGAACTTGCAGGTATTGACCTTACAAGCAAGAAGGGTGCTGCAGTTGATATTGAATGTGGAAAAAGAATAGACATACTCGTAAAAGACGGTACTGTAAACAGTTTCGCCGATTATGCCAATGGTGACCAGAAAGCAGCCTTCTACAGCAAGGGCCACATGGAATTCAAGGGTGCAGGAACTCTCAGCGTTACCGGAAATGCCAAACATGCTCTCGGTGCAAAGGAATACATCGAATTCAAGGGTTCGCTCGGAACAGTAAACATTCTCGGTGCTGAAAGCGATGGTATCCACTGCGGTAAAGGCGAGAAAGGTGACGGAGAAAACAATTATTTCCAGATGAACGGAGGTAATGTGACAATCTCAAAATGCGGAAGCGACTGTATCGACTCTGATGACTATGGTTGCGTAAGAATAAAGGGAGGCCGGTTGAACATTACAGTCAGTCAGGCTGACGGATGCGGAATCAAGTGCGACAGTCTCTTTACCATGACTGGAGGCAATATCGACATTGACATTACCGGTGCTTCAAGTGAAGGAATCAGAAGCAATTACCGCGGAACATTCAGTGGAGGTACCATCACGGAAAATGTATCTGGCAAAGGAACAAGAGGAATCAGAGGTAAGGCATGTACAAAAGTCACCGATAAGGTAAAAGGTGGCGGTTATATTGATTTCTCGGGTACCAACGTTGTCATGACTGTAAGTGGAGTAAATGATTCTGAAAACGATCAGAAATGCTTTGGTATCAAGGCTGATAAGGAACTCAACCAAACAGCAGGCGACCTCACGATAAACGTGACAAGTACCGATAAAACTACCAAAGGTATAAATGCTGACACCGACAATTGGACAGGTGGTACACGCAATGGAAAAAACAAGTAATAACAAATTATTATTAATGAAGTTCAAACGTATATTACTAAAACTCTCAGGTGAGAGTCTGATGGGCGAACAGGGTTATGGAATCGACGTAACACGCCTGAATGAATATGCACAGCAGATAAAGGAAGTGCATGACATGGGAGTTGAAATCGGTATCGTTATCGGTGGAGGAAACATCTTCCGCGGACTCAGTGGTGCCGGTAAGGGATTTGACCGTGTAAAAGGCGATCAGATGGGAATGTGTGCAACAGTAATCAATTCACTCGCACTCAGCAGCGCACTCGGTGCCATAGGTTGCAAGAGCCGCGTACTTACTGCAATACGAATGGAACCTATCGGTGAGTTCTACACCAAATGGAAGGCTATCGAAGCAATGGAAAACGGTGAAGTAGCAATCTTCTCGGCCGGAACAGGTAACCCTTACTTTACTACCGACACCGGTTCAAGTCTCCGCGGTATTGAAATCGAAGCAGACGTGATGCTTAAGGGAACACGTGTTGACGGTGTATATACAGCCGACCCAGAGAAAGACCCATCTGCCACTAAATTCGAAGAAATTACGTTCGACGAAATATATAACAGGAACCTTCGCGTGATGGACCTCACCGCTACCACCATGTGTAAGGAAAACAACCTGCCGATCTATGTATTCAACATGGATATCGTAGGAAATCTGAAGAAAGTGATGGAGGGAGAAAACATTGGTACATTGGTACATAACTGATTTTTGCCTATCAACAATAATATGATGAAATAATAAACTGGATGACAATGAAAAAAAGAACACTCATAACATCTGCACTGCCATATGCCAACGGACCTGTACATATAGGTCACTTGGCTGGAGTATATGTTCCTGCAGATATCTATGCACGCTATCTCCGTCTGAAAGGCGAGGAAGTGCTGTTTGTCGGCGGCAGCGACGAACATGGAGTACCAGTCACCATCCGTGCAAGAAAGGAAGGATGTACTCCACAGGACGTGGTTGACAGATACCATAACATAATCAAGAAATCATTCGAGGACTTTGGTATCTCCTTCGATGTCTACAGTCGTACCACATCAAAGACGCACCATAAGTTTGCTTCCGACTTCTTCAAGAAACTCTACGATGAAGGCAAGTTCGTGGAAATTGAAAGCGAACAGTATTATGACGAGCAGGCAGGTGAATTCCTTACTGACCGCAACATACGCGGTGAATGTCCACGCTGTCATGCTCCGGAAGCATACGGAGACCAATGCGAGAAATGCGGAAGTACACTCTCACCTGATGAACTCATCAATCCATACAATGCCGTAACTGGCAATCCACTCGTAAAGCGTCAGACAAAGCACTGGTATCTTCCACTCGACCAGTACCAGCCATGGCTTGAGAAATGGATTCTTCAGGACCATAAGGAATGGCGTCCTAATGTATATGGACAATGCAAGAGTTGGCTTGACGGCGGATTACATCCACGTGCCGTAACACGCGACCTCAGTTGGGGTATTCCTGTACCGGTAGAAGGTGCAGAAGGAAAAGTCCTGTACGTGTGGTTCGACGCACCTATCGGTTATATTTCCAACACAAAGGAACTCTGCGAAAACAATCCTGAAAAATATGGAACATGGCAGAAATGGTGGCAGGATGAAGAAACACGACTGATTCATTTCATCGGAAAGGACAATATTGTGTTCCATTGCATCGTATTCCCATCAATGCTGAAAGCACATGGCGACTTCATTCTTCCCGACAATGTTCCTTCAAATGAATTCCTCAATCTCGAAGGCGACAAAATCAGTACCAGCCGCAACTATGCAGTATGGCTCAACGAATATCTTGAAGAAATTCCAGGTAAGCAGGATGTTCTCAGATATGTACTTACAGCCAATGCACCTGAGACAAAGGACAACGACTTCACATGGAAAGACTATCAGGCCCGCAACAACAATGAACTTGTAGCAGTATATGGAAACTTCGTAAACCGTGCGCTTCAACTTACAAAGAAGTACTACAACGGAACTGTTCCTGCTCAAGGTGAACTTACCGAACATGACAAAGAAACCATCAACGAGTTCAAGGATGTAAAACTGAAGGTAGAAGCACTGCTCGACCAATTCAAGTTCCGCGATGCCCAGAAGGAAGCAATGAACCTCGCACGTATCGGTAACAAGTACATTGCTGATGAAGAACCTTGGAAGGTAATCAAGACCGACCCTGAACGTGTGAAGACCATCATCTACATCTCACTTCAACTTACAGCCAACCTTGCCATCGCATTCGAACCATTCCTTCCGTTCTCATCCCAGAAACTGCGTGGAATGCTCAATATGGAATCATTCCGCTGGGAAGAACTCGGCAGCATGGACATCCTTCCTGAAGGCAAGCAACTCGGCGAACCACAACTTTTGTTCGACAAGATTGAAGATGATGTCATTCAGGCACAGATTGACAAACTTGAAGCCACAGTCAAGGCCAACGCCGCTGCTGCAGCAAAGGCAGAACCAATAAAACCAACCATCGCATTCGACGACTTTGAGAAACTCGACATACGTGTCGGTACAGTACTCGAATGTGAACGTGTTCCAAAGATGAAGAAACTCCTCCGTTTCCTCATTGATGACGGATTGCAGAAACGTACCATCGTAAGCGGTATTGCTCAATGGTATGAACCTGAACAACTAAAAGGCAAACAGGTATTATTCATTGCCAATCTTGCACCTCGTGAGTTCAAGAACGGTCTTGTAAGCGAAGGAATGATACTCTCAGCCCAGGATTGGGACGGTACCATCAGCGTCACTACAGTTGAACACGACGTGAAACCAGGCAGTCAGGTTTGCTGATAAATTACACATATTATATTATTAGGTATAGTATTAACTGAAGAAATAAACAGAGTACAACAACTCACACAAACAATATTACACTATGTCAGAAGAATTGGAAATTAAAGAATTGGAAGATGTAGTCGTACGCTTCTCAGGCGACTCAGGCGACGGAATGCAACTTGCAGGTAACATCTTCTCAACAGTTTCCGCTACAGTAGGAAACAGTATCAGTACTTTCCCTGATTATCCAGCAGACATCCGCGCCCCACAAGGCTCACTTACCGGCGTCAGTGGATTTCAGGTTCACATCGGAGCAGGACAGGTATTTACTCCAGGTGACAAATGTGACGTGTTGGTTGCAATGAACGCGGCTGCACTCAAGACTCAATACAAATATGCAAAGCCAGGTGCAGCAATCATAATCGACACAGATTCCTTCGGTCCTAAAGACCTCGAAAAAGCAGCATTCAAGACTGAAGATTATCTCGGTGAAATGGGTATCGATCCCGACCGCGTAATCGCCTGTCCAATCACTCAGATGGTAAAGGACTGTCTGGCAGATAGTGGAATGGACGTTAAGGCAATGGTAAAGTGCCGTAACATGTTCGCACTCGGACTTGTATGCTGGCTCTTTGACCGCGACCTCGACATTGCATTCAATTTCCTCAAGGAAAAGTTCGCAAAGAAGGCAGGTGTTGCCGAAGCCAACATCAAGGTTATTCAGGCAGGTTATGACTACGGTCACAACACACACTCTTCAGTTGCAAACGTATATCGCATAGAGACAAAGAACAAGGTTCCTGGACGTTACATGGACATCACAGGTAACAAGGCAACTGCATACGGACTTATTGCAGCAGCAGAAAAGGCAGGATTGAAACTCTATCTCGGTTCATATCCTATCACTCCTGCAACAGACGTACTGCACGAACTTTCAAAGCACAAGTCATTAGGTGTGACTACAGTTCAATGCGAAGACGAAATTGCAGGTTGTGCAAGTGCCCTCGGTGCTTCATTTGCCGGTGCATTGGCTGTAACCAGTACATCAGGTCCTGGCATCTGTCTGAAGAGCGAAGCAATGAACCTCGGTGTAATCATGGAACTCCCAATCGTTGTTCTTGACGTACAGCGTGGCGGTCCTGCAACAGGTCTTCCTACAAAGTCCGAACAGACAGACCTCCTTCAGGTTCTCTTCGGACGCAACGGTGAAAGTCCACTCCCAGTAATGGCAGCGACAAGCCCTACTGACTGTTTCGACTCAGCATTCATGGCAGCAAAGATGGCCCTTGAGAACATGACACCTGTAGTACTTCTCACAGATGCCTACGTAGCAAATGGTTCAGGTGCATTGAAACTCCCTAACCTCGACGAATATCCAGCAATCAACCCTCCATACGTTACAGAAGACATGAAGGGAACATGGACTCCTTATCAGCGCAACGAACGCGGCGTACGCTACTGGGCAGTACCGGGAACAGAAGGATTTACACACATTCTCGGCGGTTTGGAGAAGGACAACAAGACAGGCGCCATCTCAACTGACCCAGAGAACCACAACCTCATGACACAACTCCGCCAGCAGAAGATCGACAATATTCAGGTACCAGACCTCGAAGTAATCGGTGACGTTGACGATGCAGAACTTCTCATTGTTGGTTTCGGCGGTACATACGGACACCTCCATGCAGCAATGGACGAGATGCGTGCAGCCGGTAAGAAGGTAGCCCTCGCGCACTTCAAGTATATCCGTCCATTACCAAAGAACACAGCAGAGGTAATGAAGAAATATCCAAAGGTAGTCGTTGCCGAACAGAACATGGGACAACTTGCAGGCTATCTCCGCATGAAGGTCGATGGTTTCGTACCATACCAGTTCAATCAGGTAAAGGGACAGCCATTCGTAGTAAACGAATTGGTGAACTCATTCAATGAAATAATCAACAAATAAAGGAAAGGACATTATTATGGCATTTACAGCTCAAGACTATAAGAAGGGACAGCCAAGATGGTGTCCTGGATGTGGAGACCACTTCTTCCTTGCATCACTTCACAAGGCAATGGCAGAAATCGGTGTGGCTCCAAAAGACATTGCAGTAATCTCAGGTATCGGATGCTCAAGCCGTCTGCCTCACTATATGGCAACATACGGAATGAATACCATCCACGGCCGTGCAGCAGCCATCGCTACAGGCTGTAAGGTAGCAAATCCAAACCTCACAGTATGGCAGATCAGCGGAGACGGTGACGGATTGGCAATCGGAGGAAACCACTTCATCCATGCAAACCGCCGTAACATCAATCTCAATATGGTTCTGCTCAACAACCGCATCTACGGTCTTACCAAAGGACAGTACTCACCAACAAGTCCACGTGGCTTTGTCAGCAAGTCAAGTCCTTACGGAACAGTAGAAGATCCGTTCAATCCAGTAGAACTCTGTTTCGGTGCACGCGGTCGTTTCTTTGCACGTGCAGTAGCCACAGACGCTCCAGGTACAGTTGAAATCCTCAAGGCAGCATACAACCACAAAGGTGCAAGCGTATGCGAAATCCTTCAGAACTGCGTTATCTTCAACAACGGTACACACGACCTCGTTTACACAAAGGAAGGACGCGCAAAGAATGCCATCTATCTCCGTCACGGCGAAAAGATGATATTCGGTGAAAACAACGAATATGGATTGGCACAGGAAGGTTTCGGATTGAAAGTTGTCAGCGCAGACGATCCAAACGTACTCGTTCACGATGCACATTGTCAGGACAAGACACTCCAACTGAAACTTGCACTTATGGGAACCCCACTCAATGAAAAATTGGGACCACTCGAAACAGCCGACGGATTCCCAATCGCACTCGGAGTAATCCGTGATGTGGAAGCACCTACATACGATGACTGCGTAACTGCCCAAATCGAGGAAGTAAAGGCTATGAAGAAATATCACAACTTTGCCGAACTCCTTGAAACGAACGACATTTGGGAAGTTCGTTAGGCGAAGCCAAACAAGTTCCAAAGGAAGTTCGTTAGGCGAAGCCAAACAAGTTCCAAGGGAAGTTCGTTAGGCAAAGCCAAACAAGTTCCAAGGGAAGTTCGTTAGGCGAAGCCAAACAAGTTCCAAGGGAAGTTCGTTAGGCGAAGCCAAACAAGTTCCAAAGGAAGTTCGTTAGGCGAAGTTGAATAAAATAAAAATTGGCAGGGCAAACGCTCTGCCAATTTTTTATCTTATGAATAGTTGCATATTCAGCAGCATCTATCCTACTTAACTACTGTCTCCTGACTACTTTTTTACTAAAAGTGAAGCTTGCGAAACTGGTTTATATGCCATCACCCTATCAGAAAGGGAGATCTTCAGTTGCGTCCTGTGCTTCGAATGCAGGTGCACTTGCAGGTGCCTGTGCAGCAGCAGGATCAGATGCTGGTGCAGGAGCCGCCTGATCTCCGAGATTGCGGTCAACCCTCCATGCTCTGATGTCATTGAACCAACGACCCTGATATTCGCGTGCATTGATATCAAAGAACACATTTATCTCTTCACCCATCTGGATATTGAACTGACTGATTTTATCTTCACCAAACACGTTGAACACCATGCGACGTGGGAATTGTTCGTGTGTTTCAATAACATAATCCTGAGTCTTCCAACTGTTTCCAGTAGTTTTGCTAACACCGCCTCGAGGCTCGAGAACGGCAATTACTTTGCCTGCTAATTCCATAATTTATATTCTATATTATCGTTATTATTAAATCCTCTGCGAAATTACAACTTTCTTTGCAACAAATCTAATTTTAAGCAATTTTTTTTTCGTTCTTTAATAAACATTTCATAACTTTGTGGCAAATTCATATGGATAACTATCCAATTATAACAATAACAAAAATTATATACCAAAATGAAGTTCGTTATTTCAAGCACAACATTCTGCAACCGTTTACAGATACTTAATAAAGTAATTGGTTCCAAAAATCCACTTCCGATACTGGATTGTATCCTGTTCAACCTTGAAGGAGACAATCTCAGCATGACAGCATCTGACGGCGACATCACACTTGTATCAAATCTTGCCGTTACCGATGCAGAGGGAGCAGGAAAATTCGCAATTAATTCTGCTCAGATCATTAATGTACTGAAGGAAATTTCTGACCAGCCAGTAAAGATTTCCATCAACGAGGGTACATTTGAAATAGAGATTAAATATCAGAATGGTACTTGCAACTTCATAGGTCTCAACGGTGATACTTATCCAATTCCTGCCGGTATAGGCGAATCTGCCCAGAGCATTACCATTGACTCAGGAATTCTTCTTCAAGGTATCAACAAATCCGTATTTGCTACAGCAGAAGATGAATTACGTCCAGTAATGAACGGTATCTACTTTGACTTCTCAACAGATAGCGTTACATTCGTAGCAAGCGACGGTCATAAGTTGGTACGCGACAGATACTATGCTTCCAACAGCGAACAGGCATCAGCATTTATCCTGCCAAAGAAACCTTCAAAGACTCTGAAGGACATCCTCGCACACGAAGAAGGAGATGCCCTGATCAAGTTTGACAATAACAATGCCGTTGTAAGTGTTGAAAACTACGAACTCAGTTGTCGCCTGATTGAAGGACGCTATCCAAATTACAACTCCGTGATTCCTTCCGACAATCCTTACAAGGTAAGAATAGACCGTCAGGCATTCATCGGAGCATTGCGCCGCGTACAGGTTTTTGCCAACACAAGTACAAACCTCATCAAGTTGCGCATCAACAAGAACAACATCACGGTATCCGCTCAGGACGTGGACTTCGCAAAGAAAGCAGAAGAAAATATCATCTGTGAATACGACGGAAATCCAATGAACATCGGTTTCAAGGGCAATTTCCTCATCGACATACTCAACAGCATCTCTGCTCAGGAAGTAATGCTCGAATTGGCAGATCCAAGTCGTGCCGGAGTAATTGTACCGGCAGAACAGGAGGAAAAGGAAGATCTTCTGATGCTTCTTATGCCTATGATGCTTAACGATTAAGTATTTATATGAAACTCAACATACAGCGACCAATCGTATTTTTCGATTTGGAAACAACAGGACTTGATGTAGCAAGAGACCACATTGTGGAACTCTGCTACATCAAACTTTTTCCAAACGGTAACAGGGAATCAAAGGTTATGAGATTAAGACCGGTTGATGCCCTCGGTATGCAAATCCATATTCCTGAACATACAACAGCCATTCACGGAATAACTGACGAAGACGTCGTTGACTGTCCCTCCTTCAAGGAAGTATCAGAAGAACTGGCAGCGGTATTCAGCGACTGCGACTTAGCCGGTTTCAATTCAAACCATTTCGACATTCCGCTTCTCATAGAAGAATTCCTGAGAGTAGGAATAAACATCGAACTGAAAGACAAAAGTTTTGTTGACGTCGGAGTAATATTCAAGAAGATGGAACAGAGAACCCTCTCCGCAGCATATAAGTTCTACTGCCACAAGGATCTTGAAAATGCCCATTCCGCAAATGCCGATACCGAAGCAACCCTCGAAGTATTGGAAGCACAGTTGGACAGATACCCCGACGTGCTGAAAAACGATATAGAAAGCCTTGCCGCCATTTCAGCCACTAAAAGCAGCGTTGACTTTGCAGCAAGAATCATTTTGGACGAAAACAACGTCGAGATATTCAACTTCGGCAAATATAAAGGCAAGCCCGTCGTAGAAGTATTCCGACGTGATCCAGGATACTACAACTGGATTATGCAGGGTGATTTTCCGCTTAATACAAAACAAGTAATCAAAAGGATAAAATACTCATGTTAGAAGGAAAGCACATAGTTTTAGGCATTACCGGCAGCATCGCCGCATATAAGGCATGCCTGATTATCCGGGGACTTATCAAGAAAGGAGCAGAAGTACAGGTAGTGATCACTCCCTCAGGAAAGGAATTCATCACACCGCTCACCCTTTCCACCCTTACCGGAAAACCCGTAATAAGTGAATTCTTTGACCGCCGCGACGGTTCATGGCACAGTCACGTAGACCTTGGAATATGGGCAGACGCAATGGTAATAGCACCGGCTACAGCATCCACGATAGGTAAGATGGCAAACGGAATAGCCGACAACATGCTCATTACAACATACCTATCCATGAAAGCACCCGTATTTGTTGCACCAGCCATGGATCTCGACATGTACAGACACCCTTCCACACAGAAGAACATCAAGACACTCGAATCCTACGGCAACAGAATCATAGAACCAGGAACAGGTTTTCTTGCCTCACACCTCGAAGGAAAGGGAAGAATGGAAGAACCTGAAAACATAATAGGAATTTTGGATGAATACTTTAAATAATACAAGCATACAGAAAGTATTGATTACAGCAGGACCTACCTACGAAAAGATAGATCCTGTTCGTTTTATTGGCAACTATTCATCAGGAAAGATGGGAATAGCCCTTACCGAAGAATGCCTGCGACGCGGATTGGAAGTAGAACTTATATTAGGTCCTGTAAGCGAACATATCTACAGCAATCTCAATTTCCCATTGCTTCATATCACACATATAGAATCAGCCAGACAGATGTACGAGGCATGCATGGAAATTTATCCAAAGATGGACGCAGCAATACTCTGTGCAGCCGTAGCCGACTTTACACCCGAAATAACGGCTGACCAGAAAATCAAGCGCAAGGGAGAAATGACAATAAGACTTGTTCCCACACAGGACATAGCCGCTGCCTTGGGAAAAATCAAACGAACTGAAAATACCGAAGAACAGCACCCTCAGAAACTGGTAGGATTTGCACTCGAAACCAACGATGAAGAAGAGAATGCAAGGGGAAAGATGGAAAGAAAGAACTTCGACTTCATAGTTCTCAACTCACTTCAGGACGAAGGTGCAGGTTTCCGTCACGACACCAACAAAATAACAATAATAGACAAGGCAGGAAAAACAGAATATCCTTTGAAATCAAAGAATGAATGCGCAGCCGACATTGTCGAAAAACTGTTGAAAACTATATAAGGAACTGTCGAAAAACTGTCGAAAACTATTAGAAAAATAAAAATAAATAAATTTTGAGGATTGAAGAAAATATTTATACCGGCATAAATTCAAACAATCAAGAAAAGTTGTATTTATTTATATAATATTTATCATCAGTTTTTCTACAGTTATCAACACTACTATCCCATTGAAAATCAGCATAGTCATAATAGTTATCGACAATATTGACAACAAATAATAATAACAATTACTATCTTTCTTTAAAATAAAAAAAGAAAAAAGATAATAGTTATATCATTCAACTTTGAGAAAGCCAATGGCTAATGGCTAAAGGCTAATGGCATTAAACTACTTAACTCCTGAATCTGATCAAGTCAATATGTGTAATTTTACTTCTTACGAAATCCGGTTTTCGTTACTGACTCATAACTGACTCATAACTGACCTGTAATAGACTAATAAGGGGTATTTAACGGAAATACATGTGATTTCAACTTAAAACGCTATGAGTCAACTATATAAAATATAAATTATGCTATAATTGTGCAGGAAGAAAATGGACACTTTCCAAATTTTGCCTTGCTGTAGCCATATTATAATCCGTCTCAATCTCAATCTCAAAAATACAGATTTTGCTACGTCGCGATACAGCAATTATTTCATCACGATAAAGCCGATAAAGTGAACCACCTTATCCGAATAACCACAGGATTAATACAAAATGTAGATCAGAAAATTATCAGTTTATCAGTTATCAGTTTTTTTAATTGGAAATACGATTAATAAATAACCACTTTCTGTACTAACTAAAAAAACTGATAACTGATAAACTGATAAAAAAGTATATTAGATACAAGTTTCACTTGGCTCCACTTTATAAATTGCAAGTACCTACTCAAAGGCAAATTCGTTATTAATTAAAGTTTCGGAAGTAAAAAAGCCTGGAAGGCTGTATCTGAGTAACCGAGGGCAACGCCCTCGGAATAAAGCAGATAGAGTAGCATTGCCTGGAGGGCAATACCCGTATGAGGCAAGGTACAGCATTTCAGGCAAACATCTTAAACTTCAGTTATTAATTTATTAAATTGTTTATTTGTTAAAAAACAAGTGTATGTTACCATTCAACTTTTCCAGAGCAAGGTAAAAAGAGAGTTGAAATTAACAATTTAACATATTAATAAATTAACTGGAAGTAATTTCGTTTGGGTTTCTGACTTGCTCAGTTTCAGGAGTTAAGTAGTGGTTTGATTGTAAGGGCTACTTAATTTCTTGGTTGATTCTGTAAGACATCAAATCTGTCTTTTGTTTCTTTGGCTTAAAAAATATTTGTCCATATTATTTGATTTTTTTATCTTTGTACCCGACTAATCGCCCACATTACGGTCGTGCAGTCACAACTTTATGGACAAACAAGCCGTTCCACGTGTTGGACAAGGCTCTGTTAAAGGACGTTACAGACGTTTCTCTTCATTACTCAAATCTGGAAAATTTGAATTCTCAATGGAGGAAAGCATAACTGAGGCGTCCACGTTGGATGTATTATGCACTTATCATAATACTCTCTGACGTGGGCTGATTAGTTGCTTATCTCATTGAGAAGGTATTCCAGAACCTGAGTAATAGATTAGCCAAGTAAGCACCCACGTCTTTTTTATTACTAACTTAATTGCTGAATCAGGGTCGCAATAAGCAGTATTGAAATCATAAAATGTATAACAGTTAATAAATACATAATTATGAAGCAAATTAAACAAACAATTTTCCTTTGCCTACTCTGGATGATAGGCATTGGAGTACATGCGGAAGAAATTCCCAACAATGAGATTTGGTACACCAGTTCTGATGGTAAAGTTGTGACACCAAATAAATCCGATGCATTTGGTGCATCAATCATCAGTAATACTTATTCCAACGGTAAAGGTGTTATTGTATTTGATAATTCCGTTACAAGTATTGGACATGGTGCATTCGAAAGATGTACAGGCTTGACTTCAATAGACATTCCAAATTCTGTTACAAGTATTGGAAATGGTGCATTCGAAAGATGTACAGGTTTGACTTCAATAACCATCCCAAATTCCGTTACAAGTATTGGAGATAATGCATTCGCTTGGTGTTCCGGCTTGACTTCAATAGACATTCCCAATTCCGTTACAAGTATTGGAAGTTATGCATTCTACGGATGTTCCGGCTTGACTTCAATTACCATTCCAAATTCTGTTACAAGTATTGGGGACGCGGCATTTGGTGGGACTAAAAATGTAACGACTATTACGGTTGATAAAATGAATCAATTTTATGATAGTCGAGACAATTGTAAGGCAATTATAGAAACAAGAACAAATACACTTATTGCTGGATGCAAAAATACGATTACTCCAAATTCCGTTACAAGTATTGGAAATGGTGCATTCTCAGGCTGTTCCGGCTTGACTTCCATCACCATTCCAAATTCAGTTACAAGTATTGGATGGCTTACATTCTATGGCTGTTCCGGCTTGACTTCCATTACCATTCCAAATTCCGTTACAAGTATTGGAATGAGTGCATTCTATGGCTGTTCCGGCTTGACTTCAATAGAGATACCAAATTCCGTTACAAGTATTGGACATGGTGCATTCGAAAGATGTACAGGCTTGACTTCAATAGAGATACCGAGTGGCGTTCCAAGTATTGGAAATTATGCATTCCATGGCTGTTCCGGTTTGACTTCCATAACCATTCCTAATTCTGTTACAAGTATTGGAACTGATGCGTTTGGGAACTGTTCTGGCTTGATATCTATAAAAGTTAGTTGGTCACGACCTCTTTCTATACCAACCAAAACATTCGAATATATTGATAAAACAAATTGTATCCTTTATGTACCAAAAGGTACTTCTACGTTGTATAAGTCTGCTTCTGTTTGGGAAAATTTCCAAAATATTCAGGAATATGCAGATGATTAAGATGAAACGCATTACATTACAATTAAAGACATAATCTCCCAAGACAGTTTTACTTCCATTCCCTAAACCTGATAATAGTGATTCTGTAAGAAATCAAATCTGTCTTTTGTTTCTTTGGCTTAAAAAATATTTGTCCATATTATTTGAATTCTTTATCTTTGTACCCGACTAATCGCCCATAATATGGTCGTGCGGTCACAACTTTATGAACAAACGAGCCTGTCTACGTGTTGGACAAGGCTTTGTTAAAGGACGTTACAGACGTTTTTCTTCTATCGTCAAATCTGGTAAATTTGAATTCTATAGAAAGAAAACGCAACTGTTTCGTCCACGTTAGGTGTATTATGTACTTTTCATAATACTCTCCGGCGTGGGCTGATTAGTTGCTTATCTCTATAGAAGGTATTACCAGAACCTGACGATTGGGTAAGCGAAGTAAGCACCCACGTCTTTTTTTCATTTTTAACTTATTTGCTGAATCAGGGTTGCAATAGGCAGTATTGAAGAAATAATGTATAACAATTAATCATACTGTATTATGAAGCAAATTAAACAAACAATTTTCCTTTGCCTACTCTGGATGATAGGTATAGGAGTACACGCGGAAGAAATTCCCAACAATGAGATTTGGTACACCAGTTCTGGTGGTAAAGTTGTTACACCAAATAATTCCAATTATTTCGGTGCATCAATCATCAGTAATACTTATTCCAACGGAAAAGGTGTTATTAAATTTGATAATTCCGTTACAAGTATTGGAGGGAATGCATTCTATAGATGTACAGGCTTGACTTCAATAGACATCCCAAATTCAGTTACAAGTATTGGAGGGAATGCATTCTTTGGCTGTTCCGGCTTGACTTCCATCACCATTCCAAATTCCGTTACAAGTATTGGAGATGGTGCATTCGAATATTGCTCCGGCTTGACTTCAATTACCATTCCAAATTCCGTTACAAGTATTGGAGATTATGCATTCTCTGGCTGTTCCGGTTTGACTTCAATTACCATCCCAAATTCAGTTACAAGTATTGGAGACAGGGCATTCTCTGGCTGTTCCGGTTTGACTTCAATAGACATCCCAAATTCAGTTAGAAGTATTGGAGATTATGCATTCTCTGGCTGTTCCGGCTTGACTTCCATCACCATTCCAAATTCAGTTAGAAGTATTGGAGATGGTGCATTCTCTGGCTGCTATTTTAGTTCTTTTGTAAATAACAGTAGCCTTGATGCAGAAAGTAATAATTATTGGGGTGCTAAGATATGTAATAATGACGGATTGGTTATTGAAGACAATATCATTGTAGATTGCGCAAAATGGGTTACATCAATAAATATTCCCAATTCCGTTACTAGTATTGGAAATTCTGCATTCGTATATTGTTCTAGCTTGACTTCAATAGACATCCCCAATTCTGTTACAAGTATTGGAAATTATGCATTCTCTGGCTGTTCCGGCTTGACTTCAATAGACATTCCTAATTCTGTTACAAGTATTGGAGATAATGTGTTCTATAGATGTACAGGCTTGACTTCCATTACCATCCCAAATTCTGTTATTAGTATTGGAAATTGGGCATTCTATGAATGTTCCGGCTTGACTTCCATTACCATCCCAAATTCTGTTACAAGTATTGGAGATGGTGCATTCAAAGGTTGTTCCGGCTTGACTTCCATTACCATCCCAAATTCCGTTAAAAGTATTGAAAATGCAGCATTCTCTGGCTGTTCCGTCTTGACTTCAATAGACATTCCAAATTCAGTCACAAGTATTGGAAATGATGCATTCTCTGGCTGTTCCGGCTTGACTTCAATAACCATTCCAAATTCCGTTACAAGTATTGGAATGAGTGCATTCTATTACTGTACCGGCTTGACTTCAATAGACATCCCAAATTCCGTTACAAGTATTGGAGATGATGCATTCGCTTGGTGTTCCGGCTTGACTTCAATAACCATTCCAAATTCCGTTACAAGTATTGGAGACAGGGCATTCTCTGGTTGTTCCGGCTTGACTTCAATAGACATACCCAATTCCGTTACAAGTATTGGAGATGAAGCATTCTCTGGTTGTACTGGTTTGATTTCAATAAAAGTTAGTTGGTCACGACCTCTTTCTATATCAACCTATACATTCGAAAATATTGATAAAACAAATTGTATCCTTTATGTACCAAAAGGCACTTCTACAATGTATATGGTTGCTCCCTGCTGGATTGACTTTGTGAATATTCAGGAATATGCAGATGATGAAGATGAAACGCATTACATTACAATTAAACAGGGTGACGGTGGTGCGGTAAGACAAGTAGTAGAACTTGGTAAGACTTATCTATATCAGTTCGTTCCGACTGAAGGTTGGTCAATCAATACTGCAACATTCAACGGAAGCGACATTACGGGATTGCTGAATAATGGTTTGTTGTTTACCACTCCAGTCATTACCGGAGATTCAGAGATTTCTGTAGTATTCTCAAAGAGTACAGACATAAAATCCACTCCTTCCAATTCTGACATCAAAGTCTATGCTTCCAGCAACACGATAACCATTACAGGGGTATCAGCAAATGAACCTGTTTCAGTATATGACACAAACGGTGTGAGAGTTGCCTTTGGAACCGGTAACGGAAATATTCAGGTAAACGGAAACGGAGTATATTTCGTGAAGGCTGAAGGTCAGACATTCAAGGTCTGCATGTAGTTTCCCTAACCCCAATATCGACACAATGCCATCATTCGGATTCTGTTCCTGAATGATGGCATTGCTGTTTCTTCGGCATCCTTACCTACATCTTACGTTGCAATATGAGAATTAGCCGTTTATGCAGTCAAACTCCAATTATTTATTGTTTATATTCCGTTTATATGGAAAAACAACAAGAATTTTATATTTCCAAATTGTGGTTTGAATAATAATGCGTAACTTTGCAACGAAATACAATAACATCAACCCATAACAACATGATTTACTTTTTTCAGTCGCCACAAAGTAGTATCATTGCAGTTAGCATGAACCATGCTATCTCTGACAAGGAAAAGGATGCACTTGAATGGCTTTTTTCTGGTGCAACACTTTTGAGTGAACAAAAGATCAGCGGACAGTTCGTAGGTCCCCGTCGTGAAATGATTACTCCTTGGAGTACCAATGCTGTGGAAATAACACAGAACATGAGTATTGAAGGTGTACAGCGTATCGAGGAATATTTCAGGTCTTCTGGTTCTGACGAAGGTTTTGACCCTATGCTTCAGCGCAGATATGAGGGACTTGACCAGGATATATTCACGGTAAACATCCAGCCTGCTCCTATTCTTTACATTGAGAATCTTGAAGAATATAATGAGCAGGAAGGTTTGGCTCTCAGCCCTGAAGAAATTGAATATCTGCATAAGGTTGAAGGTCAACTCGGACGCAAACTTACGGATTCTGAAGTATTTGGTTTTGCTCAGATAAATTCCGAGCATTGCCGTCACAAGATATTCGGTGGTACGTTTATCATTGACGGAGAGGAAAAGGAAAGCAGCCTTTTCTCAATGATTAAGAAGACTACCAAGGAAAATCCAAACAAGATTATTTCAGCATATAAGGATAATGTAGCATTCTCACAGGGTCCTGTAGTTGAGCAGTTTGCTCCGAAGGATCACAGTACAAGTGATTACTTCGTAACCAAACCAATTGAATCTGTCATTTCCCTGAAGGCTGAAACTCATAATTTCCCTACTACGGTAGAGCCTTTCAACGGTGCGGCTACCGGTACTGGTGGTGAAATCCGTGACCGTATGGGTGGTGGTGTAGGTTCCTGGCCTATTGCCGGTACTGCCGTATACATGACAAGTTACAGAAGTCCTCTTCAGGTTCCTGAGGGAAAGACTGCTATACCTGCACGTCATTGGCTTTATCAGACGCCTGAACAGATTCTCATCAAGGCTTCAAACGGTGCGAGCGATTTCGGCAATAAGTTCGGTCAGCCATTGATCTGTGGTTCTGTACTTACTTTTGAACATCAGGAATCTTCTACTGCTGAACCTCTCTATGGTTACGACAAGGTTATCATGCTTGCCGGAGGTGTCGGTTACGGAACCAAGCGCGACTGTCTGAAGGGTGAACCTCAGAAGGGTAACAAGATTGTGGTTGTCGGTGGTGATAACTATCGTATCGGTCTTGGTGGCGGTAGTGTAAGTTCTGTTGATACCGGCCGTTACAGCAGCGGTATCGAACTCAATGCCGTTCAGCGTGCAAATCCTGAAATGCAGAAGCGTGCCAACAACCTTGTTCGTGCTCTCTGTGAGGAAGATGTAAATCCTATCGTTTCCATCCACGACCATGGAAGTGCAGGTCACGTAAACTGTCTGTCTGAACTTGTTGAGGAATGTGGCGGTACTATCGATATGACTAAACTCCCTATCGGTGACCAGACGCTCAGTTCCAAGGAAATTATTGCAAATGAGAGTCAGGAACGTATGGGATTGCTCATCGATGAGGCTCATATTGACCATGTCCGCAAGATTGCAGAGCGTGAACGTGCTCCGCTTTATGTAGTCGGTGAAACTACCGGTGATGCTCACTTTGCATTTGAACAGGGTGACGGTGTACGTCCGTTCGACCTTGAGGTTGCTCAGATGTTCGGTCATTCTCCAAAGACTGTGATGGTGGACGAAACGGTTGAACATACATACGAAGATGTTACTTACACTCAATCCAATATTAATGACTATCTGAAGAACGTGCTCCGTCTGGAGGCTGTTGCTTGTAAGGATTGGCTGACAAACAAGGTTGACCGTTCCGTAACCGGTAAGATTGCACGTCAGCAATGTCAGGGTGAGATTCAGTTGCCTCTCAGCGACTGCGGTGTCGTTGCCCTCGACTATCGCGGAAAGGCAGGTATCGCTACTGCTATAGGTCATGCTCCTCAGGCAGGTCTTGCTGACCCAGCCGCCGGTAGTGTTCTTTCTGTAGCAGAATCCCTTACTAACATTGTATGGGCTCCTATGGCAGAAGGACTCGACAGCGTAAGCCTTTCAGCCAACTGGATGTGGCCTTGCCGCTCACAGAAGGGTGAGGATGCACGTCTTTATGAAGGTGTTCAGGCATTGAGCGATTTCTGCTGTTCACTTCAGGTAAACGTACCTACCGGTAAGGACAGTCTTTCCATGACTCAGAAATATCCTGACGGTACAAAGGTGATAAGCCCTGGAACAGTAATCGTAAGTAGTGGTGGTGAGGTTAGTGACATCCGTAAGGTTGTTTCTCCTGTAATCAAACCTGCTGCTTCCGTACTTTACCATATTGATTTCTCATTCGACAGTCTCCGTCTTGGCGGTAGTGCCTTTGCACAGAGCCTTGGCAAGATTGGCAGCGACGTACCTACAGTCAAGAACCCTGAATACTTCCGTGACGCATTCCTTGCAGTTCAGGATTTGGTTAAGGAAGAACTTCTTCTTGCTGGTCACGACATAAGTGCCGGCGGTCTTATCACTACATTGCTTGAAATGTGTTTTGCCAACCGTGAGGGAGGTCTTGAAATTGATTTCAAGTCAATTGCAGAGAAAGACCTTGTAAAGATTCTCTTTGCAGAAAACCCAGGAGTTGTGATTCAGGTTGCCGATGAAAACAAGGAAACTGTTGAGGCTTTGCTCCGTCGTGACGGTATTGCATTTGCTCAGATTGGTAAGCCTGTAAGCGGCCGCAGAATCAGCATCAAGGGCAGCAATCTTTCATTTGACATTGATGAATTGCGTGATGTATGGTATTCTACTTCACACGAACTCGACTGCAAGCAGAGTTTCAACGGAATGGCTGATGAACGTTTCAGGAACTATAAGAACGAACCGATAGAACATAAGTTCAACGATAACTTCACGGGTAGTTTTGCCCAATATGGTATCTCTCCTGACCGCAAGGCAAATGAGGGTAAGGCTCCTAAGGCTGCTATCATACGTGAGAAGGGTACAAACGGTGAGCGCGAAATGGCTTACAGTCTCTATCTCGCCGGATTTGACGTGAAGGACGTTATGATGACTGACCTTGTAAGCGGTCGCGAAACTCTCGATGACATTCAGATGATTGTCTTCTGTGGAGGATTCTCCAATAGTGACGTTCTCGGTTCTGCAAAGGGATGGGCTGGTGCATTCCTCTTCAATCCAAAGGCAAAGGCTGCACTCGACCGTTTCTATAGCCGTACTGACACACTCTCACTCGGTATCTGCAACGGTTGCCAACTTATGATGGAACTTGGATTGCTCGGTGTTGAGGGTAAGATGGACCACAATACTTCTCACAAGTTTGAAAGTGGATTCCTCACACTCAACATTCCTCAGAACGATTCTGTTCTCTTCGGTTCTCTCAGCGGTAACAAACTCGGTATCTGGGTAGCACACGGAGAAGGCAAGTTCTGTCTGCCACGTCCTGAAAAGGAGTACAGCGTAGTTGCCAAGTACAATTATGAGGGCTATCCTGCAAACCCTAACGGTTCTGACTATAACGTGGCAGGTCTTTGTTCTGCTGACGGCCGTCACCTTGCTATGATGCCACACCTTGAGCGTGCAATCTTCCCTTGGCAGATGGCAAACTATCCAACTGACCGTCTGAAGGATGATGTCACTCCTTGGATTGAGGCATTCGTCAATGCAAGAAAGTGGTGTGAAGCCCATAAGTAAACAGTATATTATCTAAATATTAAATACAGCGTCGTTGAACTTTTGTTTAATGACGCTGTTTTATCGATGCAATGACGCGATGAACTGAGAATATGAGCAACTTGTATTTCAACAAGGGTGACCGGCGTGCCATCATGGCATTATCAGTAGTGGCAGTAATAATTGTTACTGCTATTGTTTTGTTTGGAACTAACATTCCGGACGATTCCGCACGTCGCACCACTACTTCCGAATCTGTTTCTTCCTCTTCAGAAAATAGTACTTCAGTTTCCTCACAGGAAAAACTGAAACCGGTAGTCTTCGATCCAAATACTGTGGATTCCGTTACTCTTCTCCGCAATGGTCTCCGTCCATATCAGGCTCATGCTTTACTTCGTTATCGGCTGGCTGGTGCGGTATTCCGCAAACCACTCGATATTGCCCGTCTCAATTGTCTTGAAGATGAGGACATCGACCGTCTGCTGCCGTTAATCGCTATTGACAGAAAGTATTCGGAAAGAAGAACTAAATACCCAATTGGGAAGGATTATTATTCTGCACAATCTTCATCACTTCCAAAAACATCATTATCTGACAATACTCGTGCTGGCAATGATGGTAATCATTCTGCTGATTCACGTTCAAAGTCAATACATGGCAACGGAAACAAGTTTACGGCTTTGACTCCGGTTGACCTTAATACTGCTGATACTACCTTGCTGAAACGCATACCAGGTATAGGTTCATATACTGCAAACAGGATTGTCGCTATGCGTACCCGTCTTGGTGGCTATCATTCAACGTCGCAACTGCTGAAACTCCTGAACATTTCTCCTGACTTGCTGGAGTGGTTTTCAATCAGCTCTTCGGAAATCAGACGAATTAATATCAACAACGCTTCGTTCAATCAACTTCGTCAGCATCCACATATTGGGTATGACCATGCCCGTGATTTATCCCGTTTCGTGAAACTCTACGGAAAGATAAAGGATGAACGACAACTGAGGTCAACAAATATCTTTAATGATGACGAACTATCCCTTCTTTCTCCTTATTTGGAATATTGAACCCAAATCGGTCATTAGGCTGTTATACGCTTACAATATTTCTTTAGTCGTCTGTCTTGTTGTATCTCGGTAACGATGGAACCTCACCAACGCATTCAAACCGGCAATACATCTGTTCAAAAACAAAGTCTGTTATCGTCATAGCGCAAATGAGCGATTTAGGTTGAAAGTGTCTTAGATTTTCTTAATTTTTTGCTGTTATTGTTTTTTTATGTAAATTTGCAGCGGAATCAAAATTGAATATATATATGGAATCTCTGCCCAATGATCCTATGATGCTGTTAAGTGCTGTTAATATGAAGTTGCGTGATGAGTATGCTTCGCTTGATGAATTATGTGACGACTTGGATATAAATAAGGATGAACTTATTAAGCGTTTGGCTGCTGCCGGATTTGAGTATGGTGAAAGTGCAAATAAGTTTTGGTAAATAACTGATTATTTATTTGTGGGGTATATTCCATGGGTTTATATTGAAAATACTTATTAGTAATGATAAGACATATTAAACTATTGTTGGCAGTAATGTTCTGTTGTGTTGCATCTCAATCCTTGCAGGCACAGGAACTGAACTGTAAGGTAAGGATTACTCACTCTCAGGTTCAGGGAACGAAAACCGAGATATTTGAGACATTGGAAAATGTTCTGACTGAATTTATGAACAATCGTGCATGGACATCTTTGCAGTATGCCAAGGATGAACGTATCGACTGTTCTCTGAATATTACCATCAAGACCTATAACGAATCTGAAAATCGCTTTACCGGAGATTTACTGTTTCAGGTAACACGTCCTGTATTCAATTCTGCATATTCCTCTACAATATTTTCGATGCGTGACGAGTCGTTCAATTTCAACTATATTGAGCATGAACCTCTTGAATTCAACGAGACATCGATGGATAACAACCTGACTGCTATGCTTGCGTTCTACGCATATCTGTTTATAGGATTGGATCTTGATACGTTTTCACCTCTTGGTGGTACTGAAGTTCTGCAGCAGGCAATGAATATTGTTAATAATGCCCAGAGTTTGGGTGATGGTGGTTGGAAGGCATACGGTGATGACCGAAACCGTCATGCTATCATAAATGACTATTTGGAATCGTCAATGGAACAAATGCGCCAACTCATGTATAAGTATCATAGGCAGGGCTTGGATGAGATGGCTCAGAATGCTGACCGTGGACGTGCTGCTGTTACTGAAGCATTAGAATTATTGCAGGAAGCGCATTCCAACAAATCCCTGTCCATGTTGCCTCAGATCTTTACTGACTATAAGCGTGATGAAATCGTTAATATCTATCAAGGTCATGGAACAGATAAGGAAAAGACACAGGTCTATGACATTCTTTCCGGCATAAACGCTTCTCAGAGCAAGGAGTGGAACAAGATAAAGAAGTAATAATAGTTCAGTAATCGTACTTGCGTTTGGGATTCCTTGGAAACCAACCTTTTATTACACGTTTCTTTTGGTCAAACAGTTCCTTGATTGTCCAGAACGAAGAGAAAGCAAACACTCCAAGTAATGATGACCAGAAAGTGTTTTCGGTCAAAAGCGAACCGATAGTTCCTCCTATACCAAATAACAGGAACACCCACCAATAGCGTGTTCCTGTATAATATTCCGTCTTAATGACTATTGGATGAAATATTCCAATAATCAGGAATGTACATATTCCGATAAGTGCTCCTTCGAAAAACATATATTATTCCAAAATTATTGGAATCTGTCTCTTGATGCTTTGGTCAAGAGAGATGAGCGTCTCTGTAGAACTGACTCCTTGAATTCCCTGAATCTTGTTGGTAAGAATGTCCATCAACTGTTCATTGTCACGTGCATATAACTTGATAAACAATGCATAAGGACCGGTTGTGCTGTGACATTCAACGATTTCTGGAATTGATTCAAGTTCTTTTGTTACTGTACGATACATAGAACCCTTTTCAAGGGTAATACCTACATAAGTACAAGTGCTGTAGCCCAAACTTTTAGGATTAACAAAATATCCACTGCCTGTGATGACGTTTAAGTCCATCAAACGCTGAACGCGTTGATGGATTGCGGCACGCGAAACACCACATTCTGCTGCAACATCCTTAAAAGGTATGCGTGCATTTGCAGAGATTATTTCCATGATTTTTTTGTCGAGTTTGTCAATCTTCTCCATGATTATTGTTGTGAAATAATGTGTATGTATTGCCTTTGTTACATTTTGTAAGCAAATATAAGATATTTATTTCGAATGTCAATGAAAAATCCGAAAAAAATTTACAGTTTCACACTTTTTCCTTACTAAAAGTTGGAGATATTGTATTTTTCAATAAAAAAAGCGCAAAAATGTATTATTCAGATACCATGACTCAAAGAAGTAAATAGTGTGCAAAATATGAGTATAATTTCATGATTGCGTCATTCCCATTCGAAAAAATGTGAATAAAAACATTATATTTGTATTTCTATATCATGAAAAATACCTATCTTTGCAACTATAAAGGATTCTATTATAAATTATAGGAGATAATAATGTTTAACCTTTTTAAGAAAAAACGAACATTTGGGTCATCAAATATATTCCATGGATTTGTTGATTATCATTCACATATTTTACCAGGTATGGATGATGGTGTGCATAAGATGGAAGAATCTTTGGAAATACTTCAGGAGTATGAACATCTTGGAGTTGCCGAAGTATGGTGTACTCCTCATATTATGGAAGATATCCCTAATACGACTGCAAAATTAAAGGAGCGTTTTGCTGAATTGCAGCAGGCATATAAGGGAACTATCAAATTGCATTTGGCAGCAGAATATATGATGGATAATCTTTTTGCTGAACGTTTGGCTAATGGAGATATTCTTCATTTGGACACTAAGCAGGATAAGATACTTGTGGAAACTTCATATTTCAATCCTCCGTTTGGAATGATGCAGACTTTAAGTGATATTAAGTCAAAAGGCTTTTATCCGGTATTAGCCCATCCTGAACGCTATATGTATATGCATGATGAGGCATATTATAATAATCTAAAGCAAAAAGGTATTCTGTTTCAACTTAACATTGGTTCCGTATGTGGTGTATATGGTAAGACTGCTCAGCAAAAAGCAGAAATGTTGTTGAAAAAAGAATTTTATAATTATAAAGGCTCTGATCTTCATGATATGGATTTATTGCAGATGATAAAGTCGTCAAAAATACCAGATGGCTTCCGTTTAGGATATGAAGAATAGAGTTATGGTTATACTTGGTAACAATAAGATATATGAGCGGATTGCTGCAGAACATACATAGACTTACATACAAATATGTCAGTTCAGCATTTATATTGACACTTGATGTTATATTGTCAATAGTGTCATCATTGAGTGCCGTCTTGATATTGTATTCAATTCAGCAAGTCAATATTGATGTTCCTTTGCTGTTGACATGGGTTGGCTTGGGGGCTATTTTTGCATTTGTCTGTTTTTATTTCTGGCATACATATAGAATCGTAATTAGACATATCACGTTACGTGATTTACCGAAATTTATCGTTAGCCTTCTCTGTCGTTTAATGTTACTGGAAGGCGTAATGTTCTTTATCTATCTTTTTCAGGATGGTGAAACTCTTGGCTTGACTGTACATAGAATTCTCTTTTTAGGTATAGCTGATTTTACGATATTATTGTCAGTATTAGTAATTGTAAGAGTTTCTATAATTGTATTTTTGGATCACATTAGAGAAGTAACAAAATCAGAACATTTATATGAGAATGTTTTTGTGTATGGAACTGGAGACAAATCTGTTTCTTTCATTACTCTTCTGCATCATTCCCCAAAATATAAAATAGTAGGTTTTTTGAATTTTGGTACTGATTCACAAAAAATTACATTGGCAGAATGTCCGATACTATATGTGACCAACAAATCCAGACTTGAGAAATATAAAGCACGTTATGATGCATCAATAATATTATTTCCGACAGAGGAATCTGTTCGGCTTGAGAGTGATCGCCTTATACCTTTAGCAACAGAATGTGGATTAAAGGTAATGGTGATGCCGTCCGTAGATGAAGTAATTGATGGAAAAATCAGCCACTCCAACCTTCGTGAGATTAATATTGAGGACTTGCTCGGTAGGTCTGAAATCCATATTTCTATGGATGAGATAAAGAACAATTTCTTTGGTAAAACCGTTATGGTAACTGGTGCTGCCGGAAGTATCGGCAGCGAACTTTGCCGGCAACTTGCAACGTTTGGAATAAGTAAACTTATCTTATTCGACAATGCCGAAACTCCTATGCATAATCTGCGCCTACAGTTGGAGGATGGTTATCCAGAACTTGAATTCATGCCAATCATAGGTGATGTCCGAAATAAAAACAGGCTTGATTACGTTTTCAGCAATTATCATCCGCAGATAGTATTCCATGCCGCAGCATATAAGCATGTGCCTTTGATGGAGGGCAATCCATGTGAAGCAATTCATGTGAATGTTACCGGCAGTCATTATGTAGCCAATAAGTGTGTGGAATATGGTGTAGAGATGATGGTGATGATCAGTACTGACAAGGCCGTAAATCCAACGAACGTGATGGGTTGCTCAAAACGTTTGGCTGAAATTTATGTTCAATCATTAGGCTTGTCTATTTCTAATGGTATTCAAGAAGGCAAGACAAAATTCGTTACTACTCGCTTTGGAAATGTACTCGGTTCCAACGGAAGTGTTATCCCACGTTTTACGGAACAGATTAAGAGAGGTGGTCCTGTGACAGTTACCCATCCTGATATTATACGTTTCTTCATGACTATTCCAGAAGCATGTAGGTTGGTTATGGAAGCCGCAACAATGAGTCGTGGTAATGAGATATTTGTGTTTGATATGGGAAAGGCCGTTAAAATTGATTATATGGCTCGCAGAATGATTGAATTGGCTGGATTTATTCCAGATAAGGATATTAAGATTGAATATATAGGTTTGCGTCCTGGTGAGAAACTCTATGAAGAAGTTCTTGCCAATGCAGAAAATACAATGCCGACAAACCATCAGAGAATTAAGATTGCCAAGGTCCGTGAATACGATTATGAAGAAGCTCACCGGATGGTAAATGATCTGACGGTATTGGCTGTGAATATGAAGGAGGCAGAATTGATAGAAGCCATAAAACGTTCTGTACCGGAATATCAGACAACAAATCCTAAATTCAAGTGAAGTTCGTATATTGACAAAAAGAGATATAGAAAATTAAGTATTATTCATCTATAATTATAGTACTATTATGAGAGTAATTATTACAAACGACTACGAGTCGTTATCAAAGTGGGCTGCACATTTTGTTGCAAAGAAAATTCTTGATTTCAATCCAACTCCTGACCACAAATTTGTTCTGGGCTGTCCTACAGGTTCCTCTCCGTTAGGACTGTACAAGGAACTTATAAATCTAAATAAAAAAGGAATAATTTCATTCAAGAATGTGATTACATTCAATATGGATGAATATGTTGGACTTCCAGAATCACATCCGGAAAGTTACCATTCATTTATGTGGAACAACTTCTTCAATCATATTGATATTGATCCAAAGAATGTTCACATTCTTAATGGTAATGCCCCTGATCTTCTTGCTGAGTGTGCTCATTATGAGGAAATGATAGTAGAAGCAGGAGGTATTGATCTCTTTATGGGTGGTATAGGTCCTGACGGTCATATTGCATTCAATGAACCAGGTTCAAGTATGACAAGTAAGACTCGTATCAAGACATTGACAACCAATACTATTCAGGCAAACTGCCGTTTCTTTGACAATGATGTCAATCAGGTACCAAAACAGGCTCTTACTGTTGGTGTCGGAACAGTTATGGCTGCACGTGAAGTAATAATCCTTTGCAATGGTCATACAAAATCACGTGCCCTGAAGCATGCAATTGAAGGTGGTGTAAACCACATGTGGACAGTTAGTGCATTGCAGTTGCATGAGCATGGAAATATTGTATGTGACGAGGATGCATGTGCAGACATCAATGTTTCTACATACAAGTATTTCAAGGACAAGCAGCGGATTGAAGGTCTTTTGGATACATACATTAATATGTTCTAGAATTTTCATTTTTCGCATAATTTCCATCCATTTTGCAGATGTGATGGTGTTATTGAGATAAAAAAATTATAGATTATGTAAGTTTCTTTGTGGCAGGCAATAACATGTCTTGTCACAGAGAAACTTTCTGTGTTATAGAATAGTATTTTTATTCTTATGGAAGAATAAGTTTCCGTTTCATCATGGTGTCACAAACGGTATATCATGATGCTGCAATTGTATAATGGTAATATTCAGCTATTACGAAAAAAGAGAGTGTCTTTGCAGATAATAGTAATTTTGAATATATTTTCGTAAGTTACAACTATTTTTATTATCTTTGCACATTGAATATAAATAATTGTTGTATAAATGAAAAGAATTGCGTTTACAATGGTCGTATCAGCAATGGCTTTGGTTGGATGTAAAGGTCCGGTAGATAGTAATGATCAGCAAACTGATGGTTTTGAATATTCAAATGAGCGTTTTGCTGATTTACAGATGCTGCGATATAAGGTTGAAGGTTTTGAAAATCTTACATTGAAGCAGAAAACATTCATCTATTATCTAAGTGAAGCTGCTTTATATGGACGTGATATTCTATATGATCAGAATGGTCGTTATAACTTAAGAATCCGTTACATACTGGAGTCAATCTATACAAACGATGCCGTTGATCATGAATCAGAAGATTTCAAGGCAATGGAAATATATCTCAAGCGTGTATGGTTCTCCAATGGCATCCATCATCATTATGGCTGTGAGAAGTTTGTTCCAGGCTTTTCAGAAGAATGGTTGCGTGATGCATGGGCTAAAGTAGATGCAAAAGAAAAGGTTTCAATTGATATTGATGAAATCTGTCCGGTTATTTTCAATCCGGACATTATGGCTAAACGTGTAAATCTGGCTGAAGGTGAAGACTTGATAGCAACGTCTGCCTGCAACTATTATCAAGGAGTAACTCAGAAGGAAGCAGAAGACTTTTATCTGGCGGAGAAAGCCAAGGGAGACCCAGAACATCCTGTGATGTTCGGTATGAACAGCCGATTGGTAAAGGATTCAGATGGAAATATCGTAGAAAAGCGTTGGGTGTCAGATGGATTGTATGGTCAGGCAATAACAAAAATTGTAGAATACCTGTTGAAGGCGCGTGATTATGCTGAAGATGAACTGCAGAAGAGTGTGATTGACAAATTGGTTGAATATTATAGAACCGGTAATCTACATACATTTGATGAATACAGTATTCTTTGGGTAGAGAACACAAAACCGTTGGTTGATTTTACCAATGGATTCATAGAGTGTTATGGTGACCCACTTGGATTGAAATGTTCTTGGGAAGCCATTGTCAATTTCAAGGATGTAGAAGCAACAAAACGTACTGAAACTCTTTCGAAAAATGCTCAGTGGTTTGAAGATAATTCACCTGTTGACAGTCGATTCAAGAAAGAAAACGTAAAGGGAATTTCTGCAAAGGTAATCAATGCCGCCATTCTTGGAGGTGATCTTTTCCCTTCCACAGCAATAGGAATAAACCTACCTAACAGCGATTGGGTCCGTAAGGAACATGGTAGCAAATCCGTTACTATCGGAAATCTTACAGATGCCTACAACAAGGCAGCGGGCAGTGGTATGAGAAATGAATTCTGTTATTCTCAGGAAGATATCAACATGCTGAACAAGTATGCAGACATTACTGACGACCTCCACACCGATCTTCACGAATGTCTAGGTCATGGTTCAGGCAAACTTCTTCCTGGTGTTGACGGGGACAGTTTGAAAGCATACGGTTCCACAATAGAAGAGGCACGTGCTGATTTGTTTGGCTTATACTATGTAGCAGATCCAAAGTTAGTGGAATTGGGATTAATTCCAGATGCAGATGCTTATAAAGCACAGTACTACAGTTATATGATGAATGGATTGATGACTCAGTTAGTACGCATCAATCTGGGCAACAATATAGAAGAAGCCCACATGCGCAACCGTGCTCTTATCGCACATTGGTGCTATGAAAAGGGAAAGGCTGACAAAGTAGTGGAATTGGTCAAGAAGGATGGCAAGACTTTCGTAAAGATTAATGATTACGAGAAACTGCGTCAGTTGTTTGGAAAACTTCTTGCAGAAATTCAGCGTGTGAAGAGTGAAGGAGATTTTCTTGGAGCACAGAAATTGGTTGAAACTTATGGAGTCAAGATAGATTCTGCTCTCCATAAGGAAGTCCTTGAAAGATACAATAAGTTGAATCTTGCTCCATACAAAGGATTTATTAATCCAGTATATACTCCGGTATTTGATAAGGATGGTAAAATTACCGACGTGAAGATTGACTATACGGAAACTTATGCCGACCAGATGCTTCGATACAGTCATGCTTACAGAACATTGCCATTAATCAATGAATAATCTGATACTCCAAATCAAGAAAGACCTTCGTGCCAGCATGAATGGTGTGGCATCTGCCGCAATGCGTTCATCGGCTGATTACAGGGTTAATTTTGGTGTGGAACTACCACGATTGCATGATTTGGCCGAGGAATACGGAAAGAATCATGAACTGGCACAGGCTTTATGGAAAGAGTCGGTTCGTGAATGCAGGATAATGGCAACATTGATTCAGCCAGCAGAACTCTTTGACGAAGATTTTGCAGATTTGTGGATGGAGTCATTGCATACTGTTGAACTGGCACAGATAACAGCCTTGAACCTGTTTCAGAATATGAAATGTGCGTCTGTCAAGGCATTTCAATGGTTAGCATCTGATGAAGAGATAAAGCAAGTCACAGGCTTGAGTATTATCAGCCATCTGATGCGTCGCTCAACTCTAAATGAACGTTCGCTATATGAACTTCGGGATCAGTTAGATGCTTTGCTTGAAGCAGAAGAATCAACAATAGCGATAAGACGACTGGCAAGCAATATGATATACAACTTGGAAAACGGAGAAACAAAAGATGACTAAAGCCAGTGAAGAACGAATGAAGGCAGCGAGAGAAGTACTTACTCAGTACATTCTCACCAAGCATTGCCGCAAGACTCCAGAAAGGTATGCGTTGCTGGATGCAGCATATTCCATTACGGGACAGTTTACGGTAGATACACTTCAGGAACACGTAGCCAAGAAAATGATGATAAGTAGGGTAACAGTATATAACAATCTGGAACTGTTCGTGAAAATAGGTCTTGTAGTCAAGCATCCGACACCAGGTTTGGTAAAGTATGAAGTTTGTTATCAGAACAATACCCATCACCAGTTGCTGTGTACGGTATGTGGGAGTTCCACCATATTTCTTGACAGCGAATTGAGTGATTCCATATTGAAACGGAAGTTCCTCAAGTTCCATTCTACAAACTGTTCAGTCATCGTTTATGGTATATGTTCAAAATGTAGGGCAAGACAAGCAAGAGAAAAGAAAAAACTCAACATAAAAAATACAAAAAAATGAAAGTAGATGTATTGTTAGGTCTCCAATGGGGAGACGAAGGAAAAGGCAAGGTAGTGGATGTGCTCACACCTCGCTACGATGTAGTAGCACGTTTTCAGGGTGGACCAAATGCAGGTCACACACTTGAGTTCGAAGGTCAGAAGTATGTACTTCGTTCCATACCTTCCGGTATATTCCAGGGCGATAAGGTGAATATCATAGGTAATGGTGTAGTTCTTGCTCCAGATCTCTTTATGGATGAGGCAAAGGATTTGGAAAAGTCCGGTCACGAACTTAAGAGCCGTCTTCATATTTCCAAGAAGGCTCATCTCATCATGCCAACTCACCGTTTGCTTGATGCAGCCTATGAAGCAGCAAAGGGAAAGAACAAGGTGGGCACAACAGGAAAAGGTATTGGTCCTACTTACACAGACAAAATCAGCCGTAACGGACTCCGTGTAGGTGATATTCTTGAAAACTTTGAAGAAAAATATGCTGCCCACAAGGCACGTCATGAAGAAATGCTTCGTGCTCTCAATTATACCGACTACGACATTACGGAAGTAGAACGCCATTGGATGGAAGGAATTGAATATATGAAACAGTTCCCATTGGTTGACAGCGAACATGAAGTAAACAACCTTCTCAAGCAAGGTAAGACAATGCTTTGTGAAGGAGCTCAGGGTACTATGCTCGATGTAGACTTTGGTTCATATCCATTTGTTACATCAAGCAACACCATCTGTGCCGGAGCATGTACAGGACTCGGTCTCGGTCCAAACAAGATAGGTGATGTATTCGGTATCATCAAGGCATACTGCACACGTGTAGGTGCCGGTCCGTTCCCTACAGAACTCTTTGATGAGACAGGTGACAAGATTCGTGCCATTGGTCACGAATACGGAGCAGTAACAGGTCGTGAACGTCGTTGCGGATGGATAGATCTCGTAGCTCTTAAGTATGCCATTATGGTCAATGGAGTAACAAAACTCATCATGATGAAGAGCGATGTGCTCGACAGTTTTGAGACAATCAAGGCATGTGTTGCATACAAGCAGAACGGCAACGTAATCGACTTTTTCCCATACGACATCAATGAAGGTATCGAACCAGTATATGTAGAGATGCCAGGATGGAATCAGGATCTCACAAAGGTCACATCAGAGGCAGAGTTCCCTAAGGCATTCAAGGATTACATCGCCTTCCTTGAAGAACAGTTAGAGACTCCTATCGCTATTGTCTCAGTAGGTCCTGACCGCGAACAGACAATTGAAAGATGATAATAAAGTCACCATCAAGATTCACACCATGCACGATTGAACTGCCTCCATCAAAGAGTGTAGCCAATCGTGCTATCGTTTTGTCGTGTCTTTACGGAAATACCGCTACAAGTGAAATTATCCGTCGTCAGTTTATTGGTCAACCCGCTTGTGATGATATCCATGTCATGCAGAACCTAACTGACAGACTAACACTTGACACGGATTTCTTCGTAGAAGCATCAGGTACGGCCATGCGATTTGGGACAGCGTTGATGGCTGTAACCGAAGGTACGCGTACGATTACCGGAACCGAACGCTTGTGTCAGCGGCCAATCTCGCCACTTGTAGATGCTTTGCGAACATTGGGAGCAGAGATAGAATATCTGGGCGAGGAAGGTTATCCGCCACTTCGCATCAAGGGTAATCCACGAATGCAGGGCGGAGAACTTACCATTCGAGGCGACATCAGTTCACAGTTCATTTCGGCCTTACTGATGATTGCCCCTAAGTTCATCCATCCACTTATACTGAACATCGAAGGCGACCTCGTTTCCCAGCCATATATCAGTATGACCCTTCAGATGATGGCACGTAGTTTTGCCGTCAATCCTAATTCGTCCATCCGACTTGCGTCATCTTTTAGCACACTTCCCATTTCATCAGTATCACCGTTGCCAACATTCTCTTCTATTGAACCCGACTGGTCAGCAGCAGCATTCTGGTACGAAATGAATGTACTGAGTGGCGTTGAATTTGATTTGTCAGGATTGGATTTTGATAGTGTTCAGGGAGATTGTGTCTGTCATGAAATATTCGGATTGCTGTTGAATGAAATCAGGATACGTGAGGACAAATCTGAAGAAGCATTACCGTTTGAGTACGACTTCACCCTTTGCCCTGATCTCGTTCAGGCAGTAGTTGTCACTTGCAGCATGAAGCATATACCGTTCCGATTTACGGGACTTAGAACGTTGAGAATAAAGGAAACAGACCGTATTTCCGCTCTGCAGACAGAACTTCTGAAGATGGGATTCGTCATCACAGCAACCTCCGATACTATGACGTGGGATGGCACGATGCATGAATCAAGTACTATCCCAGCACCAATTTCCATCGCCACCTATAACGACCACCGTATGGCAATGGCGTTTGCACCATGTGCCATACTGTTGGGAGAAATAAACATAGAGAATCCTGAGGTCGTCACGAAGTCTTATCCTACGTTTTGGGATGACATGAAGAAAGCCGGAATGATAATTAAATAATACAAGTAGAAAAATGGTCAGCGACCGAAACGGTAGTTATGTAGGCAAGCTTCTACTTAACTCCCTTTAACTTCCAATCTACTGACCTACTGAAAAATCAGAGCAAGTTACGAACTATGATATATTTAGTAGCAGGATTAATTCTTTTGGGTATTGTGGCAATGATACTCGGATATTTCCGCAACCGTTCACTAAAGAAGAAATTGGAACGCGGTGAGATTTCAGAAATGCCATCCATCAAGCAGGTGCAGGATATGGAATGCTGCGGACAGCATGAAGTATGCGAGAAGGAAAGTCTTCTGGCTGCCGTAAGTAAGGAAATAGAATACTACAACGACGAAGAACTTGACCGTTTCCGTGGACGCACCAGCGATGAATATACAGATGAGGAAATCGATGAATTTCGTGATGTACTCTACACCATGCGTGATTATGAAGTAGCAGGGTGGGTACGTTCTCTTCAGCTTCGTGCCGTGGAACTCCCCGACTCCCTCAAGGATGAAGTCTTCCTAATCGTAGGTGAAAGGAGATAAAACTCCTTATCCCTGAAGAGCAAAACGCCCACGCAAAAGTCAAAGGTCTGCCGTCAATAGAAAAAAGGAAGTTATTTCGGTATGTGAAGTAACTTCCTTTTATTATGTTTGCCCCATAGGTTAGCATCAGTCGTCTCGTTGTCTTCAACTCCTCCCTCCTACGATTTTCTTGATATCGTTGAGTTTGTTCAGAGCTTCAATTGGAGTGAGGTTATTTACGTCGAGGTTAAGGATTTCATCACGTACCTGACATAGAACTGGGTCATCGAGTTGGAAGAATGAAAGCTGATGTGTTCCAGTAGCCTGAATAGCATCGGTCTGTGGTCGGCTCACCCCCTCGCTGCTGTTGTTCTTTTCCAATTCACTCAGCACCTGTTCGGCACGACGGACAACGGAGGGAATCATACCCGCCATTCGTGCCACATGAATACCGAAGGAGTGTTCGCTGCCGCCCGGCTTAAGTTTACGCAGGAATATCACCTTTCCGTCAGCTTCGTGAACGCTGACATTGAAATTCTTCACACGCGAGAAGAGACGCTCCATCTCGTTTAGTTCGTGATAATGAGTAGCGAAGAGAGTACGGGCTGGATTGCGCCCATTCTCATGAATATGTTCCACGATGGACCATGCTATAGAAATACCGTCGTATGTACTTGTTCCACGTCCGAGTTCGTCGAAGAGAACAAGTGAACGTGGCGAGAGGTTGTTGAGTATGCTTGCTGCTTCCGTCATCTCAACCATGAAGGTTGATTCCCCCATGGAGATGTTGTCGCTTGCCCCCACGCGTGTAAAGATCTTGTCAACCATACCTATACGTGCGCTTTCGGCAGGAACGAAACTGCCCGTCTGAGCAAGAAGCGCTATGAGTGCCGTTTGGCGCAGAAGAGCCGACTTACCTGCCATGTTAGGTCCCGTTATGATGATGATTTGCTGATGATCAGTATCTAGCATCAGGTCGTTGGCAATATACTGTTCCCCTACAGGCATCTGGCGTTCGATAACAGGATGGCGTCCACCCTTGATGTCGATGATAAGACTATCATCAACCACAGGACATACATACTTATATTCAGCAGCGGTACGTGCAAAGGAAAGAAGACAGTCGATACGTGCAATTTCAGCAGCATTCTTCTGGATAACAGGAATGAAAGCAGTACTGTCCTCAATGAGTTTGGTAAAGAGTTGAGATTCTAGAGACAAAATCTTTTCCTCGGCACCAAGAATCTTCTCTTCATATTCCTTAAGTTCCTGAGTGATGTAGCGTTCGGCATTTACTAGGGTTTGTTTTCGAATCCATTCTTTCGGAACCATATCTCTGAATGTGTTGCGCACTTCCATATAGTAGCCGAAGACATTGTTGAACCCAATCTTCAGACTCTGAATACCCGTGAGTTCAATTTCCCGTTGCTGCATCTGCAGAAGATAGTCCTTGCCTGAGTATGCGATACGTCTCAGTTCGTCGAGTTCAGCATTTACACCTTCTGCAATAACGCCCCCCTTAGCAACAAGCATAGGAGGATCAGGCATTATTTCATGTTCGATACGCTGGCGCAGTTCCACACATTCGTCGAGTTCAGCCCCCAGTCTCTGTATGTTTTCGTCGTTGCTCTGCAGACAAGCCTGCCGGATAGGCTGAATGGCCTGAAGAGCAGTCTTAAGTTGAATGAAATCGCGAGGAGTTACTCTTCCTACAGCAATTTTCGATGCAATTCGTTCAATATCGCCAATATGGTAGAGTTGTTCTTCAATAATGTCGCGGAAGTCCGTATCGCGGAAGAACTGTTCCACCACCTGCTGACGCTTTCTGATGGCATCAATATCCTTCAGCGGGAACACCAGCCAACGTCGCATGAGACGTCCGCCCATCGGACTGACAGTACGGTCTATGACATCAAGCAGAGACTTTCCGCCCTCGTTCATGGAAGAAAGAATCTCCAGACTACGAATAGTAAAGCGGTCTAGACGCACATACTGACTTTCTTCAATTTGTGCGATGGAACGAATATGACTGATATGAGTATGTTGAGTCTGTTCCAGATAGAAAATAATAGCCCCGGCAGCCACAACTGCGCTGTCGAGATAATCAACACCAAATCCTTTCAGGTTCTTCACCCCGAAGTGGGCAAGCAGTTTCTTGCGTGCCGTACCCTCAGCAAAAATCCAGTCGTCCAGTTGGTATGTAAAGAACTTCGTACCGAAAGATGCCTCGAACTGTGAGTGTTTGCCACGTTCCAGCAACACCTCCTTCGGACTGAAGTTTGTAAGTAGTTTCTCGATATAGTCAGCCGTACCTTCAGCCACGAGGAACTCACCCGTAGAGATGTCCAGAAGGGCAAGTCCGCATGCACTTCTTCCGAAATTGATGGCAGCAAGGAAGTTGTTCTCCTTACAGTTGAGCACATTGTCGTTCATCGCCACACCCGGAGTGACCACCTCTGTGATACCACGCTTCACCAGTTTCTTGGTCAGTTTAGGATCTTCCAATTGGTCGCATATCGCAACTCGCTTACCAGCACGTATGAGTCGTGGCAGATATGTATCGAGAGCATGGTAAGGGAAACCAGCCATAGCCGTAGAAGAAACCTGATCGCTGGCGCCGCTCCCTCGTTTAGTGAGAGTGATACCTAGAATTTCCGAAGCTTCCACAGCATCGTCGGCATAGGTTTCATAAAAGTCTCCACAACGGAAAAGGATCAAAGCATCAGGGTGCTTAGCCTTCAAGTCGTAGAACTGCTTCATCATTGGAGTTACCTCATTGGTCTTTGCCATTGTGATTGTAATGAATTATTAGGTTTTCAGCCCTTGGCGGTCAGTCGCAGGCCTAAATATATATATTTCGAAAGATAAATGTCAGTTGAGATTGATTTTCTTCATCATCTCCCACATCACTATACCGGCAGCAGTACTCACATTGAGAGAATGCTTAGTACCGAACTGCGGAATTTCAATACAGCCGTCACACATGTCCACGACTGTCTGCTTCACTCCCTTCACCTCGTTACCCATGACGATAGCATACCTGCAGTTGGGCATTGGTTTGAAATCCTGAAGCATGGTACTACCCACCACCTGTTCGATGGCGAGAACTGTATAACCCTTTTCGTGAAGTTTGCGTACAGCCTCGTGAGTGTCGGCAAAGTACTCCCAATCAACCGAATCCTCTGCTCCCAAAGCTGTCTTGTGGATTTCGGGATGAGGCGGACGTGCTGTGATGCCGCAGAGAAGAATAGATTCCATTCGGAAAGCATCAGCCGTACGGAAGACGCTACCAACGTTGTACATACTCCGCACATCGTCAAGCACAATCACGAGCGGAGTTTTTCTGCTCTGCTTGAATTCATCTACACTTATGCGATGCATTTCCAGCACGCTGAGTTTTCTGTTGTTCATATCTTGGTTTCCTGTAACTTAGTGTTATAGACACATACGATTAGAATTTTCTGCCCACCACATAATCCACATAGCACGAAAGAGCCGTGCGGATATCCGAATCAGGGAACTGATTCAGGATAGCCTTAGCCTTTTCTGCATATTCGTTCATAAGCGAGTATGCATAATCAATACCGCCCTCCCTATCGGTAAATTCCACGAGTGCAAGAATCTCCTCCTGCGAAGCATGCAGTTGCTTCACTTTCTGTGCAATACAGTTCATCACCTTGGCATCTTCACTCTTGGCATTTAGTAGGGCGTGAATGACGGGAATTGTGAGTTTCCCCTCTTTCATGTCATTACATGTAGGTTTTCCTATGTCGTCAGTCTTATAGTCAAATATATCGTCACGAATTTGGAAACAGATTCCGACTGTTTCACCGAACAGTCGCATCTGGTCAGCCGTTTCAGCCTCACAACCGCAGATGATGGCAGAAGAATATGCACAGGCAGCGAATAAGGCTGCTGTCTTGTTGCTGATAATCTTGAAATATGTCTGTTCGGAAATCTCCTGATTGCCTACGTTGTAGAGTTGTAGCAGTTCGCCATCAGCAAGTCGCTTGGCAGCATCCGACATGATGCTTACCAACTGAGGACAGTCTGTTTGGGCAAGATAGTTCAAGGCATTTGACAGGATATAGTCTCCCACCAGAACAGCCACCTTGTTGCCCGAATCTCTATTGACAGATTTCTGTCCGCGTCGTTCGTCACTTTCGTCTACCACGTCGTCGTGAACAAGACTCGCCGTGTGGAACGCTTCATAAGCACAAGCCACGTTAAGAGTCCTCTCATCTATGTCACCAAAAAGTCGGGCAACAAGCAACACAAGTATCGGACGCATCATCTTTCCGTTGTGTTCGCGAACCATACTGAGTGCATGGTCCAGCAACTGATTGTCGTGATGGAGCGATTGTGCAAACAACAGTCTGCATTGGTCCAACTCCCCGGCTATAGGTTGAATTATGTTTTGTAACTGATTCACTTAATATATCTATGTTTTTTGTTATCGCGTTGAAAAATATGGTTAAGCCTTTGGTAAAAGGCATTTACTCCTCGTTCATACCGCTTATTCTGCCCTCGTCAGTCAGTCGGAGTCCGTCGTCATGAATCGTGATGAGATGCTTTTTGTAGAGGTCACCCACAGCCTTCTTGAAAGTCTTTTTTGAAACTTGAAACTCAGCATAAATGTCCTCTGCCAAACTCTTGTCGTGGAACCTGCAGAAACCGTCCTCGCAGTTTTTTATATATTCAAACAGTTGATACGAGAAATCCCTCACATGACGTTGTCCCGACTGTTGTAGGGAAATATCCAGTTTCCCGTCCTCACGAACCGCCTTCACGTAACCCGTAAGTCTGTCGCCGGTATGAATGTCGCGGAACAGTTCGTTCTGATAGATAAGTCCTGAAAACCTACCCTCCACGATAGCCTTGAATCCCAAGTCCGTCTTCTGTTGGATCAGCACCTGTACAGCGTCTCCAATTCTGTAAGTAGGCATTTCGTTAGAAAGGAACTTCTCCACCTTAGCCGAAGCCACAATACGTGATGTCAGCGTGTCAATATAGCAATAGACGATATAACTCCTTCCCTGCTGCATTCTCATCTTCTGTTCACGGAACGGACAGAACAGGTCCTTCATCAGTCCCCAGTCGAGGAACGCACCATATTGGTTTGTCCATTTCACTTCGAGGAAAGCAAACTCATTGACTTGTACGAGAGGTTTCTCCGTAGTGGCAATCAGACGTTCCTCGCTGTCGAGATAAAGAAATACCTCTATGGAATCACCGATTTTTGCATCTTTGGGAACATAGCGGCGAGGCAGCAGAATGTCACCAATTTCACCACCGTCAAGATACATACCGAAATCCACCTGTCTCAGTATCTGTAAAGTATTATATTTTCCTAATCGAATCATAACTGTTCTTCAAAAGGGTTAGGGTTATCGGTTAAAGGTTCAGGGTCAATGGTTCCAGAAAGATCCAAGTTACCATTTTCGTTATCGTTTCCGTACTCAAGACCACTCATAGGCTCATAGACTTGTTGATTCGCAGACTCTTCTCTAATAGATTCCTCCTTCACCACCTCTCCGTCTTTCAGATGAATCGTGCGGTCAGTAATGGTAGCGAGTTGTTCGTCGTGAGTGACGATAACGAAAGTACAATGGAGTCTGTCGCGAATGTCGAAGAACAACTGATGCAGTTCTTCCTTGTTCTTGGAGTCAAGACTTCCCGAAGGTTCGTCGGCAAGGATAACCGAAGGATTGTTGATGAGGGCACGCGCTACAGCCACACGCTGTTTCTCGCCACCCGACAGTTCGGCAGGTTTGTGCAGAGCCCTTTCCTTCAGGTTCATCATTTCCAGAAGTTCCATAGCATGCTTTTTCGCCTGTTTCTGACCCACTCCGGCAATCATGGCAGGAATCATAATATTCTCTACAGCCGTGAATTCAGGAAGCAGTTGGTGAAACTGGAAAACGAAACCAATATGTTGGTTGCGGAACTTAGCCAAGGCGTTCGAACCCATTTTGCTGATGTTCGTACCGTCGATAACTACAGAACCCCCATCAGCATTGTCGAGCGTACCCATGATTTGCAGCAGGGTAGTCTTACCGGCTCCGCTCGGTCCCACGATACTGACAATCTCACCGTCCCCGATGGTAAGTGAAATACCCTTCAGTACCTGAAGTTTACCGAAACTCTTCGTTATGTCTGTTAATTGAAGCATATTTAATACTTATACTTGATTTATTTCGATGAATTCAATCCTTTTTTCCATTTATCCAATCTTGCTGATCCATTTGCTCAGCCAAGCCGAAGTCGGCGTCATCTCGTAAGCCGAAGCATGAGGAGCAGAGAAACTCACCTCCGTGTTGTTGCCCGCAGCAAACTGATCAGGATACACAAGCATGAGATTATAGTCGTTCACATGTACCTGCAGCAGTTTAGGCAGTCGGGCAAATGACTTCTTGTAACTTAGTGTACCAGGACGTGCCGTAATGATTACGAGCAGATGGTCAGAGTGCACCTCCTTATGCAGAGAATTGAGCGACGTGAAGGATTCCATCAACTTGAATTCCGTACGTACACTCTTGTGATGAATCTGCGCATACTGATATATCATACGTTCCGTACTGTCAGTAGAATGGAATTCTATGCGACAGCCGATTTCACCTGCAAGTCTCAGCAGTCTCTCCACCCATCTGTAGAAACCAGCCTCATATTCAGCATACTCCGGAACCACCACTACAATCTTCCTGATGGTGTTCACAGGTTGCAGATAATTCACGATGATAAGTTGCCTAGGCATGTTCTGGACGAGGTTCTCCGTGAAATGACCATAGAAGGAAGTGTCGTGAGTACGCTGTTCGTGTAGACCCACAATCATCTCCGAAGCATCGTTTTCCTTCAAGGCATGAACCACACCATTCACGAGGTTTACCGCCAGACGGCTCTGAATCTGCACCGGTACATCAGCCGCCGTACAGATTTCTTCAGCCTGTTCCAGAATTTCGTGACTCGCACTACGCGCCTTGTCACTCATGTCTGCATCATTCACCACGTTCAGACATATCACGCCGCGGCTCAGTTCTGCATTACGCATCATGATAGCAGTCTGAGTAATACTTCTTACCTTTTCCTTATCCTTCACCAGCACCAGAATCTTTTCGTCGTCCCCCTCCTGTCCGTCATTAGACAACGCCCCTTCCGCCATCTCCATCTTCAGACGTCTTGCACCTTGGTCAGTAGCGATGGAACTGATGATACACGAAATAAGAATCATCACCACCACACCGTCCAGTACAGCATTGTTCATCAGAGGTTCTTCCGGATTTATCATAATTGTAGTACCCACCATCACCATAGCGATTGCACCGGCAGCATGCGCCTCCGTCAGTCCGAACATAAGCAATCCGTGAGTATGGTTGAGATGCAGAATCTTGCGAACAGTCCAAGCCGCAAGTAGTTTTGACACAGTACTTGCCACGATAATGATGACTACCACTTCCACCGTATTGAAGTCCGTAAACAGAGGCTTTAGGTTTACCAGCATACCCACACCTACCAGGAAGTAAGGGATGAACAATGCATTTCCCACAAACTCAATACGGTTCATCAGGGAAGACGTGTGAGGAATGAAGCGGTTGAAAATCAGGCCCGAAAGGAAAGCGCCTAGCAGTCCTTCAATTCCGCAGAGGTCAGCCACACCGGCTGACAGGAACACCATAGCGATGACAAAGATATATTGAAGTACCCTGTCAGTATATTTACGGAAGAACCAACGTATGATTTTAGGGAAGAATAGGAATAGGGCGGCAAAGTAAGCGCCGCATTTCACGACGAATAATATCCAGAACCATAGGTTGTTTTCTCCCTGAAATCTACCCGCAATCACAGCCAGCGTAAGCAAGGCAAACAGCAGCGCCACCATAGTGGCAGAAATGCTTATAGTCACGGTAGGATGCTTGTTGAGACCATACCTCGTGATGATAGGATATGCCACTATGGTATGTGACGCAAAGATGCAGGCAAGTAGAAGGGAAGCCGCAAGAGTATAATGCAGCATGTGAAAGCCAGCCACGAAACCGCATACGAACGGCATCAAGGCAGTAAAGCAACCGAAAATCAAGCCCTTTCCGATGTTTTTCTTCAGTCCCACGAGGTCCATCTCCAACCCCGCCAGAAACATGATATAATAGATGCCTACCTGACCGAACAACTTGAAACTGTCGTCTCTTTCCAGGATATTCATTCCGTGTTCACCCAAAAGCATACCGGCAAGAATCATGCCAATGATATGAGGAATATGTAGCTTTTGGAAAATCAGCGGAGCCAATAGTATTATCGACAGTACAATAAAGAATACCCATGTGGGCGACTGTACCGGAAGGTTCAGATATTGGGTGATTGAGTCCATAGAATCAGGGGTATAAGAATGTCATACATTCAAATTCGACTGCAAAGGTAGTAAAAAAGTGCCATGTAGCAATGTACAAAGTACATTTATTTGATTAACTTGCAGTAGATGTCTATGGCGTCGTCAATTTCATTGATATAGATGAATTCGTCAGCAGTATGGCTCCGTGCGCTGTCCCCAGGACCCATTTTCACCGAAGGGAAATTCATGAGAGCCTGATTGGAGAGAGTAGGCGAACCGAACGGCGTCAGTCCCAATTCCTTTGCTCCCACTACGAACGGATGGTCCGCAGCCAGTCTGGAGGAGTTAAGCCTGAATGAACGCGCTTTTAGTTCACTTTCCGTATTTCTGTCGATTTCATCGAATAATTCCTTGTTTGAATAACACTCGTTAGATCTCACGTCGATGGTAAACCTACATTCGTCAGGCACCACATTGTGCTGAGTTCCCGCATTGATGACAGTCACCGTTTGCTTCACCGGACCGAGTAGATCCGTCTGCCTCTCATACCTATGTTGCTGAATCCAGTCAATGTCTTTCAAGGCAATATATATAGCATTCACCCCCTCGTTTCTTGCAGCATGACCCGCCTTTCCGTGAGCAATACCGTCAATCACCATCAATCCCTTTTCTGCGATGGCAGGTTGCATTCCCGTAGGTTCACCTGCAACACAGAAGTCGATATGTGGCAGTTCAGGAAGTACTGCCTCAATACCGTTCTTGCCCGACACCTCCTCCTCGGCTGAAGCCAGAAAAATGAGGTTGAAGTCCCTGTTCGCATCTTCGTTCTTGATGAAAAATACCTGCATCAGAGCCACCAGACTTCCCCCGTCATCGTTGCTGCCCAGACCGAACAACTGTCCGTCTTCAGTCAATTCAGGAGTGAACGGATCATGAGTCCAGCCACTCACCGGTTTCACCGTATCCAAATGGGCATCAAGAAGAATAGTTCTGCGGTTTTCATCGAATCCATCGGAAAAAATCCACACATTATTCCCCAATCTGTGAGTGTTGTAACCTTTTTCGTTGAGGAATAGTTCCACCACATCGGCAGCCCCTTTTTCATCTCTGCTCGGTGAAGGGACAGCAATGAGGCGTTTCAGCAGATCTACCGCCTCCAATGTATTCTTCTTGTACTTCATTCTTTGCAAAAGTTGATTATCCGACCGCAAAGGTAGGAATTTTATTTCAAATACCCGTCAGAACAATTGTGATTTCATTAGTGGACACACGTCCTGATGCCAATAAGGATATGACTTCACCCGTTGGCTCACGTTGTCCAGACGCTTCACCTGTTCCGGTGTAAGGTTCCAACCCGTAGCACCGAGGTTGAACTTCAGATGCTCCTCCGTTCTGGCACCGATTACCAAACTCGTTATTGTAGGACGCTGTAGCACCCAGTTTAGAGCCACCTGAGCCACTGTGTGTCCAGTTTCCTCAGCGATTTCATCGAGAATATCCACAATATCGTATAGTTTGTCATAATCCACGAGGAAGTCTTCTATAGGTACACCGTGAGAGGCCACACGACTGTCCTGAGGAATACCCATTCCCCTGCGGTAGCGACCTGCAAGTCTTCCTGCTGCAAGAGGGCTCCACACGAAAGTACCCACGTTCTGATCCACACCTGCCGACATCAGTTCCCATTCAAACTCACGATGCAGCAAGGAATAATAAGCCTGATGTGCACAGAATCGCGTCAGCCCGTTTGCATCAGCCACAGCCTCAGATTTCATAAGGTGCCAACCCGAATAGTTTGAACAGCCAATGCTGCGCACCTTTCCTGCCTTGACCAAGTCGTCCAAGGCACGCATCGTCTCCTCCACCTCCACCGTATTGTCGAAGATATGAATAAAGTATAGGTCTATGTAGTCAGTACCCAACCTCTTCAGACTCCCTTCGCACGACTCAATGATATGAGTACGTGAAGCGCCCCTATCGTCTGCCCTGTCACTCATAGGAAAACCTACCTTCGTGGAAATCAGTAACTTGTCGCGTTGCTTGTGGGCAATAGCCTTACCTAGAATCTCTTCACTTGTACCGTGAGAATAACTGTCGGCAGTATCAAACATGCATAGCCCTGCCTCCGTGGCAATGTCCACCAATCTCTTAGCACCCTCTACATCAGTATGACCCCAACCCTCATAACCATGAGAGCCGCCAAACGTACCCGTTCCGAGAGTGAGTACAGGTACCTCAATATCCGTTCCCGGTAATTTCCGATATTCCATGATTTTGCTATTTTTGACTTTTTATAAAGAACACGGCAAATATAATGCAAAATTGTGAAACTACCAAAATAAAAACCTAAACTCTTACTTTGCCGTTAGTCAGTAACAGGTCAGTTATAGGTCTATTAAGAGTCAGTAATGATTCTGTTGCAAATTCGAAGCAAACTCGAACTGAACTCGAACCAAATTCGATAAAATAGCATAGCCAAATCGAGTTTGCATCGAGTTTGGTTCGAATTTGCTACGGAGGTAGAACGACGAATCAGGGGAGGAAGCCTGAGGAATTATAGACTTACAACCATATTCCAACGATGAAAAATTGTTCTTGTACCTGAAAAGTCAATTGCTAATGGCAGTATGGCGGTCAAACTTCTACTTAACTCCCTTTAACTCCAAAACTACGAAACTCCTGAAACTTTCGCAAGTTGTATGAATTATGGCTTGTAGTTCCAACCTGAGAACTCCTGTTATATTATAATGACAGGTAATCAGTAAATTTCGTAATCCAAAAATTACTGGAGTTTTATCTTCAGGATATTGACTGAGAAAGGAGCAACATCGAACTTAACCCTATTGCTTGACTTACCAGATGTAATTTCTGTGCATTTTGGACAAATGAGTTGAGGGTTGTCGAGTGTGTTCTCATCTGTACCATTTTCAGCAGCGAGTTGAGTGAGTGTTACTGCCTCGGGAGTTTTGGTGTCAACCTTGCAATTCCCAAGATTGATTATGCCGGGAGCATATCCTTCACCAAGGTTTACGACCTTCACATACATTGTGTTGGTTGTCTCATCGATGGTAGTTGATGCAAATACACCTTCCATCATGAGTCCCTTCTGGAGTTTGCAGGCAAAGTCAAGTTCTCCGTCAATATAGCAATGGAGGCTGTCTTCGTTGACATCTATCTGAAGGTCATACCAGCGATTGTTTTCTACCTTGAAGCGTTTTTGAGGAGCAATTCCGTCCTTGCTGCCCTTGAGAGTTTGCTCAACACTATTAATGGCATTGTTCCACCCTCCGACATTATACCATTGATAATTCATTTCATCGACATAGCCTACAAGCATCAGGAACCCTTGCATTCCGCTCTCCTTCATAGCCTGAACCTTAAATGAATAATTTCTTGAAGTTACCTGCTGAGGGAAGATACTAATGGCAGGTTCAAGTTTGGAACGCTGTACTAGTTCACCATTCTCAATGCTCCAATTACCATTGACAGCCTTCCATTTTGAGAGGTCATTGATAGATAGTTCCTCACCATCGACTATGAGTTGAGGCTTCCGGAAATGCACATTTGTGTTCCATGAACCGAGACCTACCTGAACCGGCAGATGCACTTCCTGCTTTGATTTAGGCTTGTTAAGTTCCCAGGAGCATTTTGTCTTGACTACACGGGTACCAACATTGTTCGGGAAGAGTTGCTGTACATAGTAGGAAGGGGTGCCCATACTTTGGTATGAGTTGAACCGGATCATGTCAGGACGCCAACGTGCATCATTCTCATTGACGAAGATAGGAGCATAGGAATTCATAGCAACCACATCTGAGTTGTTCTCCATACCCATCATGAAGACAGCCTCTCCAAGAGCGGCGTTCATGTTTCCAATAGCACCAAACTGACTCGTAACAGCATATTCACCTACATATACCTTATGTGAGTCACGGGGGTAACTGTCATACTTATTGAATCTTTCCGCAAACCAACGTGGATTACGGTAATAATGTTCGTCAACCACGTCAACAGGGTAATTATTGCGCCAACTTGGGTTATCTGTACTCCAAGACTCCACATTTCCGATGCAGGTCACATTTTGATATTTTGCCTTGATGGCATTGTAGAATTGGATATAACGTTCTGGATAATGATCAGATTGGTCGGAGTTGTTGTCCATGTGATAATTGTAGTTCTCATTACCTATTTCAATGTACTCAAGTCCGAAAGGCTCAGGATGACCGTTCTGCGCGCGCAGTTTACCGTAAGGGGTTGAGACGTCGCCGTTGGCATATTCCAAGGCATCGAGGCATTCCTCAATCCAACTGTCGATGCTGTCATAAGGATCGCAGCCACCGTGCCAAATACCTACATTCACTACATAGAGCGGTTTAGCGCCGATGTCTTCGCTAAGTTGAAGATACTCATGGAAACCTATGCCATCTGTAGTGCGGTATCCCCAATTGACATTCGGGTGACCCTCACGTTCCTCGATAGGACCTATGGTGCGTTTCCAGCGGAAAGCGTTGTCTGGACTTTCTTGGCCCTCTACAAAGCATCCTCCAGGGAAACGCAGGAATCGGGGATGCATGTCAACCAACATCTGGGCAAGGTCAGGACGCATACCATTAGGACGATTCTTGAAAGTAGGAGGGAAGAGTGAAACCACATCGAGCATCAACTCTCCGGCATTGTCTGAAGTGAGAGCAAACTGGGCTTTGGGGTCATTACCCTTGGCAATAATAGAAGCAGAGAACTTTGTCCACTTGTCTGTTATTTTCACCTCGATAGGAGTGCTACCGAGATTTTCTCCATTGACAGAGATAAGCGAAGCCATCAGAGTGCCATTGAATCCCTTATCGCTTCTGGCAAAGAAATTCAGTTCATACTTTTGACCTGCAACAACATTCATACCCCAGAATCCTTCATTGCGTACACCGTCGCCGGGAACTGTAAACTTCACGTTCAAGGCATTGTGCTGCACCGTGTTGAGGAGATTATTCTGAGTAAGGTTCATCTGTGCATTGCCAATAGCAAACCAGTTGCTGATTTCTGAATATTCACCTTTTACCTTTGAAAGATCATCCTGTTTCATTGTATTATCTTCAAAAGATCTGTTTCGGATAAGTTCAGCATATAGGCCACCATCGGCAGCGTGATTTATATCCTCATAGAAGAGACCATAATGAACAGGACTAATTTCAGGACCTTGCTGAATTGCATCTACATCAATTATCACCTGTGCCTTATTTGCACAAGCAGTAATCAGCAGAGCAGATAAAAGGAAACAATAGTTTCTCATACTGTAATTGTTGTTAATAAAATTGTTGTTAATAAACTTGCGCAAAATTATTAATTTATTTTTTAATAACAATGAATCTGTATATTTAAAAATATAATTAAGCGACATTTACATCAAAATCAATCAAACCTTGTGAAATCTGCTGAATTATTATCGGGTTCGCCATGACTTAGAATAGGGGGTAGAAGGTTAATAATTTTATAAAGTTCCACAGGGTTGGCATAAATGTTTACATTTGCTTTTTTCATTTTTATATAAGGTGTAGGTAGGTTTTTCATTTTTTTGTCGTATCTTTGCAGCGAATATGTGAGGAAATGATAAATTTTAAGTATTGATTTTGGTAAGAATGAGAAATTTTGCTATTTGCTTTTTAGTGGCTTTATGCCATTTGATTGGGGTTTTAAATGGAAATGTATTTGCTGGGAATAATCCTGAGAAACTTACTTTATGTGTTTTGCTGAACGACGGTACTGAGGTTTACTGTGATTTTACAAAACGTCCTCAGATGAGTTTCAGCAACGATGTCGTTTCCCTTGTTTCTGTTGAGGGAACTGTCGGGGAATGGGTGTTCGCTGACGTGAAGTCGTGGTCGTTTGCTGATTCTGAGGTTTTGGGTATTGATGCCAAGAAAGAGGATAACGGTTCAGTTATCTCGTTTTCGGACGACTGTGTGAAGGTGTGCGGCTCAGATGGTGACGTGGTAAATGTTTATGATACTGACGGTAGGCTTGTCATACGCAGAAAACTGTCGAAGGACGGTATTGCTTTGGTTCAGTTCTTAGAACTGAAGGGGGGCGTGTATGTGTTCAAGAGTGGCAGGAATTCCATTAAGTTTATCATCAGATAATCTGTCGGTATGATGAAGTGTTGCTTTATTAGACAGGCAGTCTTGTGCCTGTTGCTGTCTTTGGTGCAGGTAGGCGGTCATGCTCAGAGAAATGTGTTTATAACTCATGAGGGCAGTCCTGAGACATCTTCTCTCGTATTGAATGTTGACGGTATTGACTTTCACGATGGTATTGCTGCTTTCCGTTCAGGTGACAAGGTGAAGGAGATGTCTGTAGGTGTGGGTGACGTGATGGGTTGGAAGGAGATGGACAGCAGGCGCAGTCAGGTAATTCCTGAATCGTTGCAGCCTTTGTTTGACTTTGAGGTGGCTTTCATGTCATATGACAGGGCTTTGGCTTCTGTGGCTGAGGCTGAGGTAACGGATGAGAACGACAGCCGATATGATGATTTTGTTGATCATAGTTCGTGGTTGCATCAGGTGACTGTCACTTTTGGCGGTTCTGAGGCTGTGGTGGAGGATAACGATGGTTGTGTGGAGGCTGTGATTGAGGGCAATCATGTGGTCATCAATTCCGAGTGTGCAGGTGTGGAATACAGATTGAGGGGTAAGTCGGATGATGGTTCGCTGAAGTTGTATGGCGGGAAGAAGGCAAAACTGGTGCTCGATGGGGTGGAACTGACCAATCCGAAGGGTGCTGCTATAAATAACCAATGCAAGAAACGTCTGTTTTTGGTACTGAACGAGGGTACTGTCAACAGACTTTCTGATGGTGTGGAGTATGAGAAATATCCGGGCGAGGACCAGCGTGGCTGTTTCTTCTCGGAGGGTCAGGTGTGTGTAAGCGGTAGCGGCTGTTTATTCATCGACGGTTACCACAAGAACGGTATGGCTTCAGATGATTATCTGCACTTCATCAGCGGTTTTGTTCAGGTAGTGACGCATGCCGTGAAGGGTGATGCCGTGAAGGCTAAGAGTAGATTTGAGATGGGCGGTGGTGTGCTTCAGGTTTTGGCTGAGGGTGATGCAGCGAAGGGTGTGAAGACAGATTCTCTCATTACCATCAATGGCGGTAAACTGACTGTTATCGTGACTGGTGATGCAGTTTGGGAGGATGAAGAACAGGATTATAGTTCGGCATGTGGACTGAAATGTGACCGCACGCTTACGCTCAATGGAGGTGAGATACGTGTATGTGCTACGGGTAGTGCTGGTAAGGGAATGAGTGCCGGTACAGATAACAAGACTGGTAACGACGTAGTTGTCGACGGGGCTCAGATTTTCGTGAGAACTGCGGGACAAAGGGCATCTATCGACCCTTCTGATCCGGAATGTCCGACAAAGTCTTCGCCAAAAGGTATAAAGTCCAGCCACAACATCATTGTACGTTCTGGCAGCGTCACTTGCAGATGTTCTGGCGGCAATGGTGCTGAGGGTCTTGAGGCAAAGCATGATTCGGAGATTTTCGGCGGTACGGTCAGGTCGTATTGCTTTGATGACGGACTAAATGCAGTCAACTCAAAACTGATGGGCGGTGACGTGTTTGTGTGCAGTACGGACAACGATGCCTACGACTGCAACGGCGGTATATATATTGATGGCGGAAGGATGTATGCAATTGGTGCACCTGGAAATCAAGCGGGTATTGACAATGACGGTAAGACTTTTCAGATGTACGGCGGTCAGATTATTGGTGTAGGAGGCTATTCCTCTACTCCTTGGGATAGTAAGAGTGAGCAGGCTACTATCCTCTGCTACATTGAGAAGAACATTAAGTATCTGGCTCTTGTAGATGAATCGGACAACAACATTATCACCTTGAGGGTTGCCGATACATACAATCCTATTGGCGTGCTGATCTCGCACAAGGACATTCAGGTTGGAAAGAAATACAAGGTTGTCAGTTTCAACACTCTCACTTCTGGGGAAGAGTACTGTGGAGTGGTTGAGAATGCAGTTTATGCAGATGCTGTGATTGAGTATGAATTCATGGTGGAAAAGCTTATGACGACTTTGGGAACTAAAAAGAAATATTAAAAAGAAATATTGATATGGGTTTAATGAGCCAACGAGTCGAAGAGCCATTGGTCATTAGCTGTAACCCTTTGAAACATTAACGGAACCTTGAAGACTTTTACAAAAAAAGTATATGAATTTGAGAAATAGATTTTTGGTATTGATTGCTGTTTTAAGCATCTGTAGCGTTGGTATTGCACAGAAACGGTATTGTGGCCTATGGCTTAATGAGGTGCCGCTGGTGGCTGACAGTACTGCAGGTAAGTTGTATGCTACTCTTGAACCTGAGGCTGACTATGCCCTAAAAGGTACGATGCGATGGGATGAGGAACTTTATAGGTCGGTGGTGCTAAATGGAATCGAACTCATTGCGGGACACGGGAACTTTGCTGTGAACGACTGGAGTGACAGGACTGTAAACACGCTGACGCTTACTGATAATGACGGCAGCCTGCATGAGTGGAAGATGGTGTTTACTACCTTGCCGCTGGTGCTGATAGAATCCGACCAAAAGAAACTATATGAACTTTGGAAGAGATATGACCATGACATAAAATATCCGTCTTCCATTACGGTTATAGATGCTCGTTTTAGAACGGAAGGTCTGTCTGAGTTCTACTCAAATATCGGCATTCACGTAAGAGGTGTGACTTCTGCAGGAAAACCGAAGAAGAGTTTCGGCATTGAACTGTGGGATGAAAACGGTGAGGAACTGGATGCTCATCTTCTTGGTTACAGGAACGATGGTGACTGGATTCTGGATGCCATGTATAGTGACCATTCACGAATGAGAAACCGTCTGATATTTGATATTTGGAATGCTATCGACGACCTGCCTTACGAGAAAGATAACCAATATCAATGCAACGGTACGCAGGGTGAATTCGTGGAGGTATTCACTAAAGGTAAATACAACGGTCTATACTGCTTTACGGACAAGGTTGACCGTAAGAAACTGAACTTGAAAAAGACTAAAGAGGCTACTGAGACTTCGGAAGAGGAGACAAGAGGACTGCTGTGGAAGGCTAAGTTCAGATGTTCTGAGACCACTTTCTATGACTATGACGAACTACCTACGAACGATACTCTCGTATGGCCGCTTGATGACTCACCAAATAGGCAAGAGTATTGGATGCAGGAATATCCTTCAGATCGTCAGAATCAGGCTTACTTTGATCCTATTCTCCATGCAATTGATATCGTTGGCAAGGACAGGAGTAGCAATACTGTATTTGCTGACAGCGTGGAAAGTCTGTTCTATTTCGATAATGTAATCAATTATGTAATCTGTTCTCAGGCTTTTCAATGGATGGATAACCTTCAAAAGAACTATTTCCTGAGCATAAGAAACATCAAGAAGGACAGCCGCCTGCTTTTTACTCCGTGGGATCTAGATGCCACGCTTGGACGAAATGCTGGTGGTGACAAAGTTGGTGACGACAAAAAATGGATGGCTTGGGGAGAACAACTCGGCGGAATCAACGGTTTGTTTTGGAGACTGAAGGAACGCCGTCCGAATAACTTTGCTACCCGACTCAACGACCGCTGGCAGTACCTGAAGACTCATGAACTATCGATTGAAAACATACGTAAGCGTATGATGAAGTATGGTGACTTGTTTACCAAATCAGGTGCCTGGGAAAGGGAAAAGGAGTATGTTTATGATTTGATTGGAGGGAAAGACTCAGGAAAGGATGTGAAAATTGACGGTACGGTCTATGAGGAGATAGACTTTATCTGTGATTTCCTGGAAAGAAACTATGCCAAGTTTGAGGAGAAGGTGGCTTCGTGGAAACCTGCCGAATATACAGAACCTAAACTGGAGGAGAAGGCTCTGTATGTAGTGGGTTACGATAGTATTGCAGAGTTTGAAGGAAATGTGGCTACAGTTCCGGGTAAGGTGAGCAGAGAACCAATTGATGGTATCATGTCGGTAGATTTCAAAGATACGGAAATGATTGTTCAGCGTGAAGATGGGGCAGTAAGTTATGATGCCAACAAAATCAAGGAGGTCGTAACAGAAATGGGCGAGTTCTACCCTACAAATGCTTTCGTTCCTGAGGAATATCAGTCGGACGTGAAGTTCGATACTCATTATAGCAATCCTATACCGAAGGATATTAATGCTTTCAAGGCTACTCCTACATTCCAGACTCAGCGCAGTCTCCAAATTGTATATGCCGGTGAAGAGGTAAAGGTAGTGGGTAATGTCAGCGACTTTACCATCGTGCAGGATGGTTCGTCTGTCAGTATCGAATCCGACCTTGAGGGCGTGAATTACATTCTTACGGGAACTTCTGACTGTGCCCATGTTAGTATCAACGCTACAAAGAAGATGAAGATTACTCTCGATAATGCTCGTCTTGGTTGCATGGAGGGTGCCGCTGTAACCTGCAGTTGTGCTGATTCCATATATCTTATGACCAAGGAGGAGACAGAGAATGAACTGTCGGGTATCAATGCCATTGGTAATATTGCTGTGTATGGTGAAGGTATTCTGAAACTTGTGTCAGATCGGGACGATTCTTCTCTTATGGAATCTACTGAGGATATTGCGGTTAATGGTGGTGTAATCAACATCTTCAATTCCGGAAACAACGGTAAGGGTCTGTTCACGAAGAAGAACGTCATAATCAACGGAGGTTGCATACATATCATCACTATAGGTGAGAGCAACTATCAGGACGACAGTCTGGACGAACAGGGTGCTACTGCAGTTCATGCAGCCAACGTGACCGTAAACGGAGGTGAGGTATTTGTTAAGACTATCGGCAGGAACGGCGGCGTGGGTGTTGCTTCTACAAAAAAACTGACTGTGAACGGCGGAAAACTGGTGCTCACGACTTTCGACGACCCTATCAATGCTGTAGATGGAATTGAAATCAACGGCGGCGAGATATTTGGCTCAAGTATGGTTGATGATGGTATGGACAGCAATGGTTCCATCAAGATCAATGGTGGAAAACTGTATGTAGTGGGTGCCTATCCAAACGAGGCTGCTTTCGACAACGACGGCAAGACTTTTGCAGTCAATGGTGGTACTTTGATTGGAGTAGGTTACAAGAGTGACGTTCCTCAGGGTTCACGTTCCGGTCAGGCTTATATCTGTCTAAAGAAAAAGGAAGGTGTGAAGAGATTCGTGAGGATTGCAACCGAACAGGATGAGGACGTGATGCGCATAGAGACTCCAGCCTATGGGACTTCAACTCTTGTATGTTCTTCTCCTAAATTGGAAAAGGGTAAGATGTACGTAGTTGAGGTGAGTGATGATGGTGAGAATTTCCTGGAACTTGTGCGTCAGAAGGCAGAATAACAATCTGTAATAATAACTATAAATTTACCATAATGAAAAGAAATACTTTATTTATCCTATTGCTTTTATCCGTTGCATTGAAAGTATCTGCTCAACTGCCTGTTCTAAGAGTTTCGTTCAAGGGGTCTTTGGCCGACAGTAAAGATTACCTGCAGGGTAATATGAGCCTGACAGATACGGATGGGTCGGTTATTGATTTGCCTGCCAAGTTTAGGTCGAGAGGTGCTACTGCCAGGGAATTTTCTATGAAACCGTCGTTCAATATGAAACTGCGTGAGGTAGATGGTACGGAGATTGATTCAACGCTCTGTGGATTGCGTTCTGCGAGCAGTTGGATTCTGGATGCCATGGCTATAGACAGAATCTGTATGCGAAACCGTGTAGCCTTTGACATCTGGAACGAGTTCTCCAAACTGCCTTATGAGACTCAGTTTGGTTCAAGAAACGGTACGGTGGGAAAGTATGTGGAGGTGTATATCAACAATAAGTATTACGGTATATATTGTCTTACGGATAGGATTAACCGTAAGTTACTTGACCTGAAGAAACCTCAGGTGGAGGAGAATGGTACGTATACTGTACGTGGGGTAATCTATAAGCATGGTACGATGAATTTGCTTGATCAGAATTATGCCAATACGTTCAGCGAGGATTCTGCGACATTGGTAATTGAATATCATGATGCTTGGGAACTTACCGAACCTGAGGATTACGGGGGGATGCAGGCTTGGGGACCATTATATGAAATTTATAGGAACCGAGGTAATTTTGAGTACGTGAAGGAACATTTCTATCTTGACAACCTTGCTGAATATCAGGTGTTCATCATGGCTATGGGTATTGCTGACAACTGGGGCAACAAGAACTCGTATATCTCGGCCCGTAATATTCAGGCCGACGGTAACAAGCGTAGGTTTGTATATACTCCTTGGGATTTGGATACATCTTTTGGTGGTGGTCCAAAGGGGGAGTATTATGATGGTATATACAATGATTTCTTTAAAGTATCTGATATTCCATCAATATCTTCCATGCCTATTCCGTTCGGCACGTGCAACTCCCAGGCTGAATTTAAGGAACTGCTGAAGGAAAAGTGGATTAATGGTAGAAAGAATGCCTTTGCCGTTACTTCGGTAAAGAATAAACTATATGCTTATAGGGACTTGTTGATTGATTCCGGTGCGTGGAAAAAGTCGTGCGATTATTGGAAAACACAAAAATACACTCCATGCTATGTTGATGACCTTGCGAAGGAAATTGACTATATCGTAGAGTGGTATAGGAAGAGATTTGCCGAGATGGACAGTTACTTCGGTATTGATCCTTCAGGAATTGAGGAACTTGAATATTTGCCGTCTGACGATGTATATTATGACTTAAACGGTAGGGTCGTGAAGCAGCCACAGCATGGTGTTTATATCCATCAAGGCAAAAAAGTGCTATTTTATGAATAAATTTTCGTAACTTTGCAGCCAAATTTTATATCATCCCACATGAAAACTATAGAAGAACAAATTTCCTGTGCCGTTATTGATGGCGTTAAGGCTCTGTATGGAGCTGAGGTTAATGAGAAAATGGTGCAACTCGGTGCCACCCGTAAGGAATTTGAGGGTCAACTCACCCTGGTGGTGTTCCCTTTCCTCAAGATGTCGAAGAAGGCTCCTGAACAGACTGCTACTGAAATAGGTGGTTATCTCAGGGAGAATATCGGCAATGTGGTTGCTGACTTTAATGTGGTTAAGGGTTTCCTGAACCTTGTTATCAATTCTCAATGCTGGGCAGACCTTCTTGGAGAGATAGCAGGCAATCCTCAGTTTGGTTTTGTTCCTGTTACAGAGGATTCACCACTTGTGATGATTGAGTATTCTTCGCCAAACACCAACAAGCCTCTCCACCTGGGACATGTGCGCAACAACCTGTTGGGTTCTGCCCTTGCACGTATCGTGGAGGCCAACGGTAACAAGGTGGTGAAGACCAACATCGTGAATGACCGTGGTATTCACATCTGCAAGTCTATGCTGGCATGGCTACGTTACGGAAACGGAGAGACTCCAGAGTCTTCAGGCAAGAAAGGTGACCACCTTATAGGTGACTATTACGTTGCTTTCGACAAGCACTACAAGGAAGAGTGTTCTCAGCTTGAGGCTCAGTACATAAGTGAAGGTATGGATGCTGAGGCCGCAAAGGAAAAGGCTAAGCAGGAAGCTCCGCTCATCAAGGAAGCCCACGACATGCTCGTGAAGTGGGAGAATGGTGACGAGGAAGTTCGTGCACTTTGGCGCAAGATGAACGAATGGGTATATGCAGGATTTGACGAGACTTACCGTATGATGGGTGTAAGTTTCGACAAGATATATTATGAATCAGACACTTATCTTGAAGGTAAGGAGAAGGTGATGGAGGGACTGGAAAAAGGTTTCTTCTATCGCAGGGACGACGGTTCAGTATGGGCTGACCTTACCGGAGAGGGTCTGGATGAGAAACTACTTCTCCGCAGCGACGGTACCTCGGTATATATGACTCAGGATATAGGTACAGCCAAACTGCGTTTCCAGGATTTCCCTATCGACAAGATGATATATGTTGTGGGCAACGAACAGAACTATCACTTCCAGGTGTTGTCAATATTGCTCGATAAACTGGGTTTCAAGTGGGGCAAGGACCTTGTTCACTTCTCTTACGGTATGGTAGAACTGCCTAACGGAAAGATGAAGAGTCGTGAAGGAACTGTAGTAGATGCTGACGACCTCATCGCTACGATGATTCAGGATGCACGTCAGACAAGTGACGAAGCCGGCAAGTTTGCAGACATGAGTGAAGAAGAGAAGCAGGAAGTGGCTCGTATCGTGGGTCTGGGAGCCTTGAAATACTTCATACTGAAGGTAGATGCCCGAAAGAACATGCTGTTCAATCCTGCAGAAAGTATCGATTTCAACGGAAATACCGGTCCTTTCATTCAATATACATACGCTCGTATCGCTTCTATCATGCGTAAGGCAAAGGATGCTGGTATCGAGTTTGAGGGCGCTCAGTTTGCAGGTTTGTCAATCTCAGAAAAGGAGATTTCGCTTATCCAGAAACTCAATGCATTTACCGTGGCAGTACGTCAGGCAGGTCAGGATTACAGTCCTTCGGGAATTGCCAATTACTGCTACGAACTGACTAAGGAGTTCAATCAGTTCTATCATGACTACTCAATCCTCGGTGCTGATGACGATACCACCAAGCAGTTCCGTCTCATGCTTGCCAAGACAGTAGCCAAGGTACTGAAGCAGGGTATGGGTCTTCTTGGAATCGAAATGCCAGAAAGAATGTAGCGCGAGTTGACAAGTCAACGAGTCAACAAGTCAAGAGTAATCTCCGGACGGCGAGTTGATGGCAATCAAAATAAAAACTGAAAACTGAAAAGCCAATGTCTGACGGCTAAAGGCAATGAAAGGAATGGCAGAAGAAAGACTGACTGAAGCTTTATGTGTAGATGCTGCTTGCAGCGGCAATCCTGGCATGATGGAATATCGGGGGGTTCATATCCCTTCGGGCAAACAGATTTTCCATTTTGGTCCCATCTTCGGAACCAACAACATCGGTGAGTTCCTTGCCATCGTTCATGGTTTGGCTCTGCTCAAGCAGCGAGGTTTGGACATGACAGTTTATTCCGACAGTTTTACAGCCAGGACATGGGTGCAGAAAAAGAAATGCAAGACGACGCTTCCTCGAAACGAGAAGACTGCACAGGTGCTCGATCTTGTAGCCCGTGCCGAAGCATGGCTCAACAACAATACGTACACTAACAAACTGGAAGTCTGGCAGACGAACCTCTGGGGAGAAATTCCTGCGGACTTTGGCAGAAAGAAATAATAAAAGTATATGAAGGACTTTTTCGGTGTTATGGGGCAATACTTCAAGCCTTATAAGAAGTACATTGCATGGACGTTTATCCTTAATGTCCTTGCAGCACTGTTCAACGTCTTTTCATTTCTTCTCATCATTCCTATCCTGAGGATTCTGTTCAAGATTGACGATGCCACATATCAGTTTATTCCGTGGTTGCTTGACAAAGGGTCGGTTAAGGAACAGATTACGCATATTTCTGATGCTGCCCAGAACAATCTATACTATTATTCACAGATTCTCATTGAAAACTACGGTCCTGCAACAACCCTCCTCCTTATCGGAGCAGTTCTCTCGTTCCTTACTCTTCTGAAGACAGGAGCCTATTTTGGTGGTTCTGCCACCTTGATGCCAATCAAGTCAGGAATAGTGCGTGACCTTCGTGAAAAGATATACAGAAAGATTCTGGGACTTCCGCTGTCGTTCTTTACCGATGAAAAGAAAGGCGATATCCTAACCCGTGTAAGTACGGATGTCAACGAGGTAAACTCTTCTATAGGCAGTTCTCTCGACATGATTATCAAGAATCCAATTCTCATAATCGTGTATGTGGCAACACTCTTTGTAATCAGTTGGCAACTTACCCTGTTTACATTCGTGGTAGTACCGTTCCTGGCTATAGGAATAGGACGTATCGGAAAGAAACTGAAATCAAAGTCGCTGTATGTTCAGCAGAAATGGAGCGAAGGTTTCAGTCAGATAGAGGAGACCCTCGGCGGTCTGCGTATCATTAAGGCCTTCATAGCCGAAGAAACGATGAAGGAAAGGTTCATTGCAGTAAACAACGAATTCCGCCGTGCAGACATGATGGTATCTATACGTCAGTCAGCAGCACATCCAGTAAGCGAGTTTCTCGGTACGGTCATGATTATCGTTGTGCTGTGGTTTGGAGGTTTCCTTATATTCTCAGGCAAATCATCGTTTGACGCAAGTACTTTCATCTATTTCCTCATCATTCTATATTCAATACTTCAACCCATCAAGGACGTGTCGAAGGCAGGTTACAGCATACAGAAAGGTATGGCATCGATGGAACGAATCAACAAGATACTTGATGCGGAGAACAACATAAAGGAAGTAGAAAAACCCGTTGAAATCGATACTTTGCATTCTGAAATAGTACTTGAGAATGTAGGGTTCTCATACAACGAAACCCGTGAGGTGCTGCATGACATCAATATACGAGTAGAGAAAGGACAGACAATAGCCCTGGTCGGTCAGTCAGGTTCAGGCAAATCCACCCTCGTGGATCTCATCCCTCGCTATCATGATATTCAGAACGGTAGGATTCTTATCGATGGAACCGACATCAGGGACATGAAAATCCGTTCACTTCGCAGCATAATCGGTAATGTGAATCAGGAAGCCATTCTGTTCAACGACACCATCTTCAACAACATTGCGTTCGGTGACAACGAAAGAAATGATGAGCATACAGACCGCGACGAACTCAGACAGCGTGTTATCGAGGCAGCCAAGATAGCCAATGCCCATGACTTCATCATGGATATGGAAGACGGATACGAGACGAATGTCGGAGACCGAGGCTGCCGTCTTTCAGGAGGTCAGCGTCAGCGAATCAGTATAGCCCGTGCAATACTGAAGAACCCTCCAATCCTCATTCTCGACGAGGCAACGAGTGCTCTTGACACAGAGTCTGAAAAACTCGTTCAGGATGCCCTTGAACGATTGATGAAGTCACGCACCACGATTGCCATAGCCCACCGTCTTTCCACAATCAAGAATGCCGACATGATATATGTGCTCCATGAGGGAAAGGTAGTAGAACAAGGTACACATGAGCAACTCATAAGTCTTAATGGCTATTACAGGAAACTTAACGATATGCAGCAATTGTAGTCAGCCACAGTCATTCCCATAACAGAACAGAAGGTATATAAAATTTTTTATATAAAAATGCGCCGTATCCTTTATCTAATCCGTATATTCGTCGTTCTGCTGATATTGTTTATCATTCAGAAACCATTGTTCATGCTTTTCAATCATGAGTATTGGGACAATCCATCTCTTTCCGATGTATGGGGCGTAATCAAGGCAGGTATCCGTCTTGACCTTTCCACAACGGCATATCTACTGCTCATACCTCTGCTCGTGTGCCTCATAAGTCTTTTCTGGGAAGAATTCAGGATGAGGAAGTACATGCGATTCTATTACGTACCGATTGCAGTTCTCCTGTCAGTAATATTCATAAGCGATACCGTACTATACAGTTTCTGGGGCAGCAAACTTGACGCTTCCGAACTGATGTATGTCCATGATCCAGCCGGAATGCTTTCGAGCCTGAGTCTCACATACACGATTCTCGCCATTGCAGCCGTCGCCGTCGTAGCATATATCATATCCGGAAATCTCATCAGCAGGACACCTGTAGAGATGTCTCGTGACGGAATCCTGTCTTCGTTTCTGTTCCTTCCCGTTATCGGATTGCTCTTTCTCTGTATCCGTGGCGGCATCAGCGAATCCACAGCCAATGTAAGCTATGCCTACCACAGCAGCAAGCCATTCCTCAATCACTCAGCAATCAATCCCGCTTTCAACCTCTTCCATTCCATGATGAAGGCCGACGATATTGCCAATCAGTTTCAGTTCTATCCCGAAGAAGAATGCAGGCGTGAGTGGGCCGATGAATTCAAGACAGATACTACGCTTAGCGTACGTCTTCTCAATACCGCCCGTCCCAACATCCTGCTCATCATCTGGGAAGGTTGCGGCAATTCCTTCGCAGATGATGCCAATGTGACTCCAGGACTGCAGAAGCTGAAGGACGGAGGCATTCTCTTTACCAACCTACATGCCAACAGTTTCCGTACAGACCGCGGAATCCTGTCCATCCTCAGTGGTTGGATGTCGCTACCCACCGTTTCGCTTATGAAACGTACCGACAAGTGTCAACAGTTACCGGGAATAAGCAGCACCCTTGCCGAACACGGATATGAATCCACGTTCTATTATGCCGGCGACGTCAACTTCACAAACATGAGGTGCTACCTCAACGAAACCGGATTTAACAGGATTCTGGGAGTAGAGGATATCCAGACCGAAGTGTCACAAAGTCAATGGGGATATCCCGATGAATGGCTCAACTCCTCTCCAACGGCAGAAGAACTGTTTCAGGCTTCAGGACAGAAACGTATGGATGTAATACTCACTCTGAGCAGTCATGAACCATGGGATGTACCGTTCAGTAAGTTCAAGGATGAAAAACAGAATACCTTTGCATATAGCGACAGTTGTATATATCAGTTCATGGAACGGTTCCGCAAGTCCGACGCCTGGAAGAACACGCTGGTAGTCATAACCGCAGACCATGGAATTCCCACGAAGGCAGGACAGCCAACCACAGATGCTTCAATCTCGGAAATACCTATGATTTGGACCGGAGGAGCCATACGAAAGGATGCACCTCGGACAATAGATGTACTGTGCAGTCAGTCCGATATAGCAGCCACCTTACTGTCTCAGATGCACATTGCAGCCACAGATTTCCCTCTCAGCCGAAATGTACTTGGCAGACAATATAAACACCCGTTTGCCCACCATGCTCCTAAAGGTGCCGTAAATTACTTTGATAAGGACGGAGTCAGTACCTATGATTATGCAGCCGACACAGAACTCTCACCAGACTTTCAGAACGATTCCACCCGAATTCATCGTGAAAAATCCCTCCTGCAATATATCTATTACATGACCTCACATATTGAATAGTAAATAAGTAAAGCCCCCTAACCCTGAAGGGGGGACGCAAACGCAAACGTAAACGCAAAAACGCTCGAAGCCTCGAATCCTCAAAGACTTGTTGACTTGTAGACTCGTTGACTCGTAGACTCCCAAAAGCCAATGGCCAATGGCTAATGGCTAAAGGCCACCCCTTATGGGGCTTCCTCGTTGACTTGTAGACTTGTTGACTCGTAGACTTGTTGACTTGTAGACTCCCCAATCTACATAATAGCCTTTCGTTTTTCAGCCTTTATCTGAGCCCTTGTCTTTAGGTTGAAATGCCACCATTCAGTACGCAGCACCTTGAATCCACCGGCTTCCATTACAGTTCTGAGAAGCATACGGTTGAGGATAGCCTGCTGAGTAATGACCTTCTTCCTGAGCATTTCAGTTTCGAATTCAGGGTGAGCAGCCCTTCCCATAAAGTCGACCTTGGTTCCCATAGGTATAGTATCACCATTAGCATCACAGATACTGATGTCAACGGCAAACCCATAATTGTGCAGTCCGCCGCCGTTGGCAGGATTGCTCACATAAATGTTTTTCTTGGTACCCTTCACCACATTCCACATCTTCTGCTGCACCGACATAGGACGGGCAGCATCGAAGACAATCAGGCTGAGTTCAGGATGAAGTTGCCTGAGACGCGTCTGAGCCTTTTTCAAGGCTTTTGCAGCATCAGGGTGCAGGTAAGCATGCTGCAGATCCGTATAAAGCACCTTACCCGTAAAATTGTCAGGACGCGAGTACATGAGACTCACCTTTATCGAAGGATCAATACTCTGAATATCCACATAGCCCTGCTGTTCCATCTTTCTTTCAGTATCAGACGGAGGAGCAGCAAGCAGAGCAAGCCCGAATAATAGGTTAAAAGGAAGCGACATAGTAGAATAATGAGAATCAGATAAGTGACGGAACTTCAATTCTTACAGGATAATTTCCCCTGAAACACTCGAATCCATCGGAATTTTCCTTCAGCAAACTACAGTCCTCGGCAAGAGTTTCGGCAGAAAGAAACGGAGCATCAGGCAGGGAAATGTTGAATTCCACGGATTGCAGGTCAGTCCCCGACAACCCCTTACTGACTATATAGTCCCTTACAGCCTTCAGCGACATCAGCGTAGCGTTGAGTTTTCCGTTGGCAGAATAACCGGCAACATGTGGAGTAGCGACATCAACCATATCGAGCAATTCCGAGTCAATCCTAGGTTCATTTTCCCACGTGTCAATAGCAGCATGACTGACCGTACCCTGACGGATAGCATCTTTAAGAGCAGCCTCATCGACAACACCCCCACGACTTGCATTTATGATGATGGGACGGCGGGCGAGTTTGCTGAAGAACAACCTGTCAGCAAGATGGAACGTAGGATACTTACCGGTACGCGTGAGAGGAGTATGGAAAGTGATGATGTCAGCCTTTTCGCATATTTCATCCAGCGAAGCAAAACAGCCGCCATCCCCATAACCCTTTCCCGACTCTTCGAGCGGCGGATCGTTGAGCAGCAACCTGCAGCCCGATTTCGCAGCCAGTCTTGCAACAAGAGAACCCACATGACCCACTCCGACCACACCAACAGTACACCCCTCAAGGTCAGCCTTGAGAAGTTGAAGTACGTTGCTTACGTATTGGCACACAGAACGTGCATTGCATCCAGGACAGTTAGTCCATTTAATACCAGCCCCGTCACAGTATTCAGTATCAATATGGTCATAGCCGATTGTAGCAGTAACGATGAACCCAACACTACTGCCTTCCAGCAATTCACGGTTGCAATGAGTACGGGTACGGACCACCAGTATGTCGGCATCCCTCACGTCCTCCCTGCCAATCGAGGCTCCAGGCAGATAAATCACTTCATCTGCGAGTCGTTCAATCTCACCTCTTATGAACGGAATCCTATCATCAACTATTATCTTCATTTGAATTATTGCTTATTTTTGAGTCAACAAGTCTACAAGTCAACGAGTCAACAAGTTTTTTTTAGAGTCTACGAGTCAACAAGTCAACGAGTGACCATCCGGACGGGGAGCCAATGGCTAATGGCTAATGGCCAATGGCATTTCTCCCTAGAGGAAGAGTCGGTCTACAAGTCTACGAGTCAACGAGTCTTTGCCTTTTGCGTTTGCGTTATCGTTTTCGAGTCTTCGAAAAAGCCAATGGCTAATGGCTAATGGCCCTTTTCCGTTCCCATCCGGACGGCTTTGCTTGTTGACTTGTTGACTCGTTGACTTGTTGACTCCAAAAAAGCCAATGGCCAATGGCTTTTCTCCCCTAAAACACCCCAATCATATTCAGCAATACCAGGGCAATTGCAGGAGGGATGATGTAGCGAAGCATGAACCGCACAACCTTCAGATAAGGAGCACGGAGGCAGCCGTCGTTGGTAAGTTCAGAATAGAAGATACGTCCGTTGAGTTTCCATCCCGCAAAGATACTGATACACATACCCCCCACAGGCAGCAGAATGTTGCTGGCCACATAATCGAACAATCCGAACACAGTCATTCCGCATATCGTGAAGTCCCTGAGCACACCGAACGAGAGAGCGCAGAAAACGCCGAAGAACATGCAGACAAGCGTCACAATCAGCGCCGAAGTACTGCGCTTGATATGAAACTCCTCGTGCACATACGCATTGACCACCTCAAGCATGGAAATAGTAGAAGTGAGCGATGCAAGAATCAGCAGAAGGTAGAACATGATGCTGAACACATATCCAATGACAGGAGCGCTGACAAAAGCCTCCTGGAACACACTTGGCAGAGTGATGAAAATGAGTGAAGGTCCCACATCCTCAGGAGAAAGACTCATACCCGCATTGAAGACAGCAGGGAAGATGATGAAACCGGCAAGGATAGCAATGGCAGTATCGATGCCGCACACGCTGAAAGTAGTCTTCAGCAGGTTGGTATCCTTGTCAAAATACGAAGCATACGTACAGAGGCAGCCCAGTCCCAGACTCAGCGAGAAGAAAGCCTGCCCCATAGCGTTCAGGACCGTACCGCCGTTCAGTTTCGAAAAGTCAGGGTGCAGCAGGAAGTCAATACCCGCCCCCGCCTTAGGCAGATTTACCGAACAGATTACCAGCACGACAGTAATGACGAACAAAGCCGGCATCATCATCTTGCTGAACCTCTCGATACCATCCTTGACACCCTTCACCACGATGAAATGAGTAGCAAGGAAGAACACCGCCATGAACACAATCGGCAGAACAGGGTCAGCCGAGAAATCAGCAAAAATCAGCTTGAAATCCTCAATCTGCTTACCCTCGAACTGGTTACCAATGGCCAGTCCCGCATATTCAAGCGTCCACCCCGCCACAACGGAATAATAGCAGTAAATCAGGAAACCCGAGAGCACGCCAAGCCGGCCCACCCACTTCCACTGCGTGTTCGGAGCAAGTTTCTGATACGCCCCCGCAGTATTGCTGTGCGTGTTTCTGCCAATCAGGAATTCCGACATCATGATAGGAATACCCAGGACGATGATACAGGCAATGTATATGATGATATAGGCAGCCCCCCCGTTCTGTCCCGTCTCAACAGGGAAGCGCCATATATTTCCCAGACCCACAGCCGAACCTGCAGCAACAAGAATTGCACCGATTTTCGAACTGAAATTCTCTCTCTTTGCCATGTTTTATGAATTTAGCAATATGTTTGAAATAGATATTTTGAAGTAATGGATTGCAAATGTACAAAATAATATATAATTTTGCACCGAAAACCAGAAAAAACCAACAATGCACACCCTCCGACACTACATCTTCACATCAATATGCACAACAGCCATTTTGCTGCTGTCCCTCCTGCCCGTACCCGAAGTACCACAGTTGGACGACACCCCCTTCATCGACAAGTGGGCACATTTTGTCATGTATGGCGGACTCATGCTCAGCGTGTGGCTCGACTGGACACGTCACCGTCATCACCCCCGCTTCGTCCACAGTCTCACCGCCGTTCTCGGCAGCATAGCCCTGGGCGGACTCATAGAACTCATACAGCCCCTCGTAGGCCGCAGCGGCGAATGGCTCGATTTCTATGCCGACACCCTCGGCACCGTTCTCGGCTTTGCAGCCGGACTTACCGCTTCTCATCTTCTGTCCAGAGGCAGTAAGGATAATTGATCATGTGAGCATTGTAGTAACGCTTGATGCCCGTCACCTCCCTCCCCAGGAAGTCAGGACGGATATAATCCTCATCCTCATAGTTCAGTTCAATCTCAGCCATCACCAACCCCTCGTTAGCCCCGAAGAACTCATCCACCTCAATCGTGTGCTTACCGTTCCTGACAAGCCAGCGGTCCTTAACCACCACCCCCGGCAGACAGATCTTCATTAGGTCGCGCGCATCGTTCAGGTCAATCTCCCTCTCAAATTCATAACGGCTCAGGCCACCCACGTCCGCAGGACCCTTGATAGTCAGGTAACCCCTGTCGTCACGAATACGCACACGCACCGTCCTTCCGTTGCCATACGCAATATACCCCTGCTCAATATGAGTACGGTTATACGCCAGATGCCTGAACTCCCCCTTCACCAGGAATTTACGTTCAATTTCCATCGTATATCAGTTAAGAGTTAGGGAACTCCATCAGATAAGCCTTGATGAACTCATCAATCTTACCGTCCATCACACCCGTCACGTCCGACGTCTGGTAGTTGGTACGGTGATCCTTCACCCTCCTGTCATCAAACACATAACTCCTTATCTGACTGCCCCATTCAATCTTCTTCTTTCCAGCCTCAATCTTCTGCTGCTCAGCCATACGCTTCTGCAGCGCACGGTTGTAGAGTTGCGAACGCAGCAGACGCATCGCGTTCTCACGGTTTTCAAGCTGCTTGCGGCTCTCCGTATTCTCAATGAGGATTTCCTCCTCCTCACCCGTGTCAGGATCCACATACTGATAGCGCAGACGCACACCCGTCTCCACCTTGTTCACATTCTGACCACCGGCACCTCCCGAGCGGAACAAGTCCCAGGAAATCCTGCTCTTGTCCACAACCACCTCAATACTGTCATCCACCAGCGGCGACACAAACACACTGGCAAACGAAGTCATACGCTTGCCCTGAGCATTGTAAGGCGACACACGCACAAGTCGGTGCACCCCGTTCTCACTCTTCAGGTAGCCGAAGGCAGAATCACCCTCAATCTCCATCGTCACCGTCTTGATGCCCGCCTCGTCACCATCCTGGTAGTTGCTTACAGTCACCCTGTAGTTGTGCGCCTCAGCCCATCTCTGATACATACGCATGAGCATCGAAGCCCAGTCCTGACTCTCCGTACCCCCCGCACCCGAGTTAATCTTCAGCACGCAGTCCATACCGTCAGCCTCGTTGCGGAGCATGTTCCTCAGTTCCAGGTTCTCAATCAGGTTCACCGCATTCACATAGGCAGAGTCCACCTCCTCCTCAGTCACCATCTCCTCCTTGAAGAAGTCGAAAGCCAGTTCCACCTCATCCGCAGCACTCTTCACCTCCCTGTAGCCAGTAATCCATTTCTGAATATCCTTCACCTTCTTCATCTGAGCCTCAGCCTCCTTCTGGTTGTCCCAGAACCCCGGAGCCTGAGTACGCAGTTCCTCCTCCTCCAGTTCCACCACCTTCCCGTCGATGGCAAGATAGCGGTTAAGCGCCTCCACACGCTCCTTTAAGTCCTTAAGTTGCTCTATAGTAATCATAATGAGTAATTTTTATGGTGCAAAGTTAGGAAAAAGTTTATAGTTTTCGGGCAATCCGTCTCATAATCTTGCAATAATACACGAAAATCGAACAGCCCTCTTCACTTTTTTTGTAACTTTGCAAGCAGTAAAAGAGTTTGGAGCACAATACACTCCCCACAGAAAAACAAGGAAATGCAGTACATACACGAAACAAGGATGAAAGTCCGCGACTACGAGTGCGACATACAGGGAATAGTCAACAACGCCAACTACCAGCACTACCTCGAACACGCCCGCCACGAGTTTCTCCGGTCCCGCGGACTCAGTTTCACCCAGATGCACCGGGAAGGCATCGACCCCGTCGTGGCAGCCATCACCATGCGGTTCAAGACACCCCTTAAGGGAATGGACGAATTCCTCGTGAAGACAGCCGTAACCCACGAAGGCATCAGATACATCTTCCACCAGGACATCTACCGGGCCTCCGACATGAAACTGTCCGTACAGGCACAGGTAGACATAGTATGCCTCACCGACGGAAAACTCACCGACAGCCACATACTCGACCCCCTGATATAAGAAGAGGGAACCCATAACATCCGAAAGAACAGCACACCCACGATGAACAGCGAAACCATATACACCGTTGCACTAGGCAACCTCCAGAAGATAGGACTCACCAACACCCGCATGCTCTACGACAGGCTAGGGTCAGCCACAGCCGTCTGGGAACACCGCAACAACATACGCGACATACTGCCCAGCGCCACCGAACGCCTCATCACCGCCCTCAAGGGCTACGACGAAGCCGTGAAGCGGGCAGAAGCAGAAATGGAATACGCTCAGAGCAAGAACATCAAGATACTCTGTCAGCACGACAGCGACTACCCCGCACGCCTCACCGAGTGCCCCGACGCACCCCTCGCCCTCTTCTACATGGGCAATGCCGACCTCAACACCCGGCACGTCATCAGCATAGTCGGAACCCGCCGCTGCACACAGTACGGCAGGGAACTCTGCCAGAGCCTCATCTCCGACCTCAGCCTCCTCCGCCCCGACACCCTCATCGTCAGCGGACTCGCCTACGGCATCGACATCTGCGCACACAGGAAAGCCCTCGCCGCCGGACTCCCCACAGTAGGAGTACTCGCCCACGGACTCGACCGCATCTATCCAGCCCCACACCGCCACACAGCCGCCGAAATGCTCCGGCACGGAGGCCTGCTCACCGAATACATCAGCGGCACCACCCCCGAAAAACTCAACTTCGTGCGCCGCAACCGCATCGTAGCAGGAATCAGCGAAGCAACCATAGTAGTAGAAAGCGCAGCAAAGGGAGGCTCCCTCATCACAGCCGAACTCGCACAGGAATACCAGCGCGACGTGTTCGCCTTCCCCGGCAGAATCACCGACGAAAGCAGCATAGGGTGCAACAACCTCATATACGGACAGAAAGCCACACTCATACAGTCAGCCGACGACATAGTCAAGGCACTGAACTGGGAAGTGACCCCCTCCGCCCCCCAGCCACGACAGCAGGAACTCTTCGTCACCCTCACCGACGAACAGCAGCGCATCGTAGACACCCTGCAAGGCAGCGAAGGCAAGCAGATAAATCAAATAATCATCGACACCAACCTCAGCTACATGCAAGTCAGCAACCAACTCTACGAGTTGGAATGCATGGGCATCGTAACCCTGCTCGGAGGTGCACGATACAAACTACTCAGAAAATGACAATACTGTTTCCATCCCCAATCTTCGGACCCGTCAAGAGCCGCCGCCTCGGCGTGTCACTCGGCATCAACCTCCTGCCAGCTGACGGAAAAGTATGCTCCTTCGACTGCATATACTGCGAATGCGGACTCAGGAAAGACCACATACCCCATCAGAAGTTCCCCCCACGCAGTCAGGTACAGGCAGAACTACGTCAGCAACTCCAGAAGATGCAGGCACTCGGCACACCCCCCGACGTCATCACCTTCGCCGGAAACGGAGAACCAACCCTCCACCCCGACTTTGCCGGAATCATAGACGACACCATCACCCTGCGCGATGAATACTTCCCCAAGGCAGAAATCAGCGTACTCAGCAACGCCACCCAACTCGACCGTCAGGACGTGTTCGACGCCATGCTGCGAGTGGACAACAACATACAGAAACTCGACACCGTGACACCCCAGTACATCCGCTTCGTAGATCAGCCACTCAGCCCCACCTACGACGTAGAACACATCATATCCCGCCTCGCCCTGTTTGCCGACAAGTGCATAATCCAGACCATGTTCCTCGACGGAGAATACAAGGGAAAATCCGTCAACAACACCGGCGACGAATACATCCAACCCTGGCTCACAGCCATACAGCGCATCCACCCCTCAAAAGTCATGATCTACACCATAGAACGCGAAACCCCAATCAGCACACTCCGCAAGGCAACCCCCGAATCCCTCGACCGAATAGCCCTCCAGGTAGAATCCCTCGGCATCTCCTGCCAAGTATCGTATTAGCCAAAAGCTAATGCTTTTGGAATCAACGAGTCAACGAGTCAACAAGTCAACGAGTAGCCCCTGACGGGGAGGCCTTTAGCCATTAGCCATTGGCCATTGGCTTTTTCGAGATTTCGATAATTCGAGGATTCAAGCGTTTTTGCGTTTGCGTTAGGGTTTGCGTTCTTCCCCCTTGAGGGGGTTAGGGGGCTACTCGTAGACCCTATTCAAGGGCTGAAAGTCCGACACTCTACAGCCCAATCCGTAAGGGTTGGGAATCATCGTTATAGACAAAATACCTTACCTTAGCCCACAACCCGAAGGGGTGTGCCGTAGCCTTTGCGTTAAGTTTTGCGCAGCCTTTTTATGCCGCAGGTTTTATTTTATATCCACACATCGCGCATCAACCTTTTCCGTGTATTCCGTGCGTTCCGTGTTCGTCCCCTAAATCGGAGTCTACGAGTGACCACCGCGCAGCATTTTATTTTTCGCCATATTGGCGATTTTTGGGCATTGAGCCCTATTTTCCAAAAATGTTCAAGTGACAATTTATTGTCAAGCTGATGTTACAAGAGAAAATATCTGGAAGACATCAGACTTACAAGGATTTTCTTTTGTGACAGCAGTAAGAGGTCGGAGACCCTGAACATTTATTTTCTTTAAAAAATTTCGATAGTCTAAGTTTTTTGCGTTTGCGTAGTCCGAAGGACGTTGCGTTTGCGTTTATTAATTTTGCGTTAGCGTTTTGCGTTTTCTCCATTAGGGGAAAAATACATTAAAAAATGACAAAATGACTTTTTGACTTTTTGACTTTTTGACGAAAAAGGCGTATCATCACTGAAAAATAAAGGAGAAACCACTCAATTATCAAAAAAAGCAGTATATTTGCAGAGAAATAGTTAAATAACTATTTTTTATAGGTCGCTGCCCCTATAGACAGCAAGTACTCGACAGAGAGTAAGTCATCATTCTTCGCCGTTCTGATCTGGACAATCGCATACCTTTAGAAGAAGAGATGCATCAATGTCCCCGTTGTGAAAGAAAACTAATAATCACAGCGTGGATGTTCTATTGCATTATTCTAAAGGGTTTGTCCAGAACCTGAACGGCTTTTGCTTTAGACCCACGCTTTTTATAAAGAATAGACAGACTAATCTCAAAATGCCAGAGCGATTCTATTATTCAGACAGTATTTCTGTATTTTTAACCAAAACCACTAATGAAATTATTGGGAAATTAGCACGTGCCGCTCAACATGACATAAATGATGAGACGACAGACTCCTGGGTTGAGGAAATTGATGTATTGAAGAATGCGCCATCTACAACAGTCTCATGAACGAAAGCTTTGGCGTGTGTGGAAAGAGAGAGGAAGATATATACTCTGTTTCATACAATGTTCTTTCTAACTATTTGTCAAATTCAAGAAAATAAATTAAGTAATCATATGAGTACATGTACAACCGAAAAGTGGACGCTTAAGGATTTAGCGGCAGCGTTGAATTCAAATGAACACTCTCAAAAAAAACTTGTTGTTCCAATGTTCCAACGTGGAAAACGCTGGTCAAAGAAACAACAAGCGACTTTTATTGATTCGGTAAAAAATGGTTTCCCAGTTGGCACAATGCTCTTTTACAAGAAAATTGAAAACAACATTGAGACTTATCTGCTTGTTGATGGATTGCAAAGATCAACATGTATAAGGTCGTATATAAACAATCCTACAAATTTTGTCTCTTTGGAAAATATTCCAGACAAACTCTGTCAAGAGATTCTAGCCTTGCTAAGTCTGGAAATGGATTTTACTGAGGATGTAAAAAGTGAACTATTGGCTTTTATTATTGATCAGAACTCTTTTACTAACGTTCAGTTCATAGGTTTTTCAACACGTTTGCATGACAAACTACAGGTGGATATTAATTTGTCTCAGGCTCAAGAAATTGCTGATTTACTTAGTGAGTATTATCATGGCATTCATTCAACTTATGATAGTATCGCCTCATCGGATATGCCAATCATTGTTTATTCCGGGTCAGAAGACAATTTGCCAATGATTTTTGATAGAATCAATTCTCAGGGATCTCCGCTCAGTATGTATGAAGTATATGCAGCATCATGGCCAATTAATGTAAGGTATGAAATCAATTCAGAAACCGTTGTTGAATATGTTGTGAAAAAGTACCAGTCGTTCATTGATGACAAATTTGTTATTGATGGATATAATCGCGATACCCTTCTGTCGTCCAGAAAGTTAAATGCATTTGAGTATATGTTTGGACTCAGTAAGTATCTCGTTAATAAATACTCTCTCCTTGCATTTAATAAAAATCAAGAGGATGATATCAATAATACTCTTGGTTTTGAGCTTGTTGACGCTTGTTTGCATGACAAGAATAAAATAAGCACTTTGTATAAAGACTTTGAAACTCTCGATGTCAATAAACTTCAAAGCACCATAGAAGATTCTATAGTATTTGTTCAGAATGCAGTATCTGTTATTACAAAGTTTAAAGGTAACAATCGATGGGAAGAGAAGATTCTTCATTCAAAGTTCCAAATCATGTCAATGATAGCAACTGCGTTTAGAGCAAAATTTAATTTGAGCGAAGGTTTCACCATAAATTCAAACTGGTCATCTATTAAAGATGATTTATGTAAGAAACTTCTGCTTTATTATATTTATGATATTATTGATAATTATTGGAGTGATGGTGGTACAGTTAAAATTTATAAGGTGATTAAAGATAAACGATATTACCAACCTATTGATTCAAAAGCATGGGATGGAGTTTTGTCTCGTTATTTTGATCGTTCAATGCAACGAGTTGAACAGATCAGAATAGCATCGCCATCTAGTGAAGATATGGTGATATTAAACAACATTTACAGGATGTCGTTTACTGCTAATGACCAAATTTCTCAAGATAAATTTGATATTGAGCATATTGCAACTAAAGAACAAATGAAGACTTTTATAAGAAAAAGTCAATCAGATGGCTTGCCTATCAGTAGCATTGCAAACTTGTGTTATCTTCCGGAAGGCGTGAATCGCACAAAAGGCTCTAAAAACTTCTATCAGGACACTAATTATCTATCAATAATTAACCTTGCTGATGTTGAGTCAAAGTTTAGCTTCACAAAAGCCGAAGATCTAACTTGGATGGATTATGACTACACTGGTGCTGAAAAAGCAAGTGTATTGAGAGATAATTATTTTAAGTTTTGTCGCAATAGATTTAAGGAAATTAGAACAAGATTCTTTGAGTCATTGGGTATTGAATTACCGACAGAGTCGCTTTTATAATATACGGTCATAATTCTTCAGTTTATATATGGAATTGAATCATCATATAATGGCAAAAGCCACAACGGATGCAATCCTTGCTCACTTTAAGGATGGCAGTTGGAAGTGTGCTAAAAAATTAGGCACTTACTTTTACCGAACAAATGTATTCGCAGATTTTCCAGCTCCAGATGCATCTTTTATTGATGAAAAAAATAAAATTCTTGTATCCTTTGAGTTCAAACCACCTACAGAAACAAAAAGAGGGATATTAACAGGATTAGGTCAAGCCATAGCATATTTAGACAGAGCAAATGTATCCTATCTTGTTTGTCCGAAGTTCGTTGAAGGTTTCGATATTTGCAACTACTTAAAAAGCATATATAATAACTTGTTAAAGAACAAAGTGTCAGTCGGGTTAATAACGTATAATGCGGAAAATCCCTCAGATGTAGAAATGGTTGTGAACGTTGACAGTCTTTATAAAACCCGTAAAAAAGTAAATATACAAAAAGATAATAGATTTTGGGCAAAACATCAGGATTTGCCATTGCCTTTATTTGATCTTATTCTTCATTATTTCTACATGAAAAAAATGGAAGCAAAAGAAGAAGATCCATATGCTGAATGTTGGAAGAAACACATGGTGTCACCTACATTAGATAAAGATCTGGAAGTGAAGCCCGCAGTTGACTTAAATGGTAATCCAATCAAGACAATGGTAGGGGATAACTATGTTACATATAATAAATATATAATTGAAAATGTGATAAAAAAAATATCAGATATTGAAGAACGTAGAAAAGTCGTAAGATATGCCATTGCAACAGAAAGACCATCTGATTTACGAAATGGTACTTGGGACAACAACTATCAACGAGTTAGAAGATATATTCTCGCATTCTTTCATCAGATTAATGTTATTGATTCTAACAATGAAATAACAAGTAAAGGTATAAAACTTCACCAAATAGCCTTGACGAATGGAGTTGATAGTAAAATATATCGAGACAATTTCGCAAGAGAAATATTGATTACAGGGTGTCATTTCGATTTAATAGTTGATTTCGACAGAATGTTCAGAGAAAAACCATCGGATTGTAATATAACACAATTTTTAATTAACATGGAAGATGAATACGAAAGAATTGGTAATATTAAACGAAATCCGGGAAGAAAAGCAAAGAAGGAGAATAGGAAACCGTTTTTGCAACATGAAAGGACACTGTGGAAATATCTCAATCTGATGGATGAAAAAAATGTCGTCCACTGGAAAAGAATAATTGAAGTATGTACACTCCCTGAATTATAAACAAATGACAAAGAAAAAAGAATATACGGTTTTAGACTTGTTCTGCGGAGCAGGCGGATTGTCAAGAGGATTTATCGATGCTGGTTTCTCTGTGAAACTCGGTGTGGATTTTGACGATATGGCATTGAAGACTTTTGCGGCAAATCATGAGGGAGCTGTAGCAAAGAAGCTTGACCTATTCAATCTCGACAACGTAGATAAAATCAAAGGGTTTTTCGATGAGAACAACTACGCATTAGATGTTTTGGTTGGCGGTCCTCCTTGTCAAGGATTCTCATTAGCTGGTCCTCGCCAAGTAGATGATTCAAGAAACAAGCTTTATCAGGCTATGGTAAAGACTGCTCGTATTCTCCGACCAAAAGCTGTTGTTTTGGAGAATGTTCCGGGTATGATACAGCTTCATGGTGGACTTGTAAAGGACAAAATCATAGATGACTTCACGAAATTAGGCTATAAGATGGGTGAGCCTAAGATTCTTTATGCTCCAGATTATGGCATTCCTCAAATAAGGAAACGTGTTGTGTTTGTTGGACTTTTGGAATCTGAAAGAGAATTTGAATATCCCAAGCCTATATGTACGCCGGAAAACTATGTTACATGTGAACAGGCTATTGGAGATCTGCCTCCATTGGTTGATATAATTGGTGAAAAGATTCAAGATTATCCTTGTGAACCACAAAGTTCTTATCAGGAATTAATGAGGAATGGTTCTGAGGCCATCCACAATCATGAAGGAACAATACATGATGAAAAAACCAAAAAGTTTATTGCCATGGTTCCAGAAGGTAAGAACTATAAATCCTTGCCACCAGAATATGATGGTATCTATAAGTACCACGAGGCATTGACTCGTTATCATAGTAAGAAGCCATCACCAACAATTAATACTGGACATCGCTCGCATTTTCATTATAAGTGGAACCGAATTCCAACAGTAAGGGAAAGTGCAAGACTACAGTCATTTGATGACAAGTTTATATTCTATGGAAATAAAACTCAGCAATATAGACAAGTTGGGAATGCGGTTCCTCCGATGCTAGGAAAAGCTGTGGCTTCCGAAATCTTAAAATGGCTAAAGAAAAATGGCAAATAAAGCTAAGATTAATAAAAAAATAAAAATGCTCGACCTGTTTGCTGGTTGTGGCGGACTTACTGACGGTTTTATGCAAACTGGCTGTTATGATGATATTGCAGCAGTTGAATGGAAAGAGCCTCAAGTTCGTACGCTTCGCAATCGACTTTTTTCTAAATGGAAGAAGAAAAATGCAGAAGAGAGTGTTCTTCATTTTGATATACAACGAGAAGATGAACTATTTGGAGGTTGGAGTAATGATCCAGACTTTGGGAGTAGCAAAGGACTTGATTATTATGTAAAAGAAGCCTCTGGTATTGACATCATTATTGGTGGGCCTCCATGTCAGGCATATTCTGTAGCCGGACGTGTAAGGGACGAACACGGTATGGAAGATGATTATCGCAACTTCTTGTTTGAACACTATCTTTCTATAGTAGATAGATACCGTCCTGACTTGTTCATTTTTGAAAATGTACCAGGGATTCTGAGTGCAGCACCACATGGTAAAAAAGTCTCAGAGATTATTCCAAAGGAATTTGCAAAGAAAGGATATGTTATTACTAATGACTTACCTAATGCCATAGTTAATGCGGCGGATTATAATGTGCCTCAAAATCGAAAAAGAGTAATTATGGTTGGTATAAATAAGGAGGTCTTTGACGGTATTGATATTCAAACCATGTTAAAAGACTTCTATGAGAATATATTACCATCCCACAAAGGTACGACTATCACAGTCCGTCAGGCAATTGGCAATCTCCCTAAGTTAGAAGCTTATTGGGATGAAGAACATCATAGCAAACGTATCTCACATTCAACCCCCTCTTGCGATTTAACTTGGCATCAGCCACGCTATAATAACACAAGAGACATGGACACATACAAGACCCTTGCTGAGGATATTGAATCAGGCAAACGAGAATATGACAGCAAGAAAATAGCTGAGTTATACGAAGAAAAAATCGGTTCAAAGTCACCGATTCATAGATATCATGTGCTTGATCCAGACCAGCCAAGTACTACAATCATAGCACACCTTCATAAAGATGGAAATAGGTTTATTCATTATGATTCAAAACAAGCAAGGAGTATCACACCGAGAGAAGCTGGACTTCTTCAAAGTTTTGACAAAGATTTTGAATTTATTGGTGCTAGAGGTAGTGTTTACGAAATGATAGGTAACGCTGTGCCTCCTCAGTTGGCAAAAGCATTAGCAGAATCAATAGTTGAATTGTTAAAGAAATATAAACCAGAGAAATATGCCTAAGTATCTTTTTACGTCAGACCAACGCATTTCAGTACTACCTGATAGAATAAAATGGGTGGCGAAATTCATAAGTTCTGGGCACAATGTTTCAGAGATTGCTGATAAGTCTGACAACAACAATGCTGCAACGTTAAAATTCTACTATAATTTACATAGTGGAACGGAAACTTGTGAAAAAGCGGTGGACGATCCAGTCTTTGCTATTAGAAACTTTGTACTAAAATTCCAGTTCCCCAATGTAAGGACACAAGAATCCTTGCAGAAAACAATAAGTGAGAGACTGTTTCTAGCGCCCTATAGATCTGTTGTTTCATTGTTAGTTGCTCTCGCAGAAATCACTATGAGCGATAATTCTGCAATGAGCATGAGTGAAATCTTATACTATGTATTCTGTAATCCTGCTGTATATAATAATCCAGCCGTAAACTACAACAAAATAGCAAGGCAAATCTTAAATTCAAGATATAAATATGAAAATTATGATGACGCAGTAGCTAACTTAATCGAATGGAATCAATACGTAAGACAATCCCGAGAACTGATAAATGTTTTGACTTACGCCTCCGAATGTTTTTCTTTCTCAAATGGTATATTAAAATACTCAACCGCTCATAAAAACTATCAAACAGATAAGGATTATATCAATGAGCTAATAACATACAATAAGTTTTGGTATCCTTCCAACCCTAAAAATTTCAATTTGTCAACTTTAGAATATATCAGTTATATGAATACAGTTAATACTCCATACAGCATAGTTGAGTTTTCACCAAACTCAACTGAACCAAAAAAAGAAGTTGAACCAAAAAACCTTCAGCAAATTTATTATGGTGCTCCAGGTACAGGAAAATCACATAAAATCAACGAGATAACAAAGTCAACAAATAACTTTACCCGTACAACTTTCCACCCTGATAGTGACTATTCAACATTTGTTGGATGCTATAAACCAACAATGGAACCAACTGGAACCATCGTAGGCGGCAAGGAACAGACAAAGATCTCCTACTCCTATGTTGCACAAGCATTCCTGCAAGCTTATACAGCTGCATGGAAAAATACAAGTGAACCTTATTACTTGATTATCGAAGAGATAAATCGTGGTAACTGTGCTCAGATATTTGGCGACTTATTCCAGTTGCTTGACCGTGATGAAAACGGCATGTCTTCTTATGGTATTACTCCTGACAAGGATATTACTAACTACCTGAAGAAGGAGTTTGCGAAGTTCGAAATTGAGAATGCCGACATCAAGAACGGCAATACAATGATGTTGCCAAGCAACTTGTACATCTTGGCTACTATGAACACATCTGACCAATCGTTGTTCCCAATTGACTCTGCATTTAAGCGTCGTTGGGATTGGGAATATGTTCCTATTGAGGATGCTGGCATGAAACATTATATCAAAATTGGTAATAGAAAATACGATTGGTGGACATTCATTGATACGATTAACAACAGTATCGACCATATCACCGGTAGCGAAGACAAGAAGATGGGTTACTGGTTTGTGAAGCCTCAGAACAATGACCGAGAGATTACCGCAAAGCAATTTGTCGGCAAGGTTCTCTTCTATCTCTGGAATGATGTCTATAAGGATTACTTTGATAGTAGTCAGAGTATATTCAAGATTAAAAAGGATGATGGAACTATTGAGAAGAAGCCATTCACTTATTTCTTTGGTAGTGATGCAGATAACCGTATAATTGCTTTTATGGATGCAAATGGCATAACTGGCATCAATCTGAATAACGATGAGCAAGTTCCTGAAGGATTAAAGCAGTTGGATGAAAGCTCTTCTTCTGATAGCTCAGAACTCCAAGAATGGAGAAAGCAATACTGGGCAGAGATTAAGGAGCTTATGGGAATTAAGGGACTAGATTTTAGAACTACACCAACAACAAGGAGTTACTATCAGATGAGTATGGGTGTAACTGGTATTAGCCTGATTAACAGCATCAATAGAAACTCTGGTGAATGTTGGAGTGGTATCTATATTGAAAAACAGCAGGCAGATGAATACTATCCAAAGTTCAAGTCTGTTAAGGATGAACTTGATAGGCAAATTCAAAATCTCGAATGGATTCATGAGGATGGTAAGTATGCAAGTATCAGAATCAGCAAGTCATTTGCAAACATCCTGAACTCTGAGATTAGAGAAGAGTCAAAGGCATGGTTCGCAGAAACCTCTGTCCAATTTAATAATGTATTCAAGCCAATTGTTGAACAAATATTCAAATGATACTCCTAATTGAAGGATATAAGTACAAAGCAGACGATGTAAAAGAGGTTCTAGAAGGACTGGGACTTCTTGAAAACCTCAATCAAGAGGTCGTCGTCAATTATGTGGGCTATATGTATAACCCACATATCAAGGATTGTGTCTTTATCCTTCCGAAGGTGTTGACTGACGAACGCGAAAAAGCCTTTGGCCACATTGACCCTACTGACTTAATACATCTTGACAAGGCTGAATCTCTGACAGAGGAAGAAAGAAGATTCATCTATGAGTTTGCGGTTTGGATATATAGGGCACTCTATGTATTCAAGAACAGCAATCCTGAAAACGATATCATCTACCATAAGCAGATGACCAAGGTCGGAAATCATCATAGACACATGACCAACACCTTCCTTGAAGTGCTGCTTGCTTTGGTGGATTTCAATAAGAAGAATCAGAACTTCTTTATGATGGTTCTGAGAAATCTCCATTCCGGCAATAACAAGATCAACTGGACAAAGACGATTTCATCCAGTCAAGCGTTTGTACAGGATGGGAAAGAGCCTATATATCTTAATCCTATCAATAAAAAGAGGCAGATTAACTTTGACGAAGAGTTGCTTGTCATCTTCTTCTCGATATTGAATTACATCAAAGGAAGATATGGTTTCCCTGTTCAGATAAATATGGGTTACGAACTCATTATTGGAGAGCAATTCAACCACTACCTGAACGGATATGGCTTGATTCGCCTACGGCAGATAAAATACAAGTACTTTTCCGACAAGACCCTGTATCTGTGGGAACTCTGCTATGCTTTCTTCGAACGCAGCCATCAGATTGCCATTACAAGTGAGCTGCAGGAATACCTTGTAGCCAAGAACTTCAACATCGTGTTCGAGGCTATCATTGATGAACTTGTCGGTGATAAGGAACTGCCAGATGGATTGAAAGACCAGCCTGACGGAAAGATTGTCGATCACCTCTATTCATACAAGAGCCTTACTACGACAGGCGATGAAAATAAGGATGTGTTCTACATTGGCGACTCTAAGTATTACAAGTTGGGCAACGAGATAGGAAGTGAAAGCGTTTACAAGCAGTTCACCTATGCTCGAAATGTCATCCAGTGGAATATGAACTTGTTCCTCGATGGTAAAGATAACAACTGGTCAAAGAGAGTTTCCAAGTATAGGGATGAAGTAACTGAAGGTTACAACATCGTGCCAAACTTCTTCATCAGCGCAAGGATGGATAAGGAATTATCCTACGATGATAAGATATATGAAACACAGAAAGACAACAAGTTCTTCATCCAACGTCACTTTGAAAACCGCTTGTTCGACCGCGACACATTACTTATCTATCACTATGACGTGAACTTCCTCTATATTGTATCGCTTTATGCCCAAAATGACGATGGAGCAAAGCATATATGGAAAGATAAGGTCAGAGCATTGTTTAGAAAGGAGATTCAGAAAATGCTTGCTGACAGGTATGATTTCTATGCTATGCAGGCACATCAGAACGTGAATGCAGAGGAATATCTGAAGAATAACTTTCAGCAGACTCTCGGAAAGATATACAAGCCATTCAAGAATGATGGGGTATTTTCATTAGCTCTCGACAAGACTGACCCAGAAGGCAATAATGAAGAATTGCTGAGAGAACTGAGAAAGCATTTTTTTGTCGTTAAGAATGAAATCGGAAAAGACCCAGAGCCTGAATTGACAAAGATTGTCGAAAAAGAGGGCGAAAAGTATTCCGGAAGTGATGACGAGTCTCTTGTTTTGGTTGGTTGTATCAGAAACAAAGACCAATACGATTGGGCTATCAGGAATGGCAAATATAACATAAGAGTGGATATTGGAGATGGTCGCAATGGAGCTGTAGTGCCTAATGCAGATTTCTTCAAGGTAAAGTATCTTCTTCTTTATTCTGAGAATAAAACAGCCATTGTGAATACTTATTACACTATTCATGAAGGTAATGATGCCATGCAGTATGCTGGCTTTGATAGGATGAAGGAACTATTTTATCCATTCAACGTGAGCAAGGGTACTCCGGCTGTCAAGGATGTATTGATAGAAAAGGAATATAAAAACAGATTCTATCTCCTTTATGGGTTCAATAACGAACGAAAGGCTTTCCCTGAAAACAAACAGATAGACTTGGCTCGTCTATTGAGTGATTATTTGAATGATAACGAACCAATAGGGAAACCATTCATCATAAAAATGGCAGACTTATTAGAATACCTTCATTAAGGCGAAAGACAATGACACCCAATCACCCCGACTGATTTAAGCAATTAAGCTTGATCAGTCGGTTTTTTGTTCCCGAAACGTATCATTCAGACATTCATACCCCTCTTTTTGCATGAAAACAACCGAAAACAGCAGGAAATAGTCTGAAAATAGGGCTTTTTATGCAGAATTTGCATGCTTGGAGACCATCTTTCGCCACCTCCAAAAATACTAAACTCCTGATAATGAGTAAGTCGATTGATTTGCCTAGGTATAAAACACACTTGATTTTAACAATTTAACAATTTAATTTTTTAATAAAATAACAAAGCCGAAGTGGTGTGCCGTAGCCTTTGCGTTATCGTTTGCCCCTTCCCCCTTCTGGGGGGGGGACAGAGGGGGCTACTCGTTGACTTTTATTATCCACGAATTAGTGAATTAGTGAAATGATTATGCATGTCCTTTGATTGGGGAATTAAACTCGGCGTTCGAATTACAGGACACCACCCGAATATATTTTTGAAGAAAATAAATGTTCAAGGTCTCCGACTCTACTGCTGTCACAATAGAAAATCCTTGTAAGGCTCTAACGCCTTCCAGATATTTTCTCTTGCAACATCAGCATGACAATAGATTGTCACTTGAACATTTTAGAAAAATGGGGTTCAATGCCCAAAAATCGCCAATATGGCGAAAAATAAAATGCTGCGCTGTGGTCACTCGTTGACTTTAGTCGGATATTTAAATAAAACCTGTAAAACATTCAAAACTTGTTGATACGAGCCAACATGGCTCGAATGGTTTTATGTGTTTTGTGGTTTTTGTTCTTATATAACCTGAGGACATGAAAAACTCGTAGACTCTAAAAGCCAATGGCTAATGGCTAAAGGCTTTCTTAAGAGTCAGTAACGAGTCAGTTATGAGTCAGTAACGACTCCCTAAGGATCGAAGAGGTTTATGGGGTGTCTACTTTTTCAGTATGATGTCAAAGATTTCAGTATAAACCAGAGCAAAAAGTGTAAGCGAATTCAGGAAAAGACTTGATTTTTGTTTTGGCTTGCCTTACATAAATAACAAGCAATTCATGTAAGTAGGTGATTTTCAGTATAAGACATTGTGTCATCAATCCACTTGTCCGCTTTTCTATGTATCATTACTTAATATTTGTCCGTTTTTCCAACTTCTGCTGCAAAGGGGGTCTGGAATTATCAATTCCGAGCATTCCGTGTGTTCCGTGTTCGGAAACTATAATAAAAAAAATCGGTGTCCGTCGTGAGATGAGCACCGATTTTGCTGTTGTATTTAGAAATCGTCAAGGAGATGTGCTTTCAATACATATCCTACAAGGCTCGTGGAGTTGCTCATGTTGAATTTGGCCAGCAGACGCTTACGATACCAGTTTGCCGTCTCCGTGCTCATGCATAACTTCTCCGCAATCTGAGGATTGGACTTACCCTCACAAATGAGATGAAGCACATTCCGCTCAGCTGGCGTGAGAAATACATTGTACTCCCGACCCTTCTCCAAAATGGCATTCACCTCATCGCTCAGGTATCGTTTCCCATGATATACGTCGAGTATGGCTTGCAAAAGATTTTCTATAGGATTACTCTTCAACACATAGCCGTGTACGCCCAGGTCGAGCATTCGGCGAATCACGGAGTATTCGTCATGACTTGTCACCACGATGACCTTTACTGATGGGTAGGTCTTCATAAGCCACTCACAAAAGGCAATGCTATTGCCCTCGGGCATTGAGATGTCCAGCAGCAGCACGTCGGGTTGCCACGTCTCTATGCTGGCACGGCAGGCCTCAATGGTGGAAAAGGTACGGCTCACATGTGCCATGTCACTACGGTTTATCGCCTCCTTGATGCCCTGAGTCAGCATAGTGTGGTCCTCGGCAATGTTTATGTCTATCTTGTAGTTCATTGTTGCAATGTGATGTTGATGTCTGTGCCCTGTCCTGGCAGGGAGATGAGTTCCATTTTTCCGTCAAACTGCGCTATGCGGTCCTCGATGTTCTTCAATCCCATTCCGGCAAGGGGTTCATTTTGCACAAAACCCTGACCATTGTCGCTTACTGTAAGGACTACCTGGGCCTTATCCACTATGAGTTGAATGTCGATATGTTCTGCACCGGAGTGCTTCATGGCATTGTTTACCAACTCATAGGCACAGCGATACAGCACCAGTTCCATTTCTGGCTTGAGCCGATTATTGTCACCATAATAATGAAACTGCGTTCCGGGAACAGAGATGGCAAAATCCTGCAGCGATGTCACCAAACCGTTTCGCTGCAATTCCTCGGGCATGATATGGTGTGCAATACGGCGCATCTCCACAATTGAGTCATCCAACAGTTTCCGGGCCTCGTCCACCTCATTGTTTGCAAGTTTCATCTTCTGCAGGGTGAGCATGCCGCCTAGTCCGTCGTGCAGGTCCCTGGCCAGGAGACTACGTTCCTTAGTTTCCGCATCTAGGGCTACTTTTGCTGCAATCAATGCCTTCTGACGCCTGTGATTGTGCTTCATCAGTACTAAAACCACACATAGAGCGAGGATGACTATCACGGCTCCCACTACAATCCATCTGAAATAAATACGTTGCCTGGACAGGCTGACTATCTGATTGGTTTTCTGTTCGGACTGGAATAGCATCTCCTGCTCTGAGAGTGAAGCCTGGTAGGCATAGTTGCTCCATGCCGTCTGTATCGAGTCGGCTTTCTCTGTATATAACTTCGTCTTGTCAGCATCGCCAAGGTGGGCATAGATTTCGGCAAGCAGCTTGTACGCCTCGCACATTACGTCTGGAGCCTCTTCGTTGAGACGCATCGCATCGCGGACCAGTTTTTCTGCCTCGTGCCATTGTTGGTCGTGCATGGCTATCCTGGCCTTTTGCTGCAACAGGGACGAACTCTCATACAGCAACGAGTCGCAGAGTCCCTCGTTCCGTTTCACGATGTCCCTCGCCTTGGTGTAGTCGCCCTCACAAAGTGCTATGTCTGCCATGATTTCCAAACAGGACACGCGTGAACTGCCCTCCTCGTCGGGATGGGCAAAGAGATAGTCGGCCAACTTGTTGATAGTATTCCATGCCTCTTTTGAGTCTCCGCGCTGCATGTATATCTTGGCAAGTCCTTCCTGACAAAAGGTCTTGACGAGAGGATCCTGTGTGAGTCGGGCCACGGAATCTCCATGAAGATAGTATTCCTCTGCCCGTTCCAGATTGCCCATGCAGTAATACAGTTCCGCTATATTGCCATGGGCTATGGCTTCGCTCTCCCTCCAGTCGTGTTTCCTGAATACCTTCAATGCTCGGTGGTAGAATTTCAGGGCCTTTGCCCCGTCTCCCAAGGTATTGTACAGGTTGCCCAGGGTGCCGTCTATGGACGAAGCCAAATCGTCAATCTCCCCCTCTTCGTACTTTTTGCTCTGCTTCATCATCTCCACGGCCTCGCCAGCCTTACGAAGCATATTCTCTGCTTCGCCGTAGCGGGCATTGCCCCAATAACTCATTCCCTTCAGACGGTAGCACTCGGCCATTGTCTTGTAGTTCTCCAGCTCTTTGGCCAGGGCAATGCCACGGTCGCAGTAGGCGAGTGCCTTGTTTCTGTCTGTTTCCAGGAAGCCCCAGGCCAGGTTGTCATACATCCGCAGGAGCTGTGCCTTGTCTGATGGCGGATTCGTGTGCAGCACATGTTCCAGCGAATCCACGTTCCTGTTTCTGTGGTCGTTGTATGCAGCTGTGTCTGTCAGGCAGTTCAGCAGCAACAACAGAGCAATGTAGAGGCGTACTTTCATGTAAGATATTTTATGCATTCTGTCCGCAAAGATAGCGATTATTCACCGACAAGTACCACCCAAAAGGGTGGAATTTTACAAATTTTCTTCTAAAACCACCTTTTTGGGTGGAGAAAAAGTTTACAGTTTTGCTACCTTTGTGCGTGAATTTATTTAATGTATAAAATATGAAAAGACTTTTTACTCAAGCTTTGGCTGTTCTTGCTATGGCAGCCTTCTCTTCCACGGCTATGGCCGATGGTGTAGTCGTTAACGAGACAAACTTCCCTGACCCGTATCTGCGCGATTATGTTTCCGGAATAGACTGGGACAAAAACGGCATCCTGGAAGGCGACGAATACGATTATCTCAGTTATGTTGACTGCTACAACGTTACCAACTTCAAGGGACTCGAGCTCCTCCCCGTCACAGCCATCGGCTTCCGATACTTCGGCGACCCCGAGGATGAGAAGTGCTATGCGGTGAAGTCGGCTGACTTCAGCAAGTTGTGCCCGAACCTGGAAACGCTCAACGTTCTCAACGCCCTCGGTCTGGAGAGCCTCGACCTTTCGGGCAACACCAACCTGATAAGCGTGCGCCTTTGCAATTGCCCTGCGCTGAAGGATGTCAAGTGGTCCGGTTCAATCGAACGCCTTTCTCTCGAAGACCTCCAGCGCATTTCGGACATCAACGGCAGCGATGTGCCTAGCCTAAAAACCCTTATTGTTGAAAGCTATGACGTTCAATCCTCTGTCGAAAACATCAATTTCACGGGTCACCAGAACATTGAGTCCTTCGATATTTATGGTTGTGAAGAAAACAGACAGAATATCAATACCTTCCATGTGGAAAACTGTCCCAACCTGATGTCCATTCAGGTGAAGTATGCCACGGTTCAGGGTTTCACGATAAAGAACTTGCCCGAATTGGGAAGCTTCTCACTGAATCTGACCACGGCCGAGAACGTCGATATACAGGAGTGCCCTGTGCTCGGCAGAGTGTTGTGCGAAGAGAATGAACTCGGCACCCTGAACCTCAGCAACAATGCTGAGCTCTGGGATGTACTGTGCAACGACAATAAGCTCAGGAACTTCATTGCCGATAACTGCCCCAAACTCAATAGTGTGTACGCCTTCAACAACCAGCTCATGTGGCTGGATATGACGGATGTGGTCGTCGGTGATTATTCAAATGGCTATTTCCGTGTCGACAACCAGAACCCTGCCGTTCAGGCAGTAAAGATTTCCCCTACCGAGGTAGGCTTGCGTGTGCATAGCCGTCTGGATGTGAACCGTGTGCTGAACCTGAAAGCTAAGGGACAGACCATGGAGCCGAAGGAAATCTTCGTGGACGGCATACGCTACTTCGTCATCTACAACAACGGTCCCGAAGTGGAAAGCCTGGTGGGTGCAAGCGGTACTGGATATGAGTATCAGACAAAATGGCCTTATCCATTCCACGCAGCGGATGAACTTTACGAAGGCGACTCCAAGGACGACAACCTGCCTGTAACCCTGAACGTGACAAGTTGGACAAAGCATCCCGCATGGATCAAGCTGGCTTCAACTGATGCTGTACGCGGCGAATATGGCAAACCTGCTCCTAAGACTCCCGACGTTCTCCGTTCACAGGATTATGACGGCAAACTTACATGGCGTTCAAGCAACGAGAAGGTGGTAAAGGTAAATGCCGAGACAGGTGAACTTACCGTCGTAGGTGCAGGAACTGCCTTCATCTTTATCGACGGAGCAGAAACCGACTATCGTCTTGCTCCATCTACAATCGGTTTCAATGTTGTCATTGACAAGGCTTCTCCTTCATTCGCCTTTGAGAAGGCTGAAATTGATGCTCCTAACGGTGTTGTACCTGAAAACAAACTAAACGTAGGTATTTATGACGGTACTGTTGTCTACACATCTTCCGATGAAGAAATTGCAGAAGTAGATGCTGAGGGCAAGGTTACTGCAAAGAAGGACGGCAACGTAACCATCACGGCTGCTGGTGCAGAAACTGACAACTGCTACGAGGCTGTATCTGCACAGTATGTCATAAATATCACCGGTGCAAATTCAGTAAACGGCATAACTGCCGATTCTTCTTCTGATGCTGTCTACAATGTGGGCGGTCAGCGCATCGGTTCCGACATCAACGGCATCAGAATCATTAAGGGCAGGAAATTCCTGAAGAAATAAAGTATTCCAACCTGTATTCAGCAAAATAGCCATCCTTCGGGGTGGCTATTTTGCTCATTTTACTTTTCCCTTTTTGGGAGTCAACGAGTCTACGAGTCAACAAGTCAACAAGCAAGCCCCCTAACCCCCTCAAGGGGGAACGCAAACGCAAACGCAAACGCAAAAACTACGGCACGCCCCTTTGGGCTGTGGGCTAAGGTATTTTGTCTTTCTGCCCTACAGATACCCAACCCTTACGGATTGGGCTGTAGAGTGTCGGACTTTCAGCCCTTATTGAAGCCCCCTAACCCCCTCAAGGGGGGACGCAAACGCAAACGCCAAAAATGTTTTCTTTTGTTTTTCCGGTTTTCTTTTGTTTTTTCTCAATCGACTGTGCGCAGCACACAAAGTAGTCATCTGCAATGGCTTTTTCGCGCAAGCGCAGTTTGAAAAACAAAAGAAAACACAGTCTCGTTGACTTGTTGACTTGTAGACTCCAAAAAAGCTAATGGCTAATGGCTAATGGCCAATGGCCTTTTAAGTCAACGAGTCCACGAGTCAAAAGGTCAAAAAGTCAATTTGTCAAAAAGTCATTTTGTCATTTTTAAGGGTGTTTCTGCTGCAAAGGGGGTCTGGAATTATCAATTCCGACACATTCTGCTTGTTTTTACAAGGTGACCTAACTCTCTTAGTAAGACATTTCTCCTTTGCTTTAGTTCCTTGTTTTTGCTTCTTTTTTCAAAAAGTTTGGTGGTTATAAATTAAATACCTATTTTTGCACCATCGTTAATCAAAACAGATAAAACGTCAGAGCCCTTAAAAAAGGCTACGAGCCTCTAAACGCTGGCGCTACTAAACGTAGAAACACAAGACGTATGAAACGTTATTTTTTTCTAACAGTATTTTTACTTGCCTGCTTACTATCTTGCGACAAGGCATCTGAGCCTGTAGAATCGGACCGGACTTACTCTTTTCACACTGATACCTTATACTGTCAGCGTGATGGTCTCAACATATTCGGTATTGCTTACGTTCCTGACGGACAGAACGAGCAATGGCCTCTCGTGATTTACTCTCACGGCATCGGCAGCAGTCACGAAGCAGGCGAACCATACGCCCAAGTACTTGCACGGAAGGGCTATGCGGTCTATACCTTTGATTTCTGCGGCGCCAATTCGCATAGCAAGAGTGACGGCAATACCGGCAAAATGACCATCTTCACCGAACAGGAGGATCTCACCGCCATCGTTGGACGGCTACGTCTGTTACCGTACATCGACAGTAAGCGCATCTATCTGCTCGGCATCAGTCTCGGTGGCCTCGTGTCTGCCATGACGGCAGCTTCCATACCTGATGACATCCGCGGTCTTATCCTCTTGTATCCTGCATTATGTGCGCCGGATGATGCACGCAAAATCTATGATGAAGATGGTACTCCTCTTAACCCACATGGCCGGGGAATGGGTGGTGACTACTATAACAAGGCAATGCTCAAGTATGATCCGTTTGAGCATATCGGTGCATACACGAAACCTGTGTATATCATTCATGGAACTGCTGACAAACTCGTTCCGATTACTTATTCGGAACGTGCCGTCAACGTCTATCCGGATGCTCGACTTGAAAGAATCGAAGGTGCCGGACATGGATTCAAGGGTGAGGTGCTTGACAAGGCGATCCAACTCGTCGGAATACAGCTGGACAAATGGGAAAGGAGAAAGCCCTGAAGGGCTAAGAAACGGTGCTGCGCACCTACTAAATAATGGGTCATTAGGGGTCATTAGGGACAGACCCAATAATTATTCCTACATGCTCACCAAATTATATTTTGTTAGGAAGTTGTTTGCTTCTGACAAAAATATAGTGTATATTTGCGGCGGATATGAAAAAGAATCAGATACAGGGGAAACATGTTAGATGCAAGTCTTGCGGATGGGAATTCAAGGGGAATTTCTGTCCTAACTGTGGACAGTCGGCTAAGACTAAGCGCATCACTGTAAGGGGGATTCTGACGGATCTGTTCCCTGACGTGTTTCATCTGGACAACAAGTTTGTTCATACTTGTATTGAACTGCTGCACTGTCCGGGACTCATGATGAGACGATTCTTGGATGGGGACAGGGCGAAATTCTGCAAACCTGTGCCGCTACTGTTCATCATTGTGGCGGTTTATCTGGTTATCAACCACTACTTAGGGCTGCCTACAGACACGGGTAATACGAAGATGGTGGAGAATCCGAAGTCGGTAAACGACATGAATCGGGTGCTTTATGCGTTGCTGTTCAACATTCAGAGTACTGCGAATCAGACGTGGTTCACGCTGGCGGTGGTGGTGTTCACTCTCTTTCCGAACTATATAGTGTTCAAAGCGTCGGAGTATGGCAGACACATGAACTTAGCGGAGCATTTCTGTGTGTTGGTGTTCCTGGAGTGTCAGAACTACTTGGTCGGCACCCTACTCTTCCCCGTCAACTGGCTGACGGATGGATGGTTCTATAACAACTGCAGCATTTTTATTCTCTTGTTTTTCTTTGTCTGGGACTTCAAGCAACTGCTAAACATCAGTTGGTGGAAGAGTTTCAAGCTGTCGGCGGCTTCCTGGGCTTTGCTCATCGTTATCTTCCTTTCTATCACTACTGTCCTCAGTGTGACGTTGTCGCAGCTCGGTGTGATGGATGGGATTATTGAAGGGATGAAGAAATAAAGGCTGAAAGCAAATAAAGGCTGATGCCTACGAAACGGGACATAGTCCCTACGAAACGCTGACGCTACTTTAGACTTTAGACGTTAAACGGATATAATTTTAAAGAAAATAAAATGGCTGCGCGGTGGGAGGAGAAACGCAAACGATAACGCAAACGCAAAAAGGCTACGGCACATCCCTGCGGGTTGTGGGCTAAGGTATTTTGTCTTTCTGCCCTACAGATACCCAACCCTTACGGATTGGGCTGTAGAGTGTCGGACTTTCAGCCCTTATTGAAGCCCCCTAACCCCCTCAAGGGTAGGGTGTTCAAAATCGTCTTTCTAGACGAGACCCAAAAGTGCTTATATT
>JAKSJB010000005.1 GCA_024398475.1 Bacteroidaceae bacterium | reverse complement strand
CCGTATCGGCGGCGGAAATGGGCGAGGAGGATTATGGACATGATGAGGGCGAGGAGGTCGGCGAGGTCGACGGACCACCAGATGCCGTCGATGCCGATGATGTGGGGGAGCAGGAATACTGCTCCGACTTCGAATATTAGGGTGCGGGTGAAGGCGGCGAGGGCTGAGACGACGCCGTTGTTGAGGGCGGTGAAGAAGGCTGACACGAAGAGGTTGATGCCGCAGATCATGAAACTTACCATGTAGATGCGGAAGGCGCGTGTGGTGAGGTCGAGGAGTTCGGGGTCGTAGCCTACGAAGATTGCCGAGGTCTGCCGGCTCAGCAGTTCTGCCATGAGTGTGAGTGCCGTACCGCCTACTGACAGTATCACGAGGCTTTTTACGAGCAGGCTATGCAGTTCCTGCCGGTTTCCTGCCCCGTAGTGGTAACTGATGATGGGGGATACTCCTACGTTGTAGCCGATGAATACTGCTGCATAGATGTAGGCTACGTACATGAGTATGCCGTAGGTGGCTACTCCGTCTTCTCCGATGTAGTGGATGAGTTGTACGTTGTAGCAGATGCTTACGATGGACAGGGCTATGTTGCCTACGTATTCGGAGGATCCGTTGAGGCATGACTGACGGATGCTTTTCCAGTCGAACCGTGTGGGTACGATGTGGAGTGAACTCTTGTTGCGCTGCGATGCAAAGTAGTATAGCGGGTAGAGGCCTCCTATTGCCTGTCCTATGGCTGTGGCTATTGCTGCTCCGGCTATGCCCCAGTGGAATATGGCGATGAAGAGGAAGTCGAGTATCATGTTGGTGACTCCGCACACTACTGACAGTTTGGTTCCCAATGCGGGGCGTTCGGCTGCCATGAAGAAGGAGTTGAACATGAGGTGGAGCAGGAACGGGGTGAAGGATACGGACAGGATTCTTCCGTAGGTGACGCAGTCGCTGAGCATCTGTCCTTCGGCTCCCAGGACTTGCGAGAGGGGGCGCATGAAGGTAAACATGAGTATGCTGAGGAGGATGCCGCCGATGACGGCGAGTCGGATGAGCATGGTGAATATCTCGTTTGCTCTCTGTAGGTTGCCTTCTCCCTTTGTCTTTGCTACGAGTGCGGCTCCTCCTGTTCCTATCATGATGCCCAGGGATCCGATGAGCATGATGCCGGGCCAGATGAGACTGACGGCTGCAAATGGGGTGGTGCCTGCATAGTTGGATACAAAGAGTCCGTCGACTATACTATAGACGGATGTGACGAGGAACATGAGTATGGACGGTATCACCGTCAGCACGAGGTGCTTGTATTGATAATGGCGTGATAATTCTACTTTCATGTTGCAAAGTTACGCAAAATACCAATGAAACGGATGCTTTCGGTAATTATTTGCGTGTTATTTCGGTGGGATTGTGATTTATTTCGTAACTTTGCACTCGGTTTTAGGATTATTAAAGTAAAAGTATTTTTTTGACAACAATGATGAAGAACATGTTATCGAAACCTGAATTTTTCAACACGGTCAGGAACTATAGTGCCAAGCAGTTTTCTGCTGATCTCATGGCTGGTATCATCGTGGGCATCGTGGCTCTCCCTCTTGCCATTGCTTTCGGTATTGCTTCGGGTGTGTCTCCTGAAAAGGGTATTGTCACGGCTATCGTGGCTGGTTTTATTATTTCTTTCCTCGGTGGTACGAAGGTGCAGATTGGTGGTCCTACCGGTGCTTTTATCGTCATCATCTATGGTATTGTCAACAATCCTGAGTATGGACTGGCGGGTCTTACCGTTGCTACTATACTTGCCGGGGTGCTGCTCATTCTGCTGGGATTGTTCAAGTTGGGTGCTGTAATCAAGTTTATTCCTTATCCTATCATTATTGGTTTTACGGCGGGTATTGCGCTCACCATCTTCACTACTCAGATGGGTGACGTCCTGGGACTGACTCAGACGGTGACGGATGCGGCTGGAAACATTGCTACGGTGCCTCTGAAGACTCCCGGTGACTTTATCGGCAAGTGGGTCTGCTATTTCCAGAACATTGATACGTTCAACCTCTGGAACTTCATCATGGCGGTTCTGTCCATCGTGATTATTGCGGGTTTGCCTCGCTTGCTGCGCAGGGTGCCTGTTCTCAACAAGATTCCCGGTTCGCTCTATGGCATCATCATCGTGACCTTGCTGGTTCTGGTGATGAAGAACTGCTTCGGCATTTCTGACATCGACACGATTGGTGACCGGTTCAAGATTCAGGCTTCGCTGCCTGCTGTTGAGGTTCCTTCGGTGACTTGGGCTATGGTGCAGAAACTTATGCCTGTGGCGTTCACCATTGCCATTCTGGGTGCTATTGAGTCGCTTCTTTCGGCTGCTGTTGCTGACGGTGTGATTGGTGACCATCATAATTCGAACAGCGAACTTATTGCCCAGGGTGTGGCTAACATGATTACTCCGCTGTTCGGCGGTATTCCTGCTACGGGTGCCATTGCGCGTACTATGACCAACATAAACAACGGTGGCCGTACTCCTGTTGCCGGTATCATTCATGCTGTGGTTCTCCTGCTCATTCTTCTCGTTCTCATGCCTCTGGCTGAGTATATCCCTATGGCTGCCCTGGCTGGTGTGCTGGTGGTGGTGTCGTACAACATGAGTGGCTGGCGTTCGGTGAGGGGACTCCTGAAAAGTCCTAAGAGTGATGTTGCTACTCTTGTGGTGACTTTCATCCTGACGGTGGTGTTCGACCTCACGATTGCCATTGAGGTGGGGTTGGTGATTGCTGCCGTGGTATTCGTGAAACGTGTGATGGAGACTACTGAGATTAATGTGGTGAAGGATGAACTGAACAGTACGGAGGATGTGCGTGTGCGCTGGCATCAGGAACAACTTACTATTCCGCACGGTACGGAGGTGTATGAGATTAACGGTCCTTATTTCTTCGGTATTGCCAATAAGTTTGAGGAAACGATGTCGAAGTTGGCTGGTCCGCGTCCTAAGGTGCGTATCATTCGTATGCGCAAGATTACGTTCATGGATTCTACCGGAATACACAATCTTCAGACTTTGATTGAGATGAGCCGTCAGGACGGTATTCAGGTCATTCTGTCGGGGGTTAGTGACAAGGTGCGTGACATTCTTATGCGAAATGGGTTTGAGGACCTTCTCGGTTCTGACAATATCTGCGCCAACATCAATATCGCTATTGAAAGGGCGAAGGTAATTACGAAAAAGTGATATGAAGCAAAAAGCCAATGACTGATGGTCATTGGCTTTTTTGCTTGAGTATATTAATTTCGAGATTTCGATGTTTCGAGATTTCGATGTTTCGAGTCACCGTCCGGATGGCTAGCCAAGGGCTAATGGCTAATGGCTAATGGCCAATGGCTAATGGCCAATGGCTTTTTTTACTTAACTCGGATTACGAGGTACTTTGATACGCTCCAGAATTCTGTTGGGTTTGTGATGCGGAGTGTATATTCTCCCTTACCGTCCTTGAGGAGTGAGTATGAGCCTTGTGGGTGTGTGGTCAGGAGTTTTGCTGACTTTGAATTGAGCGGAATGACTGTGGTGTTGCGGATGTCAATCTTTGTGAAGTATTCGGCATCGAAGTCCTTGCTCTTGAGTACGTCGCCGTCAACGATGATCTTGTGGCTCTTGAGTTCCTTGTTGGTTCCGAACACGTACCATGCTGTGTTGAGTTGTGCGTCCTGCTTCTGGGCAATGGCTGTAGTGGCGTCTTTTTCTGCCTTTACCTGTGTGTTCTCCTGTGTGAGTTTGTTTACTGACTCGTCGAGTTCCTGTATCTTGACGTCGCGCTCGGCAAGGGCATTCTTCAGTTCGTCGATTTCCTTTGTCTTTTCCTGAAGTTGGGCTGTGAGTTTGTTGAGTGTCTCCTGAAGTTTTGTGGAATTGAGTGAACTGCTCTTGAGTTTTTCTTCAAGTTCTGCTATCTTGCGGCGGTTCTCTTCCATGACGTTCTCAATGAACTCCATGTTTTCCTGAATGTTTGCCTTCACATTGTTGCCTTCTGCTGATTCGTTGAGAAGGTTGACGCGTCCTTCGGCTTCGTTGATTTCATCGAATCCGGCTTGGATCTCGTTGAATGCGTCCATCATTTCGTTGAGGTCGTCGTCCTTTTGGTCGATGATGCTCTGGAGTGAATCCAACTGATAGTTTTCTTCTGAGTTCTGGTTGCTCTTGAATAGTTGGTCGCAGGATGCTAACAGCAAGGTGCCTACCATGAGTGTTAATGCTTTTTTCATAATCTGTATGTTATTTTGATTATTGGTTGTTTCGTGTTGGTTTATTCTTCTTCTTCGGCGGTCTGCGGGGTATCTGCCTGCTTTCCGAGGATTATGACAAATTCGCCCTTGGGTTCGTGTTCGGTGAAGTGGGTCAGTACTTCCTGGAGTGTTCCTCTCACACTTTCCTCGTGTACCTTGGATATTTCCCTGCATACGCTGACGGGGCGTTCGCTGCCGAAGACTTCGATGAACTGCTGAAGGGTCTTGACTACGCGGTAGGGTGACTCGTAGAAGACTATGGTACGCTGCTCGTCCTTCAGTTCCTGAAGGCGTTTCTGACGACCTTTCTTCTGAGGCAGGAATCCTTCGAAGCAGAACTTGTCGCATGGAAGTCCGGAACTTACGAGGGCGGGTACGAAGGCTGTGGCTCCGGGGAGTGTCTGTACTTCTATACCTGCACGCGTGCATTCCCTTACGAGCAGAAAACCTGGGTCGCTGATTCCTGGGGTCCCGGCGTCGCTGATGAGTGCTACTGTCTGACCTGAGAGTATTCGCTCTACTACGTGCTGGCAGGTCTGATGCTCATTGAACTTGTGGTGGGAGATGAGTTGGTTCTTTATCTCAAAATGGTGGAGAAGGACGGATGACGTGCGTGTGTCTTCTGCTAATATTACATCGGCTTCCTTCAAAATGCGTATTGCACGGAAGGTCATATCTTCCATGTTTCCTACCGGGGTAGGTACTACATAAAGCATTCCTTGTTCTTTTGTCATCCTTTTGGAATTATCAGAATATGCATAAATATTCGCTGCAAAGATATGAATAAATCATGAAACATGTATCAAATTCGGTAACTTTTGACAATTATTATATGTTTGGATGTTTTTTTTGGTTTTATTTCATAACTTTGCGACTGATTTATTTTGACTCTTGGAATTGAAAAATAGTATGACACTTAAGGAAACACTTAATAAAACTGACCGTTTTGCATTGAACAACGGTATTCAACTGACTGAGGTGGGTGAGGGATATGCACGTGCTGAAATGACTGTTGAGGAACGTCACCTCAATGGTGGAAATGTGTGCCAGGGTGGGGCTTTGTTTACTCTTGCCGACCTTACTTTTGCGGCTGCTGCCAATTCGCACGGCAGACTGTGCCTCGGTATCAACAACCAGATTCACTATGTGAAGTCGGCTTTGCTGGGGGATCATCTTGTTGCTGAATGTCGTGAAATGTCTTCCAGGAAAATTCATCTGCTTGAGGCGCGTGTGACGAATGAGAACGGGGATCTGATTGCCTTGATGACGGGGGAGTGCTTTATGAAAGACGTGATTTTTGAGTTTGACGGTTTGATGTAATTTGCTGCCTGTGACCTTTTGTTTTTGTGGCTTGAAATGTAAAAACGGTCTGATACGTGGTGTATAGGTCGTTTTTAACAGTTTTTATGTATGGTGTGTGGCTGCTTATTGTCATTATTTTCGTACCTTTGCACCTCGGTTAGCAACGTATAATCAGGATTGAAACGAATATATAGCATATTAGTATTGTTACTGGTGATTCTTTCATCGGCTGTAAGCGGGCATTCTGCATACAGGGTGATTGCTGTAACGGACGACTCCGTTGCGGTAGGTGACAGTAACGGTAATGTCAATCTGATTGCTGCTTACGACTCCGTTTCTCCTGTGTCGGACAATATTCTTGACTCTGCGGCAACGCGGACTTTGAGTCATCTGGATTCCCTGAAGGCTCAGTTTGACCGTGAACGTGGGATTGAATCGGGTAATCCGAAGGCTATTCAATGGAATGATTCCGTGGCTGCAGCCGAGGATTCCATTCTGAAAACCAAGAAAAAGTCGGCTCTCGACGAACCTGTTGCCTACGAGGCTAAGGATTCTATCGTTTTCAATATGCAGTCGAAAAATGCTTATCTCTATGGTAACAGTAAGGTGAACTATACCAACATCGAACTTACGGCTGAGAACATTGCCATGAATATGGATTCTTCCGTTGTTCATGCTACGGGGGTTGCTGACTCGCTGGGTGTCCTGAGCGGTAAGCCGATTTTCAAGCAGGGGAGTGACGAGTATGAGTCGGAGACGATGGATTACAACTTCGAGACTAGCAAGGGTTTCATTACTAATGTGACTACGGAACAGCAGGAGGGTTTCCTGTATGCTGAGGAAACAAAGAAGGGTACGGGGGATGAGTCTTTCCTGCGTCACGGACGCTATACTACTTGTGACGAGGAACATCCTCACTTCTATTTCGCTCTCTCACGTGCCAAGGTTCATACGGGTAAGAGTGTATTTACCGGTCCTTTCTGGCTTGTGGTTGAGGATGTGCCGCTTCCTATTGCTCTTCCGTTTGCCTACTTCCCATTCACCAGCAGTTATTCTTCGGGTTTCATCATGCCTAGTTACGGTGATGAATCTACGCGTGGCTTCTATCTGCGTGACGGCGGTTATTATTTTGCCATCAACGACAATGTGGACCTTAAACTGACGGGGGAAATCTTTACTAAGGGTTCGTGGGGTCTGTCGGCGCAGACTACGTACAACAAGAGGTATAAGTACTCGGGCAACTTCTATTTCAACTATCAGGTGACTGTAAACGGGGAAAAGAACCTGCCTGACTACATGAAGACCAAGAACTTCAAGTTGCAATGGTCGCACCGTCAGGATTCAAAGGCTAGTCCCAACAGTTCGTTCTCTGCCAGCGTGAACTTTGCTACTCAGAGTTATGAGAAGAACAACCTTACGAGTCTTTACAATCCGACGAGTTATTCGCAGAGTACACGTACGTCAAGTGTGAGTTATTCGCGTTCTTTCCCGAAGATTGGTCTTTCCCTGTCTTCTTCTTTCAACATCTCGCAGAACATGCGTGACTCTACCGTTGCCCTGTCTCTTCCTAATCTCAGCATAAGTCTCAACCGCTTCTATCCGTTCAAGCGCAAGCGTGCTGCGGGTAAGGAACGCTGGTATGAGAAAATAAGCATGAACTATACCGGTAACCTGCAGAACAGTATTTCTACCAAGGAGGATATGATTCTGCACAGTAATCTTGTGAAGGACTGGAGAAACGGTATGCAGCACAATATTCCTATCAATGCTTCGTTCAACATCCTGAACTACATCAATGTCACTCCTTCGTTCAACTATAGTGAACGTTGGTACACCAACCGTATTGAACAGAGTTGGGATGTGGAACATCAGAGGGTGGTGAACGATACCATTTATGGTTTCAACCGTGTGTACAACTACAACATGTCGCTGTCTGCCAATACCAAACTTTATGGTTTCTTCCAGCCTAACAGGAAGATTTTCGGCGACAAGGTGCAGATGATACGTCACGTACTCACTCCTCAGGTTTCGTTTACCTATGCTCCTGACTTCGGCGCGCGTCATTATGGCTACTGGAAGACTTATACGAAGACTGACCTTGACGGAAATGTGAGTCTGGTGGAATATTCTCCTTATTCAAGTGCTTTGTTCGGTACGGTGGGTAGGGGTAAGACCGGTTCCGTGAATTTCAGCGTTGCCAACAATATTGAAATGAAGGTGAAGGATTCCAACGACAGTATAAAGAAGGTGAGTATCATTGATGACCTGAGTGCGAATATCTCTTACAACATGTCGGCTAAGCGTCAGCCTTGGAGTGACCTTTCCATGAATCTGCGATTGAAATGGGGTAAGTTCCAGTTGAATACTCATGCTGTGTTCAATACTTATGCCTATGCTTTCGACAAGAACGGAAACGTGGTGGTGGGTGACCGTACTGAGTGGTCGTACGGACGGTTCGGAAGATATCAGGGTATGAGCAAGAACCTGTCGTATACGTTCAACAACCAGAGTTTCAAGAAACTGAAGGAGGCTTGGGCTAAACTCTGGGGCAAGGATGTGAAGGATGATGAGGAGGATGCGGACGTGGATGACGATGATGATGGGGAAACGGATTCGGAGGCTACGGAGGACTCTGATGAAACCGGAAAGAAGAAGGGTGGGAATTCAAGTGTGGGTGCTAACGGTCTGGATGCTGACGGATACATGAAATTCAGTATTCCGTGGTCGTTCTCAATTTCATACGGTATCACTATGAGTGAAAACCGTCAGGCAAAGATTAACGTGAGGACGATGCGCTATCCTTATCAGTTCATGCAGAACCTGAACTTCTCGGGTAGTATTCGTCCGTCATCGAACTGGAACATCAGTTTCTCTTCCGGTTACGACTTTACTAATCATGATATCTCAATGACTACCGTGAACGTGTCGCGCGACATGCATTGTTTCAATATCTCTGCTGGATTTGTGTTTGGTACATACACTTCCTACAACGTGACACTACGTGCAAATGCTGCCACTCTTACTGATGCTCTTAAGTACGACAAGAAGTCGAGTTACTCAAGCAGCATCCAGTGGTACTGATGATGTGAAAATAAGTGTTGGGATGTCCTGATAAAAAATAAAACAGCCACGGACCTGAAGGTCTATGGCCGATTACTGAGCCGAATGCGGGACTCGAACCCGCGACCTACGCATTACGAATGCGTTGCTCTACCAACTGAGCCAATTCGGCGTTGCGGCTGCAAAGGTAGTAAATATAACCGAAAACGGAAACTAATTAAGATAAAATCTTGTCTTTATTCAGCGCTTTTTTGCTGTTGGGCATTTTTATTGTAGATAACCTGTTATTAATTACTTGATACAAATGAATAAACTCAGATCATTTCTTGTTTCATGCCTACTCATGGCTATGAATATCGGGGTGTATGCACAACTGGAAAAACCGGCACCGGTAAAAGGTGAAATCCTGTTGCGCCATAGTGCTTATATCTGTTCGTTCAATACTGACAGGCTTACACCTAATTATGTTGCTTGGTGTCTTACTCCTGACAGGGTAAACGGTAAGACAAAGCGAACTGATTTCTTTGACGGCGATCCTATGATTCAGTCCAGGTACAGAGTTATTCATGGTGATTATTCCAATTCGAGATACGACAGGGGACATATGTGTCCTGCTGCTGACAACCGTCAGTCGCTGACTGCTATGACGGAGTGCTTCTATATGACAAATATGTGTCCGCAGAATCATGGCTTGAATACAGGTGCATGGAATGACCTTGAAATACAATGTCGTTCATGGGCTTGCAACTATAAGAAAATCTATGTCGTGTCGGGACCGATATATAAGGATAATCCGCTGAGGATTGGACGTCGTAAGGGGTTCCGTATTGCCGTACCTGACAGTTTCTTCAAGGTTGTACTGATGATGGGCAAGACTCCGAAGGCTATAGGTTTTATTTATGGCAATAGAAACTATAATGATGATATACGTGATCATGCAGTTACGGTGGATAAGGTGGAACAACTTACCGGACTGGATTTCTTCCCTCAACTTGATGATAGGACGGAAAAGAAAATTGAGGCAGAATGCAAACCTGCTGCATGGGGTATTTAGAAGGGTGATGATGGTTATTGGTTAATGGTTGTCGGTTATCGAATTCTCGAAAAATCGAAATCTCGTTGACTCGTTGACTCGTAGACTTAAAAAAATAAATATAATGAAGTATTGTAAAGACTTGAAGATTGTGGCAGCGGAGTATCCAAGTGACGGTTACGTGCTGCTGCGTCTTACGGACAACGAACCTTTAGGGGAAATCCTTGGAGGTCAGTTTGTGGAAATTCGTGTTGACGGTACGGCTGACACTTTTCTTCGCCGACCAATTTCTGTGAATTATGTTGACAGAAAGAATAATGAACTGCATTTGCTTATTCAGATTGTAGGTGACGGAACCAAACAACTCTCGTCCCTGAAAGCCGGTGATAAACTGAATGTGCTGTTTCCTCTGGGTAATGGATTTACTCAGGGTAAGTCGGGTGAGAAGGTCCTGCTCGTAGGTGGTGGAGTCGGTATTGCTCCTTTGCTTGAATATGGAAAGCAACTGCGTGAGGCCGGTGCAACTCCCGTGTTCCTTCTTGGCGGAAGAAGCAAGCGTAACTTACTCATGCTTGATCGTTACAGCGAAATTGGTGAGGTTTACGTCACTACGGAAGATGGTTCGCTCGGTGAGAAGGGATTTGTTACCCAACACTCTTGCCTGAAGACTCTTTGCGAGGCGGGTTCCGACATCCGTATAAGTGTGTGCGGACCTAAGCCTATGATGGTGGCTGTGGCTCGTTTTGCCAAGGCTAATAATATTAGGTGTGAGGTAAGTCTTGAGAATATGATGGCTTGTGGACTCGGTGCCTGTCTTTGCTGTGTGGAAAAGACTGTTAAGGGCAATGTGTGTGTGTGCAAGGAAGGTCCGGTATTCAATATAAATGATTTGACATGGCAGATATAAGTGTAAAGATAGCAGGATTGGAAATGAAGAATCCTGTAATGACTGCTTCCGGCACGTTCGGTTACGGTCTTGAGTTTGCCGACTTGGTAAACCTTGAGGAAATTGGTGGTATCATTGTGAAAGGTACAACTCTTAATCCACGTGAGGGAAATGACTATCCCCGTATGGCTGAGACTCCGCACGGAATGCTTAACTGTGTAGGTCTGCAGAACAAGGGTGTGGATTATTTCTGCCGCAATATTTATCCTCAGATAAAGGATATCCGCACAAATATGATTGTAAACGTGTCGGGGTCATGCCCTGAGGACTATGCAGAATGTGCTGCTCGTATCAACGAACTTGAGAATATCCCTGCTATTGAACTGAACATCTCATGTCCCAATGTACGTCAGGGAGGAATGGCTTTCGGTGTTACTACGGAAGGGGCAAGTCAGGTAGTGAAGGCTGTACGTGAGGCATATAATAAGACTCTTATCGTGAAACTGTCTCCAAACGTAACTAGTATTGCCGACATTGCGCGTAGTGTGGAAGATTCAGGTGCTGATGCGGTGAGCCTTATTAACACGCTTATGGGAATGTCCATTGATATTGAACGCCGCAAGCCTCGTCTGTCCATCAAGACTGGTGGATTGAGTGGACCTGCTATCCGTCCTGTAGCAGTTCGCTGTGTCTACCAGGTGGCTCATGCCGTGAAGATTCCTGTCATCGGACTTGGCGGAATCATGAATGCAGAGGATGCCATTGAGTTCTTCATGGCGGGTGCGTCTGCCATAGAACTCGGTACGGCAAACTTCATTGACCCTGCCATAAGCGTCAAGGTGGCTGAGGGTATTGACTCATGGCTCGACCGCCATGGTTGCAAGAGCCTGAATGAGATCGTAGGAGTCGTTGAGTAGAGATAACGAGTCAACGAGTCTGCGAGTCAACAAGTCAACGAGATTTCGAGAATTCGATGTTTCGAGTTTTCGATGCTTCGATGCTTCGAGTCTTCGATGAATCGAGGATTCGAGTCAATAAGAAAGACTATGCATAATGAATTATTGCTGGTCAGCCAATCGCATTAGTGCGATATCATATTTAAGAGGGTCGGATGCATCCCATGTGCGGAAGATGGAGGTAAGTTCCTCACATGCTTTCCACGTGGGATTCTTGTTTTTTAGGAGATTGCGAGTCTGGTCGCATACATGAACATCCATCACGGCATATAGGTCGCGTTGGTCGCGGCTTTTCCAAAGTCCTAGGTCTGGCATTTCCTGTCTCACCATCCAACGCATAAACATGCAGATACGCTTGCATGCTGAACTGTCCATCGTTCCAACCTTTGCAGGTGACAGCCATGAACATATTTCTCGGATGGTTTCCTTGGTGGTCAGACCGTTCAGTCGTTCCTCCATTGTGGCATATCCCGTTAGATTGTCCTGAAGGTTATGACACACTTCCTTGAAGGTGGGTACGTTCAGGGTACGGTAAACACATTGGTTCTTGGCATTTTTATATGAAAATAGGTATTTGCCGCTGAATATGAACTCGGCTGGATGCCATTCCATTTCGTCACGGAGCATGTGGATTGCCGTAGGTACAATTACCTTTCGTGCCCCCCAACTGATCATAGATACAAGAAGAGCACCCAACTCAATGTCGAGTTGGGTGTCTGTATGTTTCATCAGTTCATAAACGGTTCCGCATGGATCTACCTGACGGAAGCGTTCGAAGTTGAAGTCCTGATATGTGGAATCAAGCAGTTCCTTTGTGACTATCATTCCAAATCCCTTAACCATTCATTAAATACTGCATCACTTGGCATGTGCCAATGAGTAGGACCGAGTGTGACTGCTCCAACCTGTGGACCGTCTGGTGAGCATGAACGCTTGAACTGCTGGGTGATGAAGCGTTGGCAGAATTTCCTGAGCCACTGGAGAATCACCTCGTCGGTGTAATCGCTTCCGAATGCCTGCTGTGCAAGATAGAGAACCTTGGCTGGACGGAATCCGTTGCGCACGATGTGATAAAGGAAGAAGTCGTGCAATTCGTAAGGACCTACAAGGTCTTCTGTCTTCTGCTGAATGTTACCATCTTCGTCTGCTGGAGTGAGTTCCGGACTTATTGGTGTATCTACGATGTCGAGCAATGTGGCCTTTGTCTGTTCATCTACCTTATTGTTTGCAATCCAACGTACGATGTGCTGCATCAGGGTTTTGGGAATGGAACAGTTTACGGCATAGTTCGACATGTGGTCACCATTGAAAGTACACCATCCGAGGGCAAGTTCGCTTAGGTCGCCGGTACCGATAACAAGTCCGTTTGTGTCGTTGGCAATGTCCATCAGGATTTGTGTGCGTTCGCGTGCCTGTGCATTCTCGTATGTTACGTCATGGTTTTCTGCATTGTGGCAGATGTCGCTGAAATGCAGAAGACATGCGTCCTTGATTGAAATCTCGCGGAGAGTTACTCCTAATGATTCCATAAGTGAAATTGCATTGGTATGTGTGCGGTCACTTGTACCGAATCCTGGCATAGTGATGGCTATGATGTCTTTGCGGCTGCGTCCGATCTTGTCCATGGTCATGGCACTTACGAGTACCGCAAGGGTAGAATCCAATCCTCCGGAAATACCTATGACAATGGTTTTGGCATTGGTGTGGACGATGCGTTTGGCAAGACCTGCCGACTGAATGTCGAGTATGTCCTGACAACGTTCGTCCATAGTACCGTCCATGGCTATGAATGGATTCTTTCTCAATGGATGAATAAGTGTTTCATCGGAATATAACTGTATGTTCTGCTTTGAAATATAAGTGATGTCGCTGGAAAGATTATCAGCAAAGGCTGGGGCGGTACTGCGGCGGTGGCGTAGCATTTCTATATCAACGTCACTTATTATCAGTTGTTCCTTCATGCTGAATCTCTCTGACAAGGCAACTGGCTGTCCGTCCTCGTAAATCAAGGCATTGCCGGCATAGACGGCATCGGCTGTGGATTCTCCCCATCCGCTGGAACTGCAGATATAGGCGCAGTGGCATTGAGCAGAAGCACTTGCTATGTATTGGCGGGTGTTGCTGTAGGTTCCAACCAATTCCTTCGTTGCTGAAAGGTTGAAAATTGCTTCTGCCCCCATGCGACAGAGGCGTCCGCATTGTGACTGTGGCTGAGCAAGGTCGTTGCCGATGGTAATACCGAACAGGATTTCATCGCTGTTGATTATTGTGTCCTGACTTACCTTTACTGTCTGTCCGCACAGCATGGTGGTGCATGTCGCAATTTTTTTCTTAGGGATGATGGCATGTATCTTCCCGCCTTGAACTACAACTGCTGAGTTCATGAGTTGACTGCCAATCCTGACAGGCATACCTATGATAGAGATTATGCTGAGTGAACGTGTGAAGTCAAGTAGTTTGAATAGTGCATTTTCGCTTCCTGCAACAATAAGTTCCTGTTGCATGAGGTCACCGAGTGTGGCACTTGTGATGCTCAACTCAGGAAAACAAATTATAGCAGCACCCTTACCTTCTGCTTGGGCTATAAGACTTTCAATCTGCTGTACGTTAAAGGAACAATCTGCTACCTTTACCTGTGGAATGGCTGTTGCCAAACGGATGAAACCGTATCTGTTCATAGTCTTAGTGCATTGTTATTTTGCGCAAAGATACAGAATTATTGAGAATACACAAATGATATGGTACATTATTTTTGGTTTTCTGCGCTTTTTAAAAATGAATTGATGGGGTATTGGAAATAAATCCTTAACTTTGCGACATAAATAAAGATATTTATGAAAAAAACATTTATTGGAATTGTTTCTGCATTATATGCTGTTTCTGTCATATTCTGTTCATGTAGCAGCGATAGCGATAATTCAGTCCTTGACGAAAGCAACGTCAAGCGTGAAACCTTATATCAGGTATCTTACCTGCAGTCTTTGATTGACGGAAATTACGACGGTATTATTCCGGTATCAGAAATGATGAAGCATGGCAATATTGGACTTGGTACCTTTCATCGTGCCAATGGTGAGATGACTGTACTCGACGGAAAGGTATATCAGACGCTTTGGGACGGTTCTGTAGTTGTTGCTGACAATGAAGAAACCGTACCGTTTGCCAATGTTACATATTTTGATGCAGATACTACATTTAAGGTTGAAGGCATAGGGAGTATGGACGAACTTGCAGAAAAGTTGAATGTTGTTGTGGATAAGGATAGAAACTGTGTTTATGTAGCACGACTTGAAGGAACGATTGACAACCTAATCGTGCGCAGCGAACTTGCTCAGGATAAGCCTTACAAGCCATTGGCTGAAGTCCTGGCAACTGATCAGCGTGAATTTACATACCCGAATCAGACAGGTACGATTGTGGCAATATACTGTCCTGACTATATGGACAAACTAAATGCCGTTGGATGGCATTTCCACTTCATTTCTGAAGACAGGACCAAGGGCGGTCACATACTTAACCTGAGAACCGGTTCTTTGGATTGCACCGTAGATATTACTCCATATTTCTTTATGGAGAAATAAGTAGACAATAAAAAGGAAAAATAATAGGTTGTCCTGATTGGGGGATAGTCAGAGGAAAATAGTCAATTATTCCACTCATTAATTCATTATAGCAAAATAGTCAACTATTCCCAAAAGGTGGTTTTCCTTATCTGTTACAAGTAAGGAGTGAATCTGGGCCTTTTGGAACAGGTATTGAATCTGCACGAGTTTTGCTTCAGGGTGAATAGTCTTTGGAGTCTTTGTCATGGCATCACTTACCGTAACGCTGAAGAAGTTCAGTTTTGAACCTTCTACGGCACGTCTTATGTCACCGTCGGTGATAATGCCAATTGGGTGTCTTTCCTCATCTATTATTACTCCAAGTCCCAACTTACCGTTGCTTATCGGAATGATTGCATCAATAAGTTTCATGTTCTTGTCGATGATAGGCAGGTTTTCGGTGTACATCACGTCACTTACTTTTGTCACTAGTTTTCTTCCAAGTGTTCCGGCTGGGTGGAACTTAGCAAAGTCACGAGCCTTGAAATGGCGCATTTCCATCAGGGCACATGCTATGGCATCACCCATAGCCATTGCTGCTGTAGTGGATGAAGTAGGAGCCAATCCCAAAGGACATGCTTCTTTTTCTACGGAAACGGATATGTGATAGTTGGAATGCTTGGCAAGCAGAGAATCAGCATTACCTGTCATGGATACAACCTTGTTGTGACGTTCCTCAAGACATGAAAGAATATGCAGGATTTCATCGGAGTTGCCGGAATTGGAAATCAGTAGGGCGATGTCGTCTTCCATAATCATGCCGAGGTCTCCGTGCAATGCATCAAGTGGGTTAATGTAGAAAGCAGGAGTACCGGTAGAAGCGAGTGTAGCAGCAATCTTTGCAGCAATATGTCCGCTCTTTCCCACACCGGAAACCACAATGTGTCCCTTGCATTCATACATAAGTTGAACTGCGGCACAGAACGTGTCGTCAATCATTGGTATGAGTTCCATTAGTGCCTGTGCTTCATCCTTGAGGCATTTCTGTGCTACTTCCTGTATATTATTCATTATGTTATGTTTCTTATATTAGATATTAGTTCTTCGTCAGCCAATGGTTAATGACTTAGTTTATCAGAGATTTTACCACACCTTCAAAATCTTTCAGGTATAACATGTTCGGGCCGTCGCTGAGTGCTTTCTCTGGGTCGGGGTGTATTTCAAAGAAATAGCCGTTTGCTCCGAATGCCTTTGCTGCAAGAGCCATTGACGGTACGAATTCACGGTTACCGCCTGTCTTGCCTCCTGCTGCTCCTGGACGCTGAACTGAATGTGTACAATCCATGATGACTGTATCGGTATATTTTTTCATGTCGGCGATGTTGCGGAAATCAACGGCAAGATTGTTGTAGCCGTAGATGTTGCCCCGCTCCGTGAGCCACACTTTGTCGTTGCCGCTTTCACGCACTTTCTGTACGGGGTACTGCATGTCGTCACCGCTGAGAAACTGAGCCTTCTTTATGTTGACTGTCTTTCCTGTCTTTGCGGCAGCAACGAGCAAGTCTGTCTGTCGGCAGAGAAATGCAGGAATCTGGAGAACGTCAGCCACTTCACCTACAGGTTGAGCCTGACAACTTTCGTGAATGTCGGTCAGAATCTTCAACCCATATTCCGACTTGATGTCAGCCAGCATCTCCAAACCCTTTTTCATACCCGGACCTCGGAAAGAGTGTATAGAAGTACGGTTGGCTTTGTCGAAGGAGGCCTTGAAGATAATGTCCAGATTGAGACTCTTATTGAGCCGCACCAATTCTTCTGCCACTTCCCTAAGAATGTCCATGCTTTCAATCACACATGGACCTGCTATTATTGTAGGCTTTTTGTTCATTTCTCGTAATTTGTAAATGTAAGTACAAAATCGTCAAACACTTTATAACTAATTCTGTGGATATGCCCATCCATGTCCCTGAGATTGAATTCTCCCTCCATGTCCAGTTCATCGAATGGTTCTATGCAGAAATCCTCCTTGAAGTCAATGTCCGTTTCTCCGAGAACCTTAAATGCCGTTTCCTTGGCAGACCAATGTAGAAGCAAGCCAACCTTAGTATCTGCATGTTCCCTTTCCCCCATGAACTTACCTTTCACACGTTCAACCTTTGATTCCTTCTCCTCTTCCGTACGTTCAATCTGTTCAATGTCAATACCTACGGCGTTTCTTTCTGACAACGCCACAGCCACATAACCATGAGTATGGGAAATACTGATATTCAGTCTTTCATATTCGGGCAACAAAGGCGCACCCAGTTCATTGTATTCAATCAGAACCTGCCGTTCAAGCATATTGCAGAGAAGTACTCTCACGGCTGTCCATTCCAGCCTTCGGCTTTCCGAACTGAATTTACTCTCAGCCTCACCACTTACGGAATCAGCATCCGGCAGCAGTTCCAGGAGTTCTTCATAACTTTCGGTCACATGCCACACGGCTATGCGTGCATTTCCTTCTATATTATGGTAGTACAGCATCAGAACGGAGGTTTGTCTGTAGGTTCCGCTTCCGCCGCTTCCGGTTGTTGAGGCTTGGCAGTAAGCATTTCCATGTTGCTTGCCATAATCTCAGTTACCTGACGCCGTATTCCTTGCTTGTCATCATATTGCCGAGACTGAATCTTACCCTCGACATACAGTTTGTCACCCTTGCGTACGTATTTCTCAACAATTTCTCCCAACTTTCCCCAGAAGATGATGTTGTGCCATTCAGTTCGTTCTGGAACCTGAGTACCATTGGGTAGAGTATAACCTTTGTCTGTTGTAGCCAAACGTACCTGAGCCACACATACGCCTGTCTGTGTGTATCGGATTGTAGGGTCAATCCCCACATTTCCAATGAGCATGACTTTGTTAAGTGACATTATCTTGACAAGTTAGTTTATTTTAGATTTATACATCAGCAGATGGTCGGCAATAACCATTGCTGCCATACTTTCAACGATAGGCAATGCACGCTGCAGTACACACGGATCGTGTCTGCCTACAGCCTTGAACATAGTCTCGTTGCCCTCCACGTTGACCGTCTTCTGCTGCTTCATTATTGTAGCGATGGGCTTGAATGCAACTCGGAAATAAATATCCTCCCCATTGCTTATACCGCCTTGTATGCCACCGCTGTGATTGGTACGCGTACGGATTACTCCGTTGTCGTTGAAGAATTCGTCATTCTGTTCTGATCCCTTCATACCAACTCCTTCAAACCCCTCTCCGTAGTCAAATCCCTTGGCTGCATTGATTGAAAGCATGGCACCTGCAAGAGATGCCTGGAGTTTTCCGAATATAGGTTCGCCCAATCCCACAGGACAGCCCTTTACCGTACAGCCAATTATGCCGCCGATAGAATCACCTTCATTCTTTACTGACTCCACTATACGCGAGTATGTATTTTCCTTTTCCTCGGAAGTTCCCGTCAGACGGGTATCACCTACCTGAAGAATATCTGCATTGACATAGATTCCGGTCTCCTTCAGCAGCATCTTGGCAAAGGCACCGCCCACAACTCTGCAGGCAGTCTCTCTTGCTGACGAACGGCCTCCGCCGCGATAGTCACGAATTCCGTATTTCGTGAAGTAGGTATAGTCGGCATGTGAAGGTCTGAACAAGTCCTTCATCGTAGAATAGTCATTGGAATGTGCATCATTGTTTCGGATGATGAAACCGATGGGACAACCAGTGGATTTTCCCTCAAACACACCGGAAAGCAACTGCACCTCGTCAGCCTCGTTCCTTTGTGTCGTGAGGCTGGACGTCCCTGGTCGGCGTCGGTTCATCTCCTGACGGATAAAATCAGTATCGATGGCAATTCCGGAAGGAAAACCATCAATAACCCCACCGATAGCCGTACCGTGACTCTCACCGAATGTAGTAAGACGGAATATGTTGCCGAATGTATTCATATCTTAATGGCAATGTCCGCAACCGCAACCCTCATGATGATGTTCTTCACCGCAGTCGCAGTCGTCACCGCAACCGCCGCCGCAGTCATCACAGCCTCCGTGGCATCCACAACCGCAGCCCTCGCCGCTCAGCATGCGTATCATACCCGTTACCTCATCGTTGGTAGCCTCACGGTGAGTTACAACCGTACCCACAAAATGAAGGTCCTGACCGGCACGCGGATGGTTGAGGTCAATAGTCACGGCATCTTCCTTCACCTCGATTACAGTACCGTTGAATCTGTTGCCGTCCTCACCCTGAAGCGGAATGATGTTGCCTTCAAAGATATGTTCCTCATCAAACTTGCCGTTGATGCAGAAAGTAGATTTTGGTACATCAAACATCAGTTCGTCCTCAAACTTTCCGTAAGCATCTTCGCAGGGAATAACGAAATCAAACTTGTCTCCCTCCTTCAGCGGGTCAATCTCTTTCTCGAAAGCGGGAAGCACGCAACCCAGATTACTGATAAACTGGAAAGGGTGTTCCTCATTGCATTCTTCAACCAAGTCATCCTTGATGTCTTCATCATCACTTACATAGAGTTTGTAAGCCACGGTAATGTAATTGTTTTTTGTTGCCATATTATATTAATGATTATGATTTCCTTTTCATTTCAAAATTTCTTTTGCAAAAATACGAATATTTACTCAAGAAACCTTACCTTTGCGTTAAAATATTGACAAAATGGATAAAATATTCGGCTCAAAGTATGCAAAGACCATTGGTATGATAGCAATATCAATGATGATGACAGTCAGTTGCGTTCAGGATAACACATCACGTACCACCGACTCCGGGGATACCGCGAACATCTCAGATGTAAAGGACACAAAGTCCGTCAATGCAGCACCTACCATTAGGAAAGCAATCCCGTTTGTAGGTGAATTTTCGCAGATAACTAACATGGGCAGTCCCAACATCGTCTTCACGGAAGGCGAATGCAGCATCGTGGCTGAAGGTCCTGAGATATTGGTCAATCACGTTAAAGTGTCCGTCGATTCCGGTTCACTCATAGTAACACTCAACACCGAGAACAATCACGATGTCAATATGTTTGAAAGGTCGGCAGCCGGACTTACACTCTATATCTCGGCGCCGCAACTCCGAATCGTATCAACATGCAGTACTGGAAACTTCACAGCACACGGCAAACTGAAAGTAGAAGATTTTATAGTAGGCACATTGGCACAGGGCAACATAGAAATTGACACCCTGGAGTGCAGCAACTCGTTCAGGTACGAAGGCAAGAGTGAGGCAAACGCAAGGTTTGGATACATCACAGTCGACGGAACGGCAGAAGTGATTAGTGACGGAACAGGCAACTTTGATGCAGACATGAACGTAAACGGTAAACTGATGCTTAACATGAATGGGGTAGGGAACACTTCAGTCGGCGGTAAGGCTTCCGAGGTGGAAGTTCTGGCATTCAACCAATCCACAGCCAACCTCACCATGAATCTGTCAGGCAACCTATCTGTCTCTGCCTACGATCAGTCCAATGTCACATTCAGCGGTACCTACAAATCCAAGCAAGTACATAAGAATTCCTCCTCCAATGTCACGATTTCCGGAAAATAGTTGGAAAGGTTGAATTTTTATCGAATTTGGTGTAGGTGGATGAGCAGGAAATTAGCGTAGGAACATACGTGATTTTTTATTTAGTTTCAATAATGGAGTGTGTAAAATTTCATGTGTAAATAAGTCAAAGGGTATGGCATCGCCTACGGAGCGTTACTGACTCACAATAGACTCATAACTGACCTGTTACTGACTTTCAATTAGGATTTGGGCTTAATACAGATAGTTGCCGAGTATTTGTTCTTCCCAGGCTGCGTGGCGGTCGATGAGTTGCTGGGGCTTGGTGCTGTACCATTGGTAGCCGGTACGACGTTCCTGGTCTATTTCACTCAGTTTTTTGCGTGGTATTCCGTCGCGTCCGCAGAAGATAGGCTCTCCGTTTATGAGGTCGTACATCCTTGCCCATAGTGCTGGGGCTTGTGAATCTTCTTCGAGCCTTGCATCCTTTTGTCCTTCTGCATCGGTGAATTTCACGAGTTTTATGCCTGTTATCTTGTGGTTTTCCAACCATCGTATTGCTCCGTCGATGGCGAGTATGATGTCTTCTGACGGATTAAGTTGAGCGAGGAGCTCATTGATGATTTCGCACGTTTCTATGGTGCCGCAGAATGAGGGGAGTTCATAGATTCGTCCCTGTGCTGGCTTGAGTGTGTTTTCGTCATGTTGCTGACACCATACGGTGAGTCCGTTTTCGGTGCGTATCTGGCATTTCAGTATGCATTGGATTCCTTTTTCGTATGCTGCCCGACATTGGTCTTTCTGTTCCTTCCGGAGAAAGAGCATATCGTAGGGTTCTACGTTGTCGGCAACTTCATGGAGAAAACGCATGACGTGTATCATGGCGTTGTCGTTGAATGTGATGTGGTTGGAATAGTGTCCTTCTCCGCGGGTAGGGTAGTACTGTGGCCATCCTCCGTTTTCGTACTGCATTCTGAGTAGGTAGTCAAGTCCCTTGAGGAATGCAATTCGGTAGTCAATTATGTTGGTGTAGTAGTACATCTTGGCGAGAAAAGTCAGTTCCTGGGTGGTGGCTCCGTTGTCGATGGTGGAACCAATGCCGGTAGTCATACATTCGTGCATGTATGCGGTATCAGGACCTAATCCCCAATCCTGATTCTTGCACCATCCTCCGCTCGGCATCTGATAGTGTACTATGGAGTCGGCTACCATACGTGCCTGTCGTGTGATGTACCATTCGTATTTCCGCTGTATCTGCGCTTCTTTCCATGACATAGGCTGCACGGTGGTGGTGTCGATCTTGACCTGTGCGCTCAGTCGTTGTGCTGCATGGGCGGAAAGGAGGAGAGATAACGTGATGGTTATTATGACTCGTATGTTGCTTGGGGTCATAGATATTTGTATAATTGCTTGAACTTTGTCTCGTACTTTATCAGTATTTTCCAGAACGAATCCAATGAGGAGTTTTCAATCTGTGTCTGGTAGAAGTATCTTATGAATCCTGTATGACTGTGTGCGTGGCGGTAGAAGAGTTCGCTGAGGTGTTCGTTCTCGAGCATATCCTGATATTTCTGCGCCTTGTTGATTGTCTGTGTAAGCTGACTGACCTTATTGACGTATACAGAACTTGTGGTTCCCTTGTCTGCTATGGCTTCTGCTGCATATATTCCGCTTTGTAGAGCGTAGTATATGCCTTCACCTGTGAGTGGTTCCACATAGCCTGCTGCATCACCTACGAAGAGGGTGTTCCAATGTACGGGACGTGCCATGTATGCTCCTATGGGCAGCATTGCACCGTGGAGTGGGTAGTGTTCGATGTTTTTGACACCGAGATCTTCGAGGAACTGTCTCATAGAGGCGTTCACGTCGAACTTTTCGCCTGCCAGTTTCACGAGTCCTATGCAGGAGGTGTTACCTTTGGAGAATACCCATGCATAACTCTTGGGTACGATTCCGAAATAGATGTTTACTCCTTTTGAGTCGTAGTCTTTCTTATCGACATTGATTTCAAGGCAGAGTGAACTTGGACGCTTGCTTGCGGGTGTGTCTGGGCATTCCTTTTTCAGCAACCTTTCTACAGTACTGTTGGCTCCATCGGCTGCTACGAGGTATTCATAGATTACGTCGAAGTCCTTGAAGTGGGCTACCTGACCGACAAAGTCAATGCTGGTGAGTTCGGTACTGTCACGGAACATTCCTCCGAGTCCTACGTATTCATTGACCAGACATTGGTCGAATTGCTCACGGTTGACGAGAGTGATGGGATTGACGGGGGTGCATGACGCTATCCGGTGGCCTACCTTATGCCAGAGCGTGAACTGTTCTTCCCTGCTGCTGACGGTTTCCTTCATGCAGTGCTCATAATCGTTGTCGCCTACAAGTTGCCTGAGACATTCCTGTGACTTCTGTGTAAGGAGTCCTGCACAGAGTTTCTGTCGTGGAAATGATTGTCTGTCAATGAGCAGGCAATCGATTCCTGCTTTCTTAAGTCTTATGCCACAGGCTGTACCTGATGGTCCGGCTCCGATTATGAGTACTTTTGTCTTCACTGATTATATTCGTTAGATTATTGTCTTTACTGCTTCGAGCATACCGAGTGACTGTATCTTGTCGAGGTCTGTCTTTACGAGTGCGGTGAGTCCCGGTATGTTGTTGAGGTTCTCATGCCAGATGTTTTCTGCTGCAAGCACTCCTTCTGCTACTTTCTGTGTGTCACCTGTAGCCCAGAGGTCGGTGAGCAACTGCATGATTTCGGGTGCGTCATTCGGTGTAATCGATGCACCGTCTGCACGTGTACCACCATTGTAGTATGTGATGATTGCTGCAAGTCCAAACACGAGTCCCTGTGGCAGTTCTCCTTTTCTTTCTAGGTAGGTCTTCAGTCCTGGTAGGTCGCGTGTCTCGTATTTTGGAAACGAGTTGAGCATAATGCTTGTAACCTGATGGTCAACGTATGGATTGTTGAAGCGTTCGAGTACGTCGGCTGCAAACTTCTCGAGTTCATCCATCGGCAGGTTGAGTGTCTGCATGAGTTCCTCGAACTGTACCTTGTGGATGTACTTACCGACTACAGGGTCGTTGCATGCATCTCTTACGATGTTGATTCCTGATAGGTAGGCTACAGGAGAAAGTACGGTGTGTGGACCGTTTAGCAATGTGACCTTGCGTTCATGATATGGCTTTTCAGACGGTGCGATTAGTACGTGGAGTCCAGCCTTTTCTGCTGGGAATTCAGCCTTGAGTGTATCGATGTCCATATTTTCAGGTTTTTCGATTACCCAGAGATGGAATGCTTCGCCCTGTACCACGAGATTGTCTTCGTAGCAGATTTTTTCCTGTATTTCCTTGATTTCCTTACGTGGAAAACCCGGTACAATGCGGTCAACGAGTGTAGCACAGACATAGCAGCAGTCGGTGAACCATTGTCTGAATTCTGCATAATCTCCCTGGAATTCGTCCTTCCACAGTTCAATGTACTTGTATATGCAGTCTTTTAGATGATGTCCGTTAAGGAAGATGAGTTCGCACGGCATGATGATGAGTCCTTTATCCTTTGCTCCTGAGAATGTGCGGAACCGGCGGTACAGCAATTGGGTAAGTTTACCTGGATAACTTGATGCCGGTGCATCGCTGAGTCGGCATGATGGGTCGAAGGCTATACCGGCTTCGGTAGTATTGCTGATTACGAAACGGATTTCAGGTTGGTCGGCGAGTGCCAGGAATGCAGGATTCTGGGAGTAGGGGTTGATGGCACGGCTGATGCAGTCGATGCGTGTGAGTGAATTTACCTTTTCTCCGTTGAGTCGTCCCTGCAGATTGACGTGGTAGAGGCAGTCCTGACCGTTGAGCCAGTCAACCATTCCACGTTCTATTGGTTGTACTACTACTACGCTTGAGTTAAAGTCAGTTTTCTGATTCATGTTGTAGATTATCCAATCTACAAAGCAGCGAAGGAAATTTCCTTCACCAAACTGTATAATTCTTTCTGGAGCACTGCTTTTGGGTGCTGTGCGTCTGTTAAGTGATTTCATAATAATTGCTGTTGTCTTATTTTTTATATCTTTCCGTCAAGAAGGTCTGGACGGAGTTGTCTTGTTCTTTCCAGTGATTGCTGCATTTCCCATTCTGCAATTTTAGCCTGATTGCCGGATAGGAGTATTTCCGGTACTTTCCAACCTTTGTAATCTGCAGGACGGGTATAGATTGGAGCAGCCAGAAGATTGTCCTGAAACGAGTCGCTTAAGGCACTCTGTTCGTCTCCGATTGCTCCGGGTATGACTCTTACGATGGCGTCAGCCATACAGGCTGCTACGAGTTCGCCTCCTGTGAGCACGAAATCTCCGAGTGATACTTCCTTCGTTACGAGATGTTCGCGTATTCGGTAGTCTATGCCTTTGTAATGACCGCAAAGTATGATGATGTTGCCTTTCAGCGAAAGTTCGTTTGCCATAGGCTGGTCAAACTGTTCTCCGTCAGGGGTTACGAATATGATTTCGTCATAGTTGCGCTCTGACTTCAGTTTGCTGATACAGTCGTCGATTGGCTGACACTGCATTACCATACCTGGAAATCCTCCGAATGGATAATCATCTAGGCGACCGTGCTTGTCTGTAGTGTAGTCGCGGAGATTATGTACATAAATCTCGGCAAGGCCCTTTTTCTGAGCCCTACCGAGAATACTTTTATCGAAGAATCCTTCGAGCAGTTCTGGGACTGCTGTCAGTATGTCTATTCTCATTGGATGTTTATGCGGCTGTTGGGAGAACACCGCTGATGAGGATGAGCACGAGAAGACCAAGGATAGCGTAAAGTTCAGGGAACACTGCAAGTACCATTGTTGTACCGAATGCATTGTGACCTCCTCCGATTGCGCTGATACCGTTTGCACATACCTTTGCCTGACGGATGGCACTGATCCATGCAACAAGTCCGAGGGCAAGTCCTGCACCGAGTACACCTGCTGCAGTAAGCATGTTCATTCCTTCGAATACGTGGCTCTGAAGCATGAAGAATCCTACGAATCCGTAAAGTCCCTGTGATGATGGAAGGGCAGCAAGTCCAATGTATGAACCGCTTGCTGATGGGTTCTTCTTGTAAGCGCCGATTGCTGCATTACCACAAATAGTTACACCGTAAGATGAACCGATACCTGAAAGCGCTACACAAAGCGCCATTCCTAAATAACCTAAAATGATTTCCATAATTGTTTTGTTTATTAGTTATTACTTATTAATTTATTCTGAATGGATTGTATGCCTTGCCACCTCCCTCGAATTCTGCGTTCTTGAAGAATTCTACGAAAGTGAGTCGCATTGGATGTACAAAGGAACTGATCATGCAGAGAGCAAAGTTGATGCCGTGACCGAGCAGGAGTATAATCATCATTGGCAACCAGCGTATCCACCAGTCCATGCTTGAGGTCATGGTTGTGGCGAGTTCGTTGAACACTCCTCCGAGCACGCCGCCTGTAAGTCCGAGGGCGAAGAGACGTATGTAGGAGAGGAGGTCACCGAGCAATCCTGTAGCCATTCCGTAGGTGTTCCACAATCCTGTACCGAAGTTCATGAATATATTCTTGTCGGGACTATTGAGGAAGAATATGCCGATGACGGAAATTCCCATGATGCCATATAGAATGTAAGTGATTGCTGATGGTAGTGCTACTCCGCATAATGGCAGTCCAAAACATGCAATGGCTGCAAGTAGGGCTACTACCCATGAGAACTTACCTATACCGTATTTCCATCCGTATAACTTGGCTGCCTTGATTCCGGCAAGTACCATACCGAACAGTACCTGAATGAGTCCGATGATTACTGCTATCACCATCATTGGACTGTAGCCGAACAACTTGAAGTTGTTTTCGCTGATGAAGTATGGTTTCACTCCGCTGAGGAATGCCCAATCCTGCTGTGTGAGGTCTATTCCGAAGAATGAACCTGTAAGAGCACCGCATACGATGGTCATACCGCCGAGTATCATTCCCAGATTGGCAAATGGTTTCATGTCTGGTTTCAGTTTGCCTTTGGCGATGATACTTGCAGCAAGTATAAGTAGACCATAGCCTGCATCTCCCATGCATAGTCCGAAGAACAGCATGAAGAACGGTGCGAGGAACGGTGTGATGTCGAGGTCGCTGTAACGTGGCAGCGAGTACATTTTCAGAATTGGTTCAAACAATGTTGTGTAGGCATTGTTTTTCAACTGAATCGGTACGTCATCTTCTATACCCGGATTCTCGATGTCGTAGTATATGTTGTTCTTTTCAAGATAGTCAACTACTGCATCTGCCTTTTCCGCAAGGGTCCATCCCTGAAGCAAACGTACTGCATCGTCTGCCAATGATGTGTGACTGAGATGTACTTTTGAAAGTGAGAGACTGTTGTCGTTGTCAGTCAGGCCTTTTACTAAAAGTTCCCGTTGGTGCTCGTTGATGTACAGCAGTTGGTCGTGAACGGCTGTTATTCTTGCTTCAATGTCTGCTTTCTCGGCTTCATATTCCGAAAGTTTACGATCGGGAAGCGAGATGATTTCTGCTGTGATGTCGGGCTGTTCCTTTGAGAAGGTGATGAAATATGTTTTTCCGCTTACTTCACTTATTGGTGTGGCAAACAGTTCATCTACCCATTCCTGACGGAAGAGTTTTGATGATACTGTAAAGAAATTGGCCTTATAGCCTTCTGCTTCAAGTCTATGGATACTGTCCCAATCAAATTCGCCCCATTGCTCAAGCGATTCAATGTTCTTTACTGCTGCGTCCAGTTTGTGCTTGAGTTGGTTTTCTTCCTGAGTCAGTTGTTCCGCGTGCTCGAGGAGTTGCATACTGTCTGTGCAGTTGTTGTCAATGGCTGATGCGTTGGTTGACATTAGATATGATTCTGCGGCATAGTCAAGTGCCTTGAATGCATTTTTATAGCGTTCTGCCATTGCCATGTTTTCCTGCAGTTCGGTACTGGTAGCCCCCTGTTGCAATTGGTCGATGTGAATGACGCCTAATTCACGGATGTCACCGATGAACTGTTCATATTCCTTGGATGTGACAAGGAACGTGAGTTTTTTCATTTTGAGAATCATAACTCTGCGTCCTCCTTTCTTCTTTTTTCCTGAAGTGACTTCAGTATTTTCTGTGAAGACTTCGACAGGTTTTCTTCGTCTTCCATGAATCGCTTTATCTTACGTACTGCTTCTTGATAACCAGGAATCTGAACCTTTTCAAAAAGGTTTACTTTCTGAGTGGTCTTACGACGTGCATGTTCAAGCAAACCTAATTTTGCAACTACAAATTCGTGTTCTACGGCTGTCTTTGCCAATCCCTGAAGAAGGTTGATTCCGTCGAAATACCATTTTGGGGAACTGAATAAACCAAACGGACGGACGTCAAGTTCGATGTTGTCGAGGATTGGAATTCGTACTCCGGCAATCTTCCTGACAGATATTTTTACATCCTTGAGTGATACGAGTGATGTGTCGAATTCGCCCCAAAGTGCATACTTTGATTCGTATCCCTGTATCTGTTCTTCAAGTTGCTTGTCCAGTTTGGTTGCTTCTTCCTTGCTTTTCTTCACTTCAAGACGCAAAGCAGTTTCCTTGCTCTTGATGATAGGCAAGGTCCGCTGTCGCATCTTCAACTGTTTTTCGATTTGTTGAAGCGACGTCTTATTGAACTGATACTTTATTGCCATTATGACTTCCAATAGATGTCAGTAAATTCTTTCTTGATATTGACTTCTTCGAGTGAGAAGTACTTCTGGAACAATACCCATGTCACGTCGAGCATTTGGGTTGTGTCCAAGTCAACGTCTATGGCAAGGATCTTGTCGGCATAGTCCTTTGCAAAGTCGAGACAGCGGTTGTCGTAGTCGGTGAGGTCGAATCCGTTTTCCAACTTTGTCTTTGCGTTGGCTGCATCGGCATAGAGTCGGATTGCGGCATTCATCACCTGACTGTGGTCCTTGCGTGTCTTCTTTCCAGCAACTAACTGCTTCAGACGTGAGAGTGAACGGAATGGGTCAACGATAACCTTACCGATGTCACTGTCACGACGGAGATATAACTGACCTTCTGTGATGTAACCGGTATTGTCCGGTACGGCATGGGTAATGTCTCCTCCTGATAGGGTAGTGACTGCAATGATTGTAATGGAACCACCTCCTGCTTCGTCTGGGAACTGGACGGCTTTCTCGTATATCTTTGCAAGGTCGGAATAGAGTGAACCAGGCATGGAGTCCTTGGATGGAATCTGGTCCATACGGTTGCTGACGATTGAAAGTGAGTCTGCGTATGATGTCATATCTGTAAGCAGTACAAGAACCTTTTCGTGCTTTTCAACGGCAAAGTACTCTGCTGCTGTAAGAGTCATATCAGGAATAAGCAAACGTTCAACTGCAGGGTCTTCGGTTGTGTTCATGAACGAGATGATACGGTCAAGGGCACCTGCATTTGAGAATGTGTTTCGGAAGAAATAGTAGTCATCGTTTGTCATACCCATACCGCCGAGGATAATCTTATCGGCCTTGGCACGTAGTGCTACCATTGCCATTACTTCGTTGAACGGTTGGTCTGGGTCGGCAAAGAACGGAATCTTCTGACCGCTCACAAGTGTGTTGTTGAGGTCAATACCTGCAATACCTGTGGCGATGAGTTCGTTTGGTTGCTTACGGCGTACAGGGTTTACTGATGGACCACCGATTTCTACTTCCTTTCCTTCAATCTCGGGACCGCCGTCGATTGGCTGACCGTATGCGTTGAAGAATCGTCCTGCCAATTGGTCGCTGACCTTGAGGGAAGGTGCTTTTCCAAGAAATACAACTTCGGCATTTGTCGGAATACCTCCCGTACCTTCGAATACCTGCAACGTAATATCTTCACCTGCAATCTTTACCACCTGAGCAAGTTTGCCGTTGATGGTTGCGAGTTCGTCGTAACCGACACCTGTTGCCTTGAGCGAACAGGTAGCCTTAGTTATCTGACTAATCTTGGTATATACTTTTTGAAATGCTGTAGACATTGTCTTATTTACTATTTATCTATTTATGGTTTACTATTGTTTGGCGTTTTGTAATTTGCTATTTTGCAATTCTTACTTGTGTGCCTTAAGCATATCCTGTACCTGCTGCTTGTATGAGTTGTACTGTTCTGACTTGTAAACTGAATAGTTCATCTGCTTGCAGAGGTTGATCATTTTTTTGAAGTAATCCACAACATCGAGGAAGTTGTCGAACTTGAAGTCTATTTCACAGATTTCAGTCACGAGATTGAGTATTTCCTCCTGCCGTTCAAGTGAGGTTACGGCATCAACCTCGTCAAATGCATCTTGTTGGAGAATAACGAAGTCGATTACTTCAGACTTCCAGAATGTCTCGTGATAGTCAACAGGTACACCGTCGTCACCGAGGATGTTTATCTGTTCGGCGATTTCCTTACCACGCTGCATGCGGGTCTTCAGAGCAAGTACCTTTGGTATCCACTGATCGTTGATCTTACCCTTGATGTATTCAGCAAATTCAGGATATTCAAGATACTTGGAATAGGAATCTATAGGGTTTACGGCAGGGTAGCGTTTCTTGTCTGCACGATCCTGTTCAAGACCGTAGAAACAACGTGCCACCTTCTTCGTACTTTCAGTAACCGGTTCCTTAAGGTTTCCTCCGGCTGGCGAAACAGTTCCGATAAATGTGATACTTCCGACTTCTCCATTGTTAAGGTACACATAACCTGCACGTCCGTAGAAGTTGCTGATGAGTGCAGAGAGGTCCATAGGGAATGCATCAGGACCAGGCAATTCCTCCATGCGGTTCGACATTTCACGGAGTGCCTGTGCCCAACGTGAGGTAGAGTCAGCCATGAGAAGTACTCTAAGTCCCATTGAACGGTAGTATTCAGCCATTGTCATTGCTGTATAAACTGATGCTTCACGTGCTGCTACCGGCATGTTTGAAGTATTGGCAATGATGATGGTTCGTTCCATAAGTTTGCGACCTGTATGTGGGTCGATAAGTTCTGGGAATTCAGTAAAGATTTCCACAACCTCGTTGGCACGCTCACCACATGCAGCAATGATTACGATGTCGGCTTCTGCCTGCTTGGAGATGGCATGCTGGAGCACGGTCTTGCCTGTACCGAACGGACCGGGGATGAATCCTGTACCTCCTTCGACGATAGGGTTGAATGTGTCGATTGTACGGACACCGGTTTCAAGGAGTTTGAATGGACGTGGCTTCTGCTTGTAGTTTGTCATTGCAAACTTTACAGGCCAGTGCTGAATCATGTTAACCTCAACTTCTTCTCCGTTTTCCTTGGTAAGGACAGCAATAGTATCTGTAATCTTATATTGACCGGCTTTGGCAATGGACTTAACCTTTGCCTTACCTTCAAGTTGGAACGGAGCCATAATCTTCAGCGGCTGACTGTTCTCGGTAACCTTACCAAGCCAATCTGCTGCTTGAACTTCATCACCTTCCTTTACAATAGGCTCAAAATCCCAAATGCGATCTTCGTCAAGAGGATCTGTATATTGTCCTCTCTTGAGGAATACTCCTTCCATCTTGTCGAGGTCGTTCTGCAATCCATCGAAATTCTTTGACAGCATTCCAGGTGCCAATTTCACTTCAAGCATGTGACCTGTGAATTCGGCAGGAGCACCGACCTTCAATCCACGAGTGCTTTCGAAAACCTGAACATAAACGTCGGCACCTACGACTTTGATGACTTCAGCCATCAAACGGTCTCCACCAGTCTCGATGAAACAGATTTCACCTTGAGATACAGGACCGTCGACACCGACTGTTACCATATTGGCAATTACGCCTTTTACTGTTCCTTTAGTCATATATTTGTTATTTTTCTATTTTCAATTTATTATATAGTGTATCCGTGAAGATTCATTTCTTGCCTTATTTCTTGAATTCATCAGGCACCTTGGCTTCTCCGCGCAGATTTTCGATAATCTGTTTGAATGTCTCCTTTCCCTGTTCTACATCAAGTTTTTCCCACCGTTCGAGCATTTCCAACTTGCAGAAATAAGCAAAAACTGCCTCAATGGAGAATGTTTCGAAGAATGTCTGTTCGTCAAGCCACAGCCATTTGAAAGCGTCTATTCTCTTTTCTTTCATCACAGGGTCTTCCTCATCTACAATTTTCATGAGATCAACCACGTAATCATACTCATGACGAAGGTCAAAGTCCTTGGTGTTGTTGGTACGGATCATCTCGTTAACTTCGTTGTCGCCCAAGATGTAGTCGTTGACGTTCCATCCATTCTTTCGTGCAATCATTGCAGTAAGTATGTTTGTAATGTCAAAGTTCAACTTAAACCATTCAGCCATCATTTTGTTTGGACAATTCATAGCATATTCGTAATAAGCCTGTGCCATGGCGTCCTCGGCAAACCAACCTTCCTTATCCTTGTTGAAATTGAATTCGCGTGCATAGATGGACATGAATTGAGGAAAACGATGGACGTTGAAGTTCATCTCCCTTGCAGATGTAATCATGTCGGTAAATTGCTCGCGTGAATAGTTGCCGTTAGGCAGCAATTCTGCATCAGGATTCTTGAGTAGGCGTACAAGATTCTTGCAGTCATTCTTAAGGAAATAGTAGAAGAGTAGGGCGCTGTCCTTTGTTGTGAGCATGTCTGCACATTCTTCCTTAAGAGTGGCTACTGAATAGTCCTTTTTGCCTCCATCAAGTGTAAGGTCGGGCAATCCGGCTATTAAACAATAGTAGTTAGCCATATAATTCTTCTTGAATTGAAATCAGCCTTGGTTAGAATAACATTTCAACAAGTTGAGGACGGAGGAATGACTTGAAATAACTCTTGAATTCTTCCTCGCCGAAGTTTACCTTATAACTGCCGTCTGCTGGTTGTACAGTAAACAAGGCTTTCTGTCCGTTTACTTCTTCAATCTTGACTCCCTTGTCCAGCAGTACCTGTGCTTCCTTTGCAAACAAAGCCTTGAGTGATGCTGCATCAGATGTAGAGATGACGATATCTTCCTGAGTACCCCAAGACTGAGCAAGCTTTAGTATGAACTGATTCATGAAATCCTTATCAACGGTGATTTTCTTTACAACTTCTGCAACGCTGCAATCAGTAAGAACATTTGTGAGTTGAGTCTTCAGAGCACTTTCTGCCTGACCGGCAAACATCTGCAATTCAGAACGTGTGTTCTTGTTCAGGGCTTCAGCGTCCTTCTTTGCCTGAGCAATGATGTCATCAGCCTTTTGCTTGGCATTTGCAATAATGTTTTCGCTTTCGGCATTTGCATCAGCAATGATTTTTGCTGCTTCAGCTTTACCTTTTTCGACACCTTCGCTGAGAAGTTTATCGGTAAGTTGTTGAATCTTATTTTCCATAATACTTGTATCTAAATATATATTTTGGTTACAAAGTTACGAAACTTTTTTATATATTAATAATTATGTGTGATTATTTTTATCCGATTCCTATTATTGTCAAATATAATACTATGAATAGGACTGTCATAATAGTGTTAGTGTATCTCTGCTTAAAATATAAACCTATGGTTTATTTTACAAAAAAAGGTGCACATACGTTGCCGCAGTACACCTTTGATTGTTTATTTTTGAATGATTAGCTTTCGCTGCTGATTAGAAGAACTTGTATCTGTTATCAGTTACTTCTGCCTTCATATAGAGCGTGTTGATAAGAGTCTGGAATGCTGCACGGAGATTCATCTGTGATAGACTTTCTTCTTCCTGCTTAGCATCAAACTTGTCAGCAGTCTTTGTCTTGTTTGCAACCTGCATCAGGTAAACACCATTGTCACCCTTGAATGGACCTACGAATGCACCCTTTGCAGCCTTGCTTGCAGCAGCACTGATGATAGGTTCAGAAGAGTTGGTTGCGCGTACAAATGCTGGAGCACTGAAACTGATGTGGTTGAGGCTGTCGATGACTGCACCCTTACCTTGAGCAGCAGCAATAGACTTGACATCCTTAAATTGTTCAATAAGTTGTTCTGCCTTTTTGTCATTGAGAATCTGAGCCTTAATGATATCCTTTGACTTTTCTACTGAACGATAACCCTTAGGATTGACACCTGTGAGGGCAACAATCATGAAGTGGTCTGAATTACCACATTTGTAGAGTTCACTTACCTGATTTTCCTTAGCCTCGTCGAATAACCACTTGATGGCTTCGCGAGTGTTGCGTACTCCGGCAATCATGTGCTGATTTGCAGTCATGTCAGGCATAGTCTGAAGAATGTAGCCAGACTTCTCTGCGTTTGCTTCCATCTGCTCCAGAGTGTTGTTTGCAGCAATGAAAGAACTGAACTTGTTATATGCAACAGTGTAAGTCTTTTCAGAGAAATTGAGTTGCTTGACGATTGAAGCAACATTGTATTTTGTGATTGGGTTCTTCTTGTCGAGAACCTGAAGCACTACGTTCATACCATTTGAAAGTTTGAGTGCCTTAACTTCACCTGCACCCATGTTATAGAGTGTGCTGATAAAGAGTTCATTGTCAGCATTTGGTTCCATTGAAGCATACTGTGAAGTGCTTACCCATACGCTGTCAGAAGTTTGTGCATATTTCTTTGCGATTTCAGCAAAAGAAGAACCTCCGTTGAGAGCAACAACGATACTGTCAGCACTCTTCTTGCTTGTAGCCTCGTCCTTTGCCGGTACTGCAAGTTGACGGTAGAGAACGCTGTCAGCCTGAGTCTGCTTGTCAAGAATGCGGAAAGTGTAGTAGTAACCAGTCATAGCATCGAACTGAGGCTTAACTGTAGTACCTACAGCAGTACTGTCGAGAATAGCAGCGATGTAACTTGGGTAAGCTTCCTTCTGCTTCAGTACGTTTGTATACTGAGTGGCACTTGTCTGCTGACGGCAAACGTTACCAGCTGCTGTGTTTCCTTCTGCAGCAGCAAGCTGAGAATATGCTTCGTTCATGTCAGCCATTGCTTCAGCACGGTCATCGTCGCTTGGAGTTACAGCAACATCGATATACTTGATATCTCGTGACTCAATTGTCTGGAGATACTGTTCCTTATCCTTGTTGTAGCGATCGTTGATTTCCTTGTCTGTAACCTCAACCTTGCTGTCGTCGATAGTGTTGAATGGGATTGAAGCAAGAATAATGTCAGATTCATTGCTGCGTGCCTCGAAACTCATCTTTGCCTCAACAGGGTTTGACATAAGCATCTTTGAAAGAAGTACCTGATACTTCTGAGTAAGATATTGGCTGCGGATTTGCTTCTGGGCAAACATGTAGTACTTGTAAATCTTTGTGTATGCCTCTGGAATCTGCTGACCGGCATCAGTCAATTGCTTGTATTCGCTGAGGAAGGTCTGTAGTTGATTATAGTCGTAACGACCTGTCTGCTGATTGATAAACATTGGAACCTGAAGCATTTGGCTTGCACCTGACTGAATTACTTCAAGAACTTCTGCGTCTGTGACTGTAAGTCCGAGGGCATCACATTCCTTAGTGATGAGTTCATTCTGAATGAATGACTGCCAAGCCTCGTCCTTAATCTGGCTGAGTTGTTCTTCGCTGAAAGAACTAGTACCCTGAGTTACTTCATAATAACCCTGAAGTTCATCAACAAGTGCCTGATACTCTTGGATTGTGATGGACTTGCCATTGATTTCACCTACGTTTTGTCCTCTCTGCTGCAGCAGTCCTTCCAATCCACGGAAGAGGTCACCTGCTACGAAAAGGAATAAAGCCAATGCAATAACTGCTACGAGCAATACTCCATGTTTTCTGATTTTTCCTAATGTTGCCATATTTTTATTTATTATTTAATTTATTCGTCTGTTTATGTGCGTTTGCAAAAATCGCACAAAGATAATATTTTTTTATGGAATAAATAAATAATAAATACCTTTTTTTTACTATATGGTGTGTTTTTGGTGGTTTATCATTGTTTTTTGACAATCCATTTAAGGGTTTTGTTGTGGATTGCCGGTGCTGTCAGAAGACTGTTCAAGTCTTTCTGCATCATCATTTGACGGTTGAGGCATGTTGGATTTTTCATCACCGAGTGGGAATGCACCCGAAGATTGGTGAATCATGTAGTCTGTCATCTGCTCGTTGGAGCGGAAATCATATCCGTCAAGGTCTTGATCAATTCCGTCGATTACCATGTAGGCAGGAGAGTAAATAGTATGTGTACCTTGGTTCCAAAACAGTATTGAAGTCTTAAACGTCTCACCCTTAAGGTTTTTCATGTTAACCCTTCCCTTCAGTTCCCAAAGTTGGTCCTTGCTGTAGTAATAAGCCGTGTCGCAGTTTATGAAAGCATCAACATGATAGTCCTCGTTGAATTTTTCCAGGAAGAGCCCTTTTTCAAAGGCCCAAGTGTATGTTTGGTCCTCCTGGTTCTGATAGAACAGCCATTCCTCACTGATAATCTTATATCTTACAATACCCGAATCACTGATAACAGTACTGACACCGTAAGTCTTCATGAAAGGTAGACTGTCGTTCTCGTTGATTATGATTTTACTGTCAGAATCATCATTGTTACAGGCTACGATACAAAAAGCAAAGGCGACAACTATTGTTATCGCCATTGCCTTAGTATGTTGTATGAGAGTCATCAGATTAACGCAGACGGAGTTTTGTAGATTCTCCCATGACTGTTACAGTCTGACCAGCCTTGATACCCTGGAAGAATGCTTCGCTCTTTGGATAGAAACCGTTGCGGTAAGAAGCCATCTGACGGTTTGCCTGACCGGCGCATGATGGATCAACCGACATTGCCTTCAGACACTTATCTGTTGCGAGGCAATAGTAATAACTCTTCTGGAGGTGGTCACCTGATGCACTGCGTACGATACAGTTTGCAATCAGCAAGTAAGCCTTACCGTTAGAAGGGTTGTAGCGAAGTGCAGTGTTGCAGTACTGACGGCAGCCGCCTATGTTGCCGCGGGAGTAGAGAACCTGGGCAATTACGAATGCAGTCTTACCCTTCTTTGCAGGGTCTGTCTCGAGAGAAATAGCCTCTTCGAGATACTTCATGGCACCGCTTGTGTCACCAGCCTTCAACAGTTTTGAAGCCTTACCGAGAGCAGCGTTAGGAGTCTTGTTGAGTTCGTATGCATAGTCAGCAGCCTTGTAGTAGAGGTCAGACTTGTCGCAAGAGAAATTCTGGAGAATCTTGAGAATACCGTTGAGTGTAGCCAGATCCTTCTTTGCTTCTTCAACCTTAGTGCTGTAAATCTTAGTCAGAGTCTCGCAGTCAGCAGCGCCGGACTTTACGAAAAGGTCGTTGCACTTGTCCAGAGTAGGCTGATAGTTCTGAATGATTTTCTGTGCTTCAGGAGCAAGAACAACTCTTTCTTCCCATTCAGTAGAATCCTCAGATTCAGGGTTTGCAGGAATTACTTCAGCAGGGTATGACTTAGCCTCGTCAAGAAGTCGTTCGCAGACATCGTTACAGTTCATGTAGTCGTTGATGAATGCTTCACGATATTCCACATTGTCCTTGTTCGCATTGAAACGGTTGTAGGAACACTCGATGAAATAGTAGAGGATGTATGCATCAACATTTTCTCCGAGGTCTTCGATACCAGACTGGAAAATCTTGTAAGCCTCTTCGTTATCCTTCTTTGGAGCGAAGCAGTAATAGTCATAAGCCTTACGACCAAGAATGTTACCACGTGTAGTATGAGTTACTTTTGTAGCAAAAGAATTCAGAGCATCGAGATTCTTGATACGAGTGTCGTGCATATTCATAAGTGTATTGAACACTTCCTCCTTCTTTGCAGCATCAACATCCTTGTCCATGAGGATGTTTTCGCAGAGAATAGCACCGTCCTGATAAATGCGGATTTGAGAAAGTGGTGCCTTTTCAAGAACGGCCTTCCAGTAATCGTAGGCTTCCATGTAGTTCTTTTCCTTGAATGCCTCACGGTACAAGCTGAAGTTGTTGATTACCTCAACGCTGTCTTTTCCGTGACCGATACGGTCGTTAAAAGTCGTTCCGCTGTAGTCCTGTGCAGAACCGGCAAGAGATGCAGTAAGCATCAAGCCAAGTAATATTTGCTTCTTCATTGTGATTATATTTTGATTTGTTAATTGTTTAGATCTGTTACTTTCTCTTTCCTTATAATTATGATATCATAAAACTTATAGTCTTAGACTATCCAAAACGGAATAAGTTTATTCAACCTTCCATTTATAGAACCATCTCTCGCTGATAGTAAGACCAATACTCAGTTTCAGATAATCCTCCTTCAATGTCTGTCTGGCATTGTTAATATTGCTGAGATAAGGAATATCTGTGTGAACCCACTGTACACTTAAGTTGATTTTAGGAGCATTGTACCAAGTGTGGCGATTGCTGATAGGCAGAGTCACACCGGCAGAAATTCCGAATTCGGTAGGTTTGGTATCGACACCACTTTCCAAAGTAGGTCTTGCATACGATTCAGAATAATAGCCACCAAACTTGTAACTAACCCTATTAAAGTATTTCTGACTGTTCACGTTAGGAGTATATTCGCCACCTACAGCCACCCGCTTTTTGTCGTACAGGGCTCCTGTAGCAGACACATAATCACCAACTGTATTCTCGATAGGGAAACGGCATTCCGACCATTTCTGCAGTTCAAGGTCAGCACCCACCTTCCATTTTGTAGAGTGATAGTATGTGACACCAACAGCGAAAGTTTCAGGCAACTGGAACGCATTCTTGAGCGTATCCCCCGTGATTGATTCCACGGCAGCCGAAGAGTTGTTGTACACCTCAGTATACCTTATAGCCCTGTTTTTCACGTCATGTCCTAATCCGTAGGAAACACCAAGAACCACCTTGTCCTTCTTTGAAATCGGCTGAATGTACTGCAGGCCGAAATCAATCATGTAAGTACTGATATTGGCATTATAGCCCCTTACGAGAGATGAAATAGCAGCCTGACTGAATGAATTGGTCATGGTGTGCGAATAGTTGCCGTAGAGATACGAAGCATTGAATCCGATAGAGATTGGTTTTAAAATCTGCCAACCCGCACCGATAAATACCTGATGCAGACCACCGTCACCGCTGAAAGCATACGAAGAAGTCTTGTCCTCGTCGCCAGGCAACTGCTCGTTTGATGTGTTGAAACTGTAGCCGATGTTAGTGTAGGGGAGAATACCGAGAGCCACACCTACGTGTCTTGCCGCACGAAAATGAAATGAAGCATAATCCAGACTTGTATTCTTTGCATTTTGCTGCAAATCCCCCATCTTGTAATTACCATTCTGCAAGGAAAGACCGAAATCGAACAATGCAGTCAGCGAATCAACAGCAGAATAAGACGCAGGGTTCTGTGCGTTGATGATCTGACCGCCGCGAAATCCCTGGGCCACCCCAGCCATACCCTTGTTGAAACCATTGGCCCTGTCAGCCTGAATACCGAATCCATATCGGCTATACGGAGTGTTTATACCATTCTGGGCATAAACGTCATAATTAGAGGCTATGAAGATACAGCACAATGCGAAAAAAAACTTCGCAGTATAAATGTTTATGTTGCAATATGTTGATTTCCTATTCATTTTTTTTCAGTTTCCCGTTAGAAGTCCAGACTGACTTAATCTGCGTTGATGTTGTACTGCATTATCAAGAAAAGTCCTTTTAAAACTAGATATTTGTCTGCAAATGTACGCTTTTTTATTGCTTCGTCAAAATATATTTGGTCTCCACCCGTCAAAAATACGGAAAGATTAGGATATTTTAAAGAAAATTTACGAATATACCCCTGTATTTCACAACTAATTCCGTCCAGTACACCACATCTAATAGCCGTTTCCGTGTCGCAGCCATACTCAGGATGACATCCTTCAGCAGAAATCAGCGGAAGTTTTGCCGTATGTTCCTTAAGCGCCATGAAACGCAAGTTGACACCAGGAGAAATGTTACCACCCAGAAACTGCCCATTACAGTTGATGAAATCATACGTGATTGCAGTTCCGACATCGATAATCAGCGTGTCGCCATGAGTCTGGTCAAATGCCGCAACAGCAGCAGCTAACCTGTCCTTTCCCAATGTCTGAGGAGTGTGGTAGAGATTTTCTATAGGTAAGGGAGTCGCAGAGTCAAGAACAACAGTATGTTTGGCCAAAGCCCCGATTTCGTCCTGTACACGTCGTGAAACATCTGCAGTAGAAGCAATGATAGCATGTTCAGGAGCATAGTCCGTACATAAACGCAGAATGGCGGAAACGTCGTCATGACCTTCCGTCCTTCCATACTGCAGCATAGTTCCGTCATTATCGAACACCGCATACTTGATAGCCGTATTTCCAATGTCAATTGTCAGCGTCATAATCTATTTCGGAGCAAATCTATAGCAATACATAGCAATCAAGGCGAACACAAGGTTCGGAATCCAAGCCGCTATAGCCGGAGGCACGTCCGCATTGATGGCAAACGTCGAGGAAATGGTTTGGAACATGATATAGGCAAAACTGAGAGCCAGACCCACACCAAGAGAGATACCCATTCCGTTTTTTCTCTTCTTGGCAGACAGGCAAAGTCCTATAGCCGTAAGGATAAATGCAGCAAACGAATTAGCGCCGCGCTGCCAGTATTCAACCTCAAACTCCTTGATGTTGGCAAAACCGCGGGCTTTCTGACGGTCAATATATTCCGAAAGTTCCGGTGTGGTGAGCGTCTGCTGCTGCCCCTTCGTGATGAGGAAGTCCTGAGGCTCCATCTTGATGATGGTATCGAGTTGAGTCCCACTCACAATTTTCTCATGCATACCCTGAAGGTTGCGCTCCTGATAATATCTCACAATCCAGTGGTAAGGCTCCTCGGAAAGAGAGTCATACTGAATGACGCTCGATTGCAGGTGACTCACCAGTTTCTTGTTTACGAATTTGTCGAGAGTGAAACTCGTACCGGTCTTGGTGACATCGTCGTAAGTACCGATATAGGCAATCACTCCGGTGTCCACCTCCATCTGCACGTTCCTTGTGTACGTCTGCACGTTCTTCCTTCGGTACGTATTCTCAAACTTCACACGCTTGACATTTCCGCGGGGAATGACGTAAGCCCCGAGAGTATAGGTCAGCGCACATATAATAGCCGCCGAAATCATATAAGGTCTCATCAGCCGCGGAAAAGTCATACCCGTAGACATCATGGCAATGATTTCGGAATTCTCAGCCAGTTTGGTAGTAAAGAAAATTACCGAGATGAATACGAACAACTGAGAGAACAGGTTCGAGTAATAAGGTATGAAGTTGAGATAGTAATCAAAACAGATAGCCGACAGAGGAGCATTGTGTGACAGGAACTTGTCGATATTCTCGTTAAAGTCAAATACCACCGCAATCGAGATGATGAGAGCGATGGAGAAAAAGTAAGTACCGAGAAACTTGGCAATGATATAACGGTCAAGTCGATTGACCGGAGAATGCTCGGTCAACCAATTCGTAAACTTGTTCTGATTATATCTGCGTCTGATTCTCATCCTAAATCCTTCGTCCTAGTTCCTCAACCATTTTAGCCTTCCACCCCGTGAAGTCACCAGCAATGATATGCTGACGGGCTTCGCCCACCAGCCAAAGGTAGAATGCCAGGTTGTGTATGCTGGCAATCTGCAGGGCAAGCAATTCCTGCGCCTTGAACAGATGGTGCAGGTATGCCTTCGAATATGTAGTGTCAACGTAAGACGTACCCTCCTCATCGAGAGGAGAAAAATCCATCTCCCATTTCTTGTTCTTCATGTTCATCGTACCATGTCGGGTAAACAGCATCGCATTTCTTCCGTTGCGTGTAGGCATCACACAGTCAAACATGTCGATTCCGCGTTCAATGCCCTCAAGCAGATTCTGAGGAGTACCCACCCCCATCAGGTAGCGAGGCTTATCCTTAGGCAGAATCTCATTGACCACTTCAATCATCTCATACATCACGTCAGTAGGTTCACCCACAGCCAACCCACCTATAGCATTACCCTCCGCACCGAGACGGGCAATGTTTTCAGCAGCCTTTTGCCGTAAATCCCTGAAAGTACAGCCCTGAACGATAGGGAACAGAGCCTGATGATATCCGTAGAGAGGTTCCGTCTCGTTGAAACGCCTGATACACCTGTCGAGCCACTGTTCAGTAAGAGCCAGGGACTTCTTGGCATACTGAAAGTCACTTGTACCCGGAGGACACTCATCAAAAGCCATCATTATGTCCGCACCGATTGTACGTTCAATATCCATCACCCCCTCAGGAGAGAAGAAATGCCTTGAACCGTCAATGTGACTTCTGAATTCCACCCCCTCGGGCTTAATCTTGCGGATACCCGAAAGCGAAAACACCTGAAAGCCACCGCTGTCAGTAAGCATCGGACGGTTGAACCCATTGAACTTATGCAGTCCCCCCGCAGCATGTATAACATCAAGTCCCGGTCTCAGGTACAGATGATAAGTATTGCCCAGAATGATCTGCGCCTTGATGTCGTCACACAGTTCATGCATATGCACACCCTTCACGCTGCCGAGCGTACCCACCGGCATGAATATAGGAGTGAGAATACTGCCGTGATCCGTGTTGATAACACCGGCACGGGCATTACACTTTTCGTCCGCCTTATCTATATGGAATGTAAGCATTTAATCCTTATTCTCCTTCTCGAATGTGAAATCAATGGCATTGTCCACCTTGCAGTCGAGGACAGCGAAGTCCAATACGTCCTTAGCATCCTTCACATAGTGGAAAGTAACCCCCTTTATGTATTTCGCGTCAATCTGCTTGATATCCTTCTCGTTCTCCACGGAGAGCATGATGTCAGTAATACCCGCACGCTTTGCAGCAAGAATCTTTTCCTTGATACCCCCCACCGGCAAAACCTTGCCCCTCAGCGTCATTTCGCCGGTCATGGCAAGATTAGCCCTCACCTTGCGCTGAGTCAGAGCCGACACAAGAGAAGTCGTGATAGTTACACCAGCCGAAGGACCGTCCTTAGGAACAGCCCCCTCAGGCACATGAATATGAATGTTCCAGTTCTCAAAAATCCTGGAGTCAATACCATAGTCAGCAGCATGGGCTTTCACATATTCGAGCGAAAGCACAGCCGACTCCTTCATCACGTCACCGAGGTTGCCCGTCAGCGTCAGTTTCTGCTGCGTACCCTTGCTGAGACTCGTTTCGATAAACAGAATCTCACCGCCAACGCTCGTCCAGGCCAGACCCGTCACGACACCCGCATACTCGTTGCCTTGATACCTGTCACGGCTGAAAAGTTCAGGACCCAGCAGATCCACCACGTCCTGCCTGCCAAGTTCATGGTCCGGCAATTCCTGATTGCGTGCATACCTGAGAGTCAGTTTGCGCAGCATCTTGTTGATCTTCTTGTCAAGTTCGCGCACACCCGATTCACGTGTATAGTTCTCGATGATAAGTTCAATGGCAGCCTTCGACAGTTTTATGCCGCTGTCCTGCATACCCAGTTTTTCCAGTTCCTGCGGAATGAGATGCCGCTTGGCAATCTCAATCTTCTCCTCCGTAAGATAGCCGCTGACCTCAATCAGTTCCATACGGTCGAGTAGGGGAGCAGGTATGCTGCCTATGTTGTTTGCAGTCGCAATAAACATCACATGCGACAGATCATAGTCACAGTCCAGATAATTATCGTGGAAAGTAGAATTCTGTTCAGGGTCCAGTACCTCCAGCAAGGCAGAAGATGGATCACCGTTAGCCGACATCTGACCAATCTTGTCGATTTCGTCAAGAATGAACACAGGGTTGCTCGTACCCGCCGTCTGAATACTCTTGATTATCCGTCCGGGCATGGCACCGATGTAAGTACGTCTGTGACCGCGGATTTCCGACTCATCGTGAACACCGCCGAGCGACACCCTCACATACTTCCTCTTCATGGCAGCAGCAATACTCTTTCCCAGACTCGTCTTGCCGACCCCCGGAGGACCATACAGACAGATGATAGGACTCTTGAAGTCACCCCTGGTCTTCACTACGGCAAGATGTTCCAGAATCCTCTCCTTCACCTTCTCCATGCCGTAATGGTCATGGTTCAACTGCCGTTCAGCAGCCTTCATGCTGATACTGTCCCTGCTCATCTCGTTCCAAGGCAGGTTAAGCATAGTCTCAAGATAATCCCTCAGCGACTGATAGTCAGGAACGTTCACCGACATCCTCTTCAGTTTAGTCAGTTCCTGATGAAACAGCGTATCAATATCATTAGGCCAGTTTTTCGCCGAAGCCCTGGCAGCAAGTTTCTCCCAATCCGACACAGCCCCGTCACCCAGTTCCTCCTGAATGTTCTTGATTTCCTGCTGAAGGAAATACTCACGCTGCTGACGGCTCAGTTCCTCATGAGTACGCATCTGAATGTTAGCCTTCAGTTTGGCAAACTGATACTCACGCTGCAGGATCTCCAGCAACTTCTGGGCACGATCCTTGATGTCGTTCTGTTCGAGCAGCACAATCCTCTCCTTGTTGTCAATCGGAATGTTCGAACAGATGAAGTTCACGGTAAACGTCTGGGTAGGAATCTCCTTGATGCTGAAAGAAGCATCAAACCCAGGCATCTCACCCAATTTGATATACTTTTCCGCAATATCCTTGATAGCCTCGATAAGAGCATTGAACTCCCTGTCCGACGAAGGAACCGGAGTCTCCGCATTCTTCCTCACGTGCCCCACTATGTAACGGCCGTTGAAATGGCTGTCCACCAGTTCCACGCGGCATGAACCCTGCAGCAAGGCAGTCTTGCTGCCGTCAGGCAGTTCCAGAATCTTCACCACCTTCGCCGCACAGCCCATCCTGTAGAGTTCGGCATCCTCCGGCGAATTCACGTTGTCGTCAATCTGACTGAACACACCAATCGTAAGATTACCCTTTTCGGCATCGTGCAGCAGTTTCAGCGACGACTTCCGTCCAATGTTAACCGGCAGCAGAGTACCCGGAAACAGCATCATGCTACGCAAGGGCAGAATCGGAATTTCCTCATCCGACAGTTCCACGTCGTTATTCTCCGCGTTTCTCACATCAATCTGAGCAACCACGGAGAGCGTACCCTTGCCAAGTCTTTCCTCTAATATTTTATCTATGTTAAAATCCATAATCAATTGTCGCATTTCATTCTTGTGTAGAAAAACAGAAAATCTCCCTGAATCCAGAGAAATGCGTCGCAAAGTTACAAAAAAGTTTAGAAATGGCAGCAATCCTCAAAACTTTAACTTCGTTTTCTTAAGTTGTTCCACGAATTCCTTCGACAAATTGGCAGCATTCAGGTCAATACCCTTACCCTGAAGCAACCTGACCGCATTGTAGAAAGCATACCCCATACCCGAAGTAATGACACCCGCAGTAGCAGCACTGATAGTACCGCCGATGATAGGTCCCGCCTCAGGAATGAACTTAAGCAGCCCCCTCACAATCACGCGTCCCGTTGCTGTAGCCCCCATAACTCCTGCGGCACTGCTTACCAAGGTAGTGATGAACTGACGGTCAGCCTCCACCTTCATCACCTTACAAAGACTTGCAATCATTCCTATCTGTACGGGAGCGAGTAGTACCGCGTCGGAAAAAGGGATAGGCGTAGCACCGATGGTAGCAGCACTGGCAGCAGCCACGGCAATGACCCTGTCCACAGCACGCTTCGTTATAGAGTCGTTCACCTTCTGACTCGACGCCAAAGCAGCCTTCGCAATGTCAGGCATCAGTTCATAACTGTGCTCAATCAGTTCCTCAAGACCGAAAGCAGGAATCGTACCGATAGGAGTCTCGTAAGGCAGCGCCAGCACACGAATAACCTTAGTAGCCTTCGGACACTCGTTGCACACCAGGTTGTAGAACTCCAGTTTCGCATCCACGCTCTTCGTCAGAACCACCACCACAGGCACCTCCTGCGACAGTTCGTCGATGAAAGCAGTCTCCGAGTCCTCAAGCCTCTTGCCGTCGTTACTGATACAGAACCACATGAGGTGAATCTGCTCCTTAGGGTCACCCAGACGCTTCCTGCGTTGAATCTCATCCTTCAGTTCACGTATCACCTGCCTGTAGTTACCCAGTTCAAAACCCTTCGTGTCGAAGATGTGAACCGGTTCACCCTCCTTCGCGTACTCCTTCATGTTCTGCGTGATAGGCCTACCCACACCCGTTTCAGCCAACTCACCCTTGAACACAGCATTCACAAGCGTAGATTTACCCACACCCGTCTTGCCCGCAATCATGATGTTGGCATGACCGATCTTTTCGAAAGCATCCTCAATGATCTGCTTCAGGTTCATGGCAGTCCCCTCGTTTCCCTCCGCCTTGCCGGCACCGGAAGTCTGACCGCTCACCGTCTTCACGTCCTTAATGAACTTAATTATATTACCAATACCCATATACAAAAGTAATAAAAACCATATAAATCCCAATCGCAATGTCCTTCGGACAATGCCAGCGCAAAAATACAAATTAAATCTGACACACCACCAACTTTTTATGGAAATTTAGGATTTATTAGGAAACAAGAACGGTCAGGAGTCAACAAGTCCACGAGAAAGGCTGCGCCTACGAAACGGTGAAAGGCTTCACCTACGAAACGATGCTGCGCATCTACGAAACGGTTGCGCCTACGAAAAAACAATAATAACGCAAACGATAACGCAAATACTTTAGACTTTAGACCTTAGACGGATATAATTTTGAAGAAAATAAATGTTCAAGGTCTCCGACTCTTACTGCTGTCACAACAGAAAATCCTTGTAAGGCTCTGATGCCTTCCAGATATTTTCTCTTGCAACATCAGCATGACAATAGATTGTCACTTGAACATTATAGGAAAATAGGGCTCAATGCCCAAAAATCGCCAATATGGCGAAAAATAAAATGCTGCGCGATGTGTGGATATAAAATAAAACCTGCAAAACATTCAAAACTTGTTGATACGAGCCAACATGGCTCGAAAGGTTTTATGTGTTTTAAGTGTTTTGTTCTTATAGAATCAGAGGACAGGCAAAACTCGTTGACTTATAGACTCGTTGACTTGCTCTCCCCCTTGAGGGGGGTAGGGGGCCACTCTTTAGACCTTAGACGGTATTAGATAACCGTTTATGATTATGCTTTTTACTCTATTTTCCCCCTTATTTCTTCAATATTTTATATTTTTTTTCGGATTTTCTTTGATTATTTCATTTTTTACCATAATTTTGCACGTGAATCAGACTTATACCATATATGGTTAACTTTATATTGAATGGCAAAGGATAAATAATTGCGAAAGATAAAAGAGGAATAAGACTATGGATAAGAAGAATTATATTAAGCCTTGTTTTGTTGAGACGGACATGAGATCCTTTTCTGGTTTCATGCAGTTGTCGATACCAGAAACAAAAACAGTCAATCCAGATGGGCAGCAAAAAACTTCCGGTACTATCCATGCCAAGCAATTTGGTACTTTTGACGATGATTGGGAAGATGTTGACATTGATTGGGATTAAGATTAAGGCTGAAGCCTACGAAAAACAAACGCAAACGCAATACTTGTAGGCTCCCCTTCGTGGTAAAAGTCCACTTGATTTTAACAAATAACATATTAATTTTTTAATAAATAAACAAAAACTCGGTATGCATGAAAGTGCGTACCGAGTTTGTTTATTTATCCGGAATTAGTTCGAACACGAATTAATTATTATTTTCGAACACGAATTAATTATTATTTTCGAACACGGAACGCACGGAATAAACGGAATTGGAAATTCCTCGTTGAACACAGTTTGCCGGTATCAATATTATTCCGTGTTTTCCGTGAATTCCGTGTTCGTCCCCAAAATGGAAGTCCATGTCTCGCGGGTCCTGTAATTCGAACGCTGAGTTTAATTCCCCCATCAAAGGACATGCAATTATTGTTTCACTAATTCGCTAATTCGTGGTAAATAAAACGCAAACCCTAACGCAAACGCAAAATAACTACGGCACACCCCTTCGGGTTGTGAGCTAAGGAATTTTGTCTTTCAGCCCTCTTTTTTAAGTCTACAATTCAACGAGTCTAACCTCAAACGTCAAATGAACGGTTATCGGTTATAGATTGAAAGTCCAGCGTTTTTGTTTATTCGTAGCGAAGCGTTCCGTAGCCCCTTAGGGCGTTTCGTAGGTGAATACCTTCACCGTTTCATAGGCAAAGCCTTTATTACTTTAGTGTTCTTCCTCCTATTGTCCTTCGATGCTTCTTCGTTGTTCCTCCGTTGTTTCTCCGCTATTTGTCCGCTTTCTAACGGAGAAGTAGCAAAGTCACAGCAAAGTAGCATAAAGGGATGATACAAGGACGAGCGGACAAGAGAACTCCCGTGTTGCATCCGGACATTATGTCCTTCTGAACACGGTGCAAAGATAATGCATAATTTTTGTATCGACAAAACAATTCCATCCTTATTTATGGGTGATGTAGCCAGTTGCGTCGTGTTGCTTTCATTTGCTTTGTTATGGCTATAGTACAATGTAACAGTAACGATTTATAGAATGCCTACAAATCAAAAATAGTCTTCACTCTTCACTAAACATCCCTTAATTGCCGATGAATAAAGGATTTCAGAGTAGTGAAGAGTTAATGAAGAGTAGTGAAGAGTGATGAAGAGTGTCATCCGACTCTTCATTGTCTTGGAGTACCGATGAATAAACGTGTTCGGCCCTATTGAGTGAAGAGTGAAGACAAAACCATTGAATCCTTGGTCGTTTAGTAGTCTTCAACTATTTTTTGTGTTGAGCACAGCCTTTTTTGCTTTTGCGTGTGGACTACGGCTTCGTTACTGACTCATAACTGACTCATAACTGACCTGTTACTGACTCTCAAAAAATAGCCTTTGGCTTTTTTGAGTCTACAAGTCAACGAGGCAACGAGAAAGACTGCGCCTACGAAACGTCCTAGGGGCTACGAAACGCTGCGCTACGAATAAACAATAATGCAAACCCTAACGCTAACGCAAAATGCTGCGCTGTGGTCACTCGTTGACTTGTTGACTTTAATAAACTATCGGTTGATGTTGTTCAGGAATTCGGTGAGTTTGGCTGTTTCGCCGGCTACGAGTATGATGTCGTTTTCCTCGAATGTGAGGGTTGGTTCGGGGTTCATGATGTATTCGTGGTTGCGTTCGATTCCCATGACGAGGCATTCGGCTTTTTCGCGTATGCCTGATTCCTGGATGGTCTGTCCGATGAGGGTGCTGTTGCTCTCGATGACCATGCTTTCGAGGGTGACGTGGGTTCGGTCGGTATTTGGATTTTCTTCGATGTGGCGGTTGTTGTCGAGCATCTTCTTGAATTTGTCGATCTGTTCGTCTGTTCCGGCTACTACGATGCGGTCTCCGGGATAGATGTGCTTGCTGCCGCCTGGTATGTTGGTGTGGATTCCTGCCCGGATGATGCGTACTACGCTGACTCCTGACTTCTGCCGTAGGTTGAGTTCACGGAGTGTCTTTCCGCTGAAGGTGGAGTCGGACGGTACGGTGAAGTCGGATATGTGGAGGTCGTAGGGGAGCAGGCGGGTGACGAAGTGCTTGCCCATTGGGCGCTTGTCTTCGGCTGATGTTTCGCGGGCTGTGAGGTTGCTGTTGAATCCGTTTTCGAGTCGGCGCGACTGGCGTCGTACGCGTCGGGAGAAGGTGATGATGAGCAGGAATATGATGGAGATGCCTACTACCATTCCGGTGGTTATGGTGAAGAGGCGGTAGAGTGCGTAGGAGATGAATGCTATGCCGATGATGATGCGGCAGATGAAGAGTCCTGCTATGGATGCTTTCTCGCCTCTGCCTTTGTTCCAGAGTTCATATACTGCGTTGTCCATTCGGTGGCGGGCTACGATGTTGTAGAGGAACGGGGAGGTGATTGCCATGAGGAGTGCGAGGGCTATGAGTTTGGTGACGGTGTGGGAGAATTGGGTTGTGAGGATTCCTTTGAAGATGGTGTATTTGGGTAGTATGAACGGGGTGACGTACTGGAAATAGAGTATGTAGATGAAGATGCATACGATGCTGGATACGATGACGGTGGTGGCTACTTTACGGAGGTATTGGTTCCAGATGCTTTTTGCCTTTACTGATGCGCGGCGCTGGGCGTAGTTTTCGAGTAGGAGACGTGTGCCTTCGCTCAGGTGGCTGTTGAGGAATTGTTCGGTTGGTTCTGCAAGCCGCATGATGTAGGGGGTGAGGAAGGTGGTGATGACGGATACTGCTACGACGATGGGGTAGAGTTTTCGGTCGGTGACTCCTGCATTCTGTCCGAACTGTGCTATGATGAAGGCGAATTCTCCTATCTGCACGAGTGAGAATCCGCTTTGGAGTGATACTCTGAGGGATTGTCCGGAGAGGAGTGTGCCGAGGGATCCGAAGGTTATCTGTCCTGCGATGACGAGGAGGGTGATGACTAGTATCGGCAGCCAGTATGTGAGTATGAGGCTTGGGTTTATCATCATTCCGACTGATACGAAGAAGATGGCTCCGAAGACGTTCTTGATGGGCTGGACGAGGTGTTCTATCCTTTCGGCTTCGATGGTTTCTGCCAGTACGCTGCCCATGACGAAGGCTCCGAGAGCGCTGCTGAATCCGGCGCTGACGGCGAGGAGTACCATGCCGAGGCACATGCCTATGGCGAAGATGGTGAGTGTCTCGTCGTTGAGGTGCTTGCGGAACTTCTTGAGGAAGGTGGGGATTATGGCTATGCCTACTACGAACCAGAATATGAGGTAGGCTATGAGTTTGCCTATTTCAAACAGCATCTCGCCGCCTTGGAATTTCTTTTCTACGGCTATGGAGGACAGCAGTACCATCAGTACGACTGCAAAGAGGTCTTCTACGACGAGGATGCCGAATACGACCTTGGCAAACTTGTGGCTGCTGAGATTGAGGTCTTCTATTGCCTTGAATACGATGGTGGTGGAGGACATGCAGAGCATGCCGCCGAGAAACAGGGAGTTTATCTCGTTCCATCCGAGCAGGCGTCCGGTGAGGAATCCTACGGACATCATGCCGATGATGATGGTGCCGGCTGCGATGAGTACGGTGCTTCCCATCTGGAGGAGTTTCTTGAAACTGAATTCCAGTCCCATGGCGAAGAGAAGGAAGAGTACTCCGATTTCTCCCCATGTTTCCAGACTCTGGCTGTCGTTGATCCATGACTGTCCGCACATGTAGGGACCTGCTATGAGTCCGGCTACTATGTAACCGAGTACTACCGGCTGGTGCAGGAGTTTGAACAGGAGGCTTACGATGCCTGCCGTGAGCATGATTATGCAGAGGTCGTGTATCATTGATTATTCGTTGCTTGGTTCGTCGAGGTGGTTGTTCCAAAGGTAGTACTGTGTCTCTTTTGCCATTATGCCTGAGAGGAATATCAGCGATATGAGGTTGGGGATTGCCATGAGGGCATTGACGAGGTCGGCAAAGGTCCAGACGAGGTCGAGGTTGAGTATGCTTCCTACCATGACCATGATGACCCAGAGGATGCGGTAGTGGCGTATGAATTTCTTGCCTGCCAGGTATTCTATTGCCTTTTCTCCGTAATATCCCCATCCGAGTATGGTGGAGAAGGCGAAGGTGATGATTCCTACGGAGAGGAGTGGGGTGCCTATGTAGGGTATCTTTCCGAATGCTTCGTTGGTGAGCATTCCTTGGTTCTTTATGTCGATTTCGGGGTATGCAAGCAGACTTGTGACGATGACGAGTCCTGTAAGGCTGCAGATTACTACTGTGTCCCAGAATGCTGCCGAGGACTGTACGAGTGCCTGGCGTACTGAGTTCTTGGATTGTGCGGCGGCTGCTACGATTGGGGCGCTGCCCATTCCTGACTCGTTTGAGAAGAGTCCGCGTGCTACTCCGTAGCGCATTGTCATCATGATGGCTGTTCCTGCCATTCCGCCTATGGCTGACTTGGTGGAGAAGGCGTCTGACAGTATCCATTCTATGCCGGGGATGATGTATCTGCAGTTTACGCACAGGATGTACAGGCAGCCTACGATGTAGAAGGTTGCCATGAATGGTATCAGTCTGCTGCAGAAGCGTGCTATGCTTTTTACTCCTCCGAAGATTACTGCTGTGGTGATGACGGTGGCTGTCAGTCCTACTATGATTCTGCAGAGGGTGGGGTCGATGTGGCCGCTGGTGAGTGAACAGACGTTTTCGCTTATGGCATTTGCCTGTACGGTGTTTCCGATTCCAAAGGCTGCGATGGCGGTGAATATGCTGAACAGTATGGCGAGCCACTTCTGTCCCATTCCGCGTTCAAGGGCGTACATCGGTCCTCCTGCCATTTCTCCGTTTTCTGTCCTTATGCGGTATTTTACTGCCAGGAGTCCTTCTCCGTACTTGGTGGCTATTCCGAAGATTCCGGTGAGCCAGCACCAGAATATTGCTCCTGGTCCTCCGAGGGATACGGCTGTGGCTACTCCGATGATGTTGCCTGTACCTATGGTGGCTGCTAGTGAGGTCATGAGTGCTCCGAACTGACTGACGTCTCCTTTGGATCCGTCGTCTGAGGTGACTGAGAGCTTTAGGGCTGTCCAGATTTTCCTTTGCGGGAATTTCAGCCTGAAGGTAAGGTATATGTGTGTGCCTACCAGGAGGATTATCATGGGGAGTCCCCATATGAAATCGCATGCCTGCTGTATGATTGTTGAGATTGTTTCCATGTCTTTTTTTTGCTGTAGGGTTGCTCTTGTCTGTCGTTTCTGCTATTGTTCTGTTGTTATCACTTCGTCCACGGTGTGGTCGTGTGGTTCTGTGGGTATGTCGTCGAGTAGCTGGAATGGGTAGCATATGCCGATTGTTGGACAATGGAGGGAGGGGAGGAGGCGGTCGTAATATCCCTTGCCTCTGCCGAGTCGTCTGCCGTCGGGTGTGAAGGCGCGTCCGGGTATGATGGCTAGGTCGATACTGTCGTAGTCGGTTTCGGCTTCTCCCAATGACTCGGTGATTCCGAAGGCTCCGATGCGTGTCTGTGTGCCGTAAGTGAAGCGGTGGAGTTCCAGTCCGTCGCCTACTACTGTCGGAAGTATGAAGGTTTTGTCGGTATGTGACAGGTCGTAACCGTCCAGCACGTTCACTTCGTCCCAGAGTGCATTATAGATAAGTATCTTATGTGCTTTCTGAAAGAGTGGGTGTGTGTGGAGTTTTGCTGCTACTCTTCTGCTTTGTTCAGGCAAGGTACCTGCTTCTTGCTTGCTGCGGCATACTGATGTGAGCTGTCTTCTTATTTCCTGCTTTGTCATTGGCTGGTGTGAGTTGTGGCTTGGTCAGTCCGTTGCGGAACAGTTCTATTGCCTTGTTTACTGTTGCATCGTTGCGGTTGATGTACTTCAGGTAGTCTTCTATCTCAAGGATGCTGTAGATTATGTTGCCGTAGATTACGCTTTCAAGGAGTGGCTGTGAACGCAGTATCATATTGTTGCGTCGCTTGATGCCTTTGCTGTCGCAGTATTCGATGAATTGCTGTACGACTTTGTCCTGACGGAGATGTTTGGCTATTTCGTCGGCTGATGAGAGTTTTGCCAATGTCTTTCGGTTGGCGTCGCTGTAGTTGAAGCAGAACTGACTGATGAGTCCCTTTGTGGCTACTTCTTCGTAATATGGCGTAAAGGTGGTTGTGTCTTCTGCTACGAAGTAGTCGGGCATTATGCCTCCGCCTCCATATACTGTCCGTCCGATTCCTGTCTTGTAGGTCTCGCCTGATTGACGTATGCTGTCTTCATTGAAGAATTCTCCGTGCTGGTAGCGTCTTACGATGTCGAGTTCGTATTGTGGGTCGTCTCCGTTGGTGTATGGCTTCTGTATGCATCTGCCTGATGGTGTGTAGTAGCGGGATACGGTGAGGTGTATGAGACTTCCGTCGCTGAATTCGATTGGTTGCTGTACGAGTCCCTTTCCGTATGTGCGGCGTCCTACGATTATTCCTCTGTCGTTGTCCTGGATTGCTCCGGCGAAGATTTCGGATGCACTGGCTGAGAGTTCGTCGGTGAGTACTATCAGGGGCAGTTGCTGATATGAACCGCGTCCGTCGCTCATGTAGTTCTCGCGTGGCATCTTGCGGCCTTCGGTATAGACTATCAGTTTGTCTTCGGGTAAAAATTCATTTATCATCTGGATGGCGCTGTTCATGTATCCTCCATTGTTGCCGCGGAGGTCGATGACCAGTCCCTTGAATCCTTCTTGTTCGAGTTGTGCCAATGCTATCAGCATTTCTGGGTATGTGGTTTCTCCGAACTTGTTTACCTTGATGTAACCGAGTTGGTTGTTTATCATGTAGGTGGCATCTATGCTCTTTATCGGAATGTCGCCGCGTACGACGGTGAAGGAGAGTGGCTTGGTGCTGCCGTGGCGTACGACTCCGAGTTTTACTTTTGTTCCCTTTTCGCCCTTGAGTCTATGGAGTGTCTCTTCGTTGGTAACTACTTTTCCTGTGTAGTTCTCTCCGTTGACGCTTACGATTCTGTCGCCTGCGAGCATTCCTACCTTTTCGGCTGGTCCGCCCTTGATGATGTTTGTCACATATACTGTATCCTCACGTATCTGGAACTGTACTCCGATGCCGCTGAAACTGCCCTTGAGGTCGTCGTTGGCGGTCTTTGCTGCCTGTGCTGAGATGTATGAACAGTGGGGATCGAGTTCGGACAGTATGCGTGGCATTGCGCGTTCTACTATATCGGAAATATCAACGGAGTCAACGTATTTGTCATCGATGATGTGCAGCAGGTCGTTTATCTTGTTGGATGACGTGTTGATGATGTTCAGACGGTTGCCTGAAAATCGATTTGCTATGAAGGTACCTATGACAATTCCGAGTATTACGCTTACAGCAATTATGATTGGAACGAAACGTGATGTACGATGTGTCATATCTTTATTGAATTATTGGAGTTTTGTAGTTCTGTATGTTTTTATGCCTAATTGGGTTGGTGGCTTCTTATTCGTTTGCGTCAATCTGTATGACTTCGATGCCGGCACGTTCCAGTAGTTCTATTCCGTCGCGGAGACGGTATTGCTCTCCGTAGATTACTCGTTTGATGCCTGCCTGAATGATGAGTTTGGAACATTCGAGACAGGGTGAGGCGGTGACGTATAGTGTGGCTCCTTCGCTGGAGTTGTGGCTTCGGGCCAGTTTTGTAATGGCGTTTGCTTCGGCATGGAGCACATAGGGCTTGGTTACGTCGTTTTCCTCACAGATGTTCTCAAATCCTGACGGTGTGCCGTTGTAGCCGTCGCTGATTATCATCTGCTTCTTCACTACGAGCGCACCTACCTTGCGGCGCTGGCAGTAACTGTTTTCTGACCATATCTGAGCCATTCTCAGATATCGTTTATCTAAATTGAATTGTTTTTCCGAATCCATCTTGTCTGTTTTTATATGCTTTGTATGTTTTGTTACGTCTGTCTATATACGTCTCAATTCTATGTATGAGTCTTTGTTGTCATGCAGTCTGAGTACGTTTGTGTCGCCGGAGTAGTGGCTTGCATTTATGAGTATCTGATATATTTTCTGCTGCAATGAACTGCTTGAACTTTCGACATCTGTGTTGCTTCCGAATTTCATACTGAATGAACCGTCCTTCCCGTCTGCTTGCCATGTCCCTTCGATGTGTGTTCCTGACAGGAGTGTTCCCTGGAAGGTCTGGCGGTTGAAGGTGATGAGGTATGTTCCGTCCTGTTCGTAGAGTTCGGATATGTCCTTCACTATCTTTACTCCGTTGGTGGTTACTCCTGTTATCTTGAATGTGCCATTGCAGAATATTTCGTCTATATCGTCTTCTTCGTTACATCCTGCAATGAGGATATTCAGGAGAATGACAGTGAGCAGACTGATGGTTGCTTTCATTGTCCGACGGTGTGTATGGGCTTCTGACATATTGTTCTTTCTGTTGTTTGTTATTGTATGATTCCGTTTCGTTTCAGCAGGGCGTCGATGGTAGGTTCCTGACCTCTGAATCTCTTATAGAGTGTCATTGGGTGTTCTGTGGCTCCGCGGGAAAGAACTTCATTGCGGAAGCGTTCGGCTGTATTACGATCGAAGAGTCCGTTTTCCCTGAATACTTCAAATGCGTCTGCATCAAGCATTTCTGCCCACTTGTAACTGTAGTAGCCTGCTGCATAGCCTCCTGCCATGATGTGGGAGAATTGTACTGACATGCATGTGCCTGGCATTGACTGTGTTATCCGTGCTTCTTTCCATGCTTCTTCCTCGAACTCCGGTACGTTTTGTGTGAAGGGGGTGGTTAGGGTATAGTATGCCATATCGAGGAGACCGAAACTGACTTGACGGAGACATGCCATGGCTACTCCGAAGTTGCGGCTGTCAATGATTCGTTGGATGAGTTCGTCGGGCATCTCTTCTCCTGTTTGGTAATGACGGGCGAATGTCTTCAGGAATTCCTTTTCTATGCTGAAATTCTCCATGAGTTGAGAAGGGAGTTCCACGAAGTCCCAATATACGTTGGTTCCGCTGAGTTCTGCATACTTGCATTTCGAGAATATCTCGTGTAGGGAGTGACCGAATTCATGAAGGAAGGTTTCTACTTCTCCTAGGGTGAGTAATGATGGTCTGTTTTCGGTGGAACGGGTGAAATTCATTACGAGAAGTACTTGGGGACGGATATCGGTACCGTCGATGTCGATGTACTGCCCTTGGAATGTGGTCATCCAGGCTCCGGACTTCTTGCCTTCACGTGGGTGGAAGTCGCAATAGAGTACTGCCAGGAATGTTCCGTCCTTGTCGAGAACGTCGAATGCTTCAACTTCTGGGTGATAGACTGGTATGTCGGGGTTCTTCCTGAAAGTGATTCCGTAGAGTCGTGTTGCCAATCCGAAGACTCCTTCCTTTACCTTACTCAGTTCGAAGTAGGGACGCAGCATTTCGGAATTGATGCTGTAGAGTTTCTCCTGCAACTTATTTGAATAGAATCCCATGTCCCAGGGCATAAGTTCAAAGTCGCTGCCTTCGAGTTCGCGTGCATATTGGCGTATCCCGTCCAGTTCACGGAGTGCTGTGGGTTTGTAGGCTTCTATGAGTTGGTGGAGCAACTTATATACATTTTCCTGATTTTTTGCCATACGTTCTTCGAGTACGAAGTCGGCATAGCATTTGTATCCGGTTATCTGGGCTTCTTCCTGACTGAGGTTGACAATGCTTCGTACTACCTCAAAGTTGTTGTATTTGTTGTCGTGGGTACAAATCGTGTTGTATGCCATCCATAACTTCTTCCTGAGTTCTCTCTTCGTACTGTAGGTCATGAATGGAGACATGCTCGGACTTTTCAGCGTGATAATCCAACCTTCCTTCTTCTTGTCCTTGGCTTCCTGACGTGCTGCATCGACTGCCGATTCGGGTAGTCCTTCCAGGTCTGCCTCGTCGGTTATGTGGAGTGTGAAGGAGTTGATTTCCTTCAGTTTGTTTTGCGAGAATTTTAGGTCGAGCAGACTCATCTCGTTACTTATTTCGGTAAGACGTGCCTTCTTGGCATCATCAAGTGCTGCACCGCTGCGTACCAATCCCTCGTATGTGTCATCGAGCAGCCGACGGTCTTCTATATCGAGTGCATCGTACTCTTCCTTGTGTTCGTTGTGATAGTAATCGTACACGGTCTTCACGCGCTCAAAGAGACGTGGGTCGAAGCATATGCTTGTGGAATGATCTGAAAGAATTGGTGACATCTTCTCTGCCAGTTCGTCCATCTCATCATTGGTCTCGGCGCTGGTGAGATTGAAGAATACGTCTGTAGTCTGTCCGAGAAGGTCGCCGGATTGTTCGAGTGCTACAATCGTGTTTTCGAAATTTGGCGTGTCTGGATTGCTCAGCAATTTCTCCATTTCTGCCTTTTCCACTTCCATTCCTCTCTTCATGGCGTCTTCGTAGTCCTTCAGCGTGACGAGATGGAATGGGAATGTTCCGTGTGGACAGTCTGTGGTGATGAATCCTTTGTCGTTATATAGTTCTTTGTTCATTATCGTCGATGTGATGTTATATCCTTTTGTCTGTCTTTATTGTCCGTCTTGGGATAGGTACTTCCTGGAATTACCTGGGCAGTTTTTCGATATCGGGAATGTGTATGTTCTGCCGCTTCTGTTCAATCAGACCGATGCTGTCCCATTTGTTCAGTACCTTGGATACGTTGAGTCGTGTCTCATCAATGAGGTCGGCTAAGTCCTCCATTTTTATTCGCAGAATCTTTTCCCCTCTGTCAAACATGCAGTTGCTGCGAATGAACATTGCTACTCGTAGTTCTATATCGGAAGATAGATGGAACTTGCTCTTGCTGATTCCCTTGCTTGTCTGGTTGCTCAGATAGTTGATGAAGTTGCTTCGTATTATCCTGTTGTCCAGCAGACGGGAATTGAGTGCGTCCTTCGATATCGTAAATGTTGCACCCTTACTGCGGAATGTGTATGTGTGGTCGTACTTTCGCTTGATACTGAATAGATTGTAGGCTTCTATAGCATGTGGGCAGTCGGTACTGATCTCACTAAAAATGTACGACTCCGTGTTGCTGCGGTATTCGACTTCGAACTCGCCGTCAATGATGTATATGAGACGATTGCATTGCTCTCCTTGATGAACAATGGTCTCGTTTTCCTCGTATGTATTGAAGTCGAGTTTGAGAAATGTGAGAATGTTCTGGATAGAGTTGAGGCTTAATCCTTGAAGAAATGGCAGTTGCTGCATTTTTTCAAACATGTTCATTTCCATAATCTAAAATCCGCTTAAATGTAACAATGACTGTTTAGAGCAACCTCTGAGGTTCCTTTTATATGCTTTTGCCACAAAGATAATGATTTTATGTTAAATAGTAATAGATATTAAAGTTTTCTTAACAAAAAAGATATAACAAATGGCTGTATTATCCCATTATGCGCTCTCCGAGTGTTTTTGCCAACTGTCGTTTGATTTGTGTGAGCACCATCTGTTTTTGCATGAGTTGTGTTGAACGTGCAGTATCTGAAGTAATTTCAGGATTGGTAAACTGCTTCATTATATCGTTCAGCATTTCGTTGATGACTGCGTATTTGTAATCCAGCATTAGGTGGGTGATGTAGTCGCCGCAGAGGGTATCTTCGTCTGGCAGATTTCCGTTTTTAGACAGTTCGTATCTGTCGGTAAGCAGGTCTGCAGTTTCCTTGCTGATATTTACATCTGATGAATTGAGCAGCGCCTTCGTAATATCGTCGGCGTTTGTGGCAATATCGAGCATGGTGCGGTAGAGTGGGGAGTGGAACGTAATATTGTCTATCCTCAACTGCTCTACTACATAGTTGATGATTGATGTGGATTCATTCGTTTCCGAATTGCTATTGATTAACTTGTTGCCGAAGCGCACGATAATCATCATAATCAGTCTTTCTATGCCTTCGAATTTGTTGTGTGTTAGGTTGTCTTGGCTGGCATTGGCTGATTGGGTATTGTCTGCTGTCCGTGAATCATTGTCTGCCGCATTCCCTGCAGTTGTACCTTCTTTATTCTGCTGTTCTTCGGAATTCAATTTTTCCCTTTCCTTGTCCAACTCTTCCTGACGCTTGCGCTCGTCCCAAAGAGCACGTCGGCGTCGGTTGACTTCCCTCTGTATGACCGCTTCGTCTGCTGTCATGAGTTCGCTGCATTGGTGTATGTAGATTGAACGGTCAATCTCTTCCGGAATGACTGATATTGATGTCACGATATCCTTGATGAGGTCGGCTTTCCTAATTGGATCCTTAGATGCTTCTTCCTTGTAGAGGTTTGCCTTGAATGTGATGAAATCGACCTGATTGTCTTCAATATATTGTATGAGTTCCGTTGCATTGTGTTTTCTTGCAAAGGAATCTGGGTCTTCGTCGTTGGGTAACAGTAGTATTTTCACACGCATGCCACCTTTCAGAAGCATGTCTGTTCCACGCAGGGCTGCATGAATTCCTGCCTTGTCACCGTCGTAGATAAGTGTTATGTTGTTTGTGTACCTTCTGAGCAACTTAATCTGCTGCTCGGATAGTGCAGTACCTGAGTTGGCAACTACATTCTCAATTCCTGCCTGATGCATGGAAATAACATCTGTATAGCCTTCCACCATAACTACTTTGTCGAGTTTGGCTATACTGCCTTTTGCCTGATAGAGTCCGTATAGTTCGTTTGCCTTATGGTAGATTGCAGATTCGGGAGAATTTATGTATTTCTGGTTTACTCCCTTTGTTCGGGCATCAAGTACCCGTCCTCCGAATCCAGTTATCTTTCCGTTAATTCCGAACCAAGGAAAGATTACCCTTCCATAGTATTTGTCACGAAGGCTTCCGTCTTCACGCTTGAATGCCAAACCTGTCTTTACGAGGAATTCTTCCTTGTATCCGGATTTTGTGGCAGTCTTGGATGTCTGGTCATTTTTCTGGAGACAATATCCGAGTCTGAATTTTTCAATGATGTCATCCCTGAATCCACGGCTGCGGAAATATGTCAGTCCTATGGTCTGACCTTCGGTTGTGTTCAGTAGGTTATCGTGAAAATGTGTAGAAGCCCATTCGTTGATTGCAAACATACTTTCTCGTTCGCTCTGACTTTGCTTTTCCTCATCGGTGAGTTCGCGTTCTTCAACTTCTATGCCGTATTTCTTGGCTAGAAACTTAAGGGCTTCGTAATAGGTAAGTTGTTCCTTTTTCATTATGAAGTGGACAACATTGCCTCCTTCTCCGCAACTGAAGCATTTGCAGATGCCTCTGGCGGGTGATACGTAAAATGAAGGTGTAGTATCATCATGAAATGGACACAATCCCTTGTAACTGGCCCCACTGCGTTTAAGGCTGACATAGCCGGAGACAATATCAACGATATTTGCAGCGCTGATTATTCGGTCGATAGTGGATTGTGGTATCATGCTTTGTGTTTTTTTAGCCTTTTATCTGCTTGTAGAATTCTTCTCTCAGATGTGTGTTGCTGAATTCACCCGAGAAGTCGCTGGTGACGGTAGTCGCACCTTGTTTTTCTACTCCACGCATCTGCATGCACATGTGCTGAGCCTCGACAACGACCATCACGCCACGTGGCTGTAAAGCCTGCTGGATACATTGGCAAAGTTCGCGGGTAAATCTTTCCTGTACCTGAAGTCGGTGGGATAGAATATCAACCACACGTGGAATTTTGCTGAGTCCCACGATACTTCCATCTGGAATGTAAGCAACGTGAACTTTACCGAAGAAAGGCAGCATGTGGTGCTCACAAAGTGAATAAAACTCAATATCCTTGATTATTACAGGCTTTGAGTAGTCTTCCTTGAACTTTGCAGAGTTAAGGACTGCTATTGGGTCAACATCATATCCGCTGGTGAATTGCATTATGCATTTTGCAACACGTTCAGGTGTATTTACAAGACCTTCACGGTTGATGTCCTCGCCTACGGCTGTGAGAACGTCAGTTACACTTTTCTTGAGTCCTTCGAGTGTCGTTGGCTCGTATTGGGTTAGAATCATCTTGTATTTATGAATTATGTTCTTATAATGTTGTGGGTACGAATATTATCGTAGTTGATCGGCTGATACGTATATTTCGCTCTGTACCACCATTGCTTCGCTGAATCCTTTAGCCTTGAGACGTCGCATGTAGTTGTTGGCATCTGCTCTATTGGTGAAATCTCCTACACGGCAGCGCCAATGCGGAGACTCAAACGAAGTATAGGCACGAAGTTCAGGGAATTGGCGTGTTACCTTATTACCCATCTGCTGCGCCTTTGTTTGGTCGGCACGCTGGTTTGTTCCAAAGAAAACCTGTACTCGGTATCCTCTGGCCTTTTGGTGGACACCAGATGTGCGTGAAAGCGATTCGCTGTCCTGTCCCAGTTTACCTTCAGTAGTGAGGTGAATGCCTTGATGGCCTGTTGATACCGTACTTGGAACGATAGTGAAGCCTTTGAGAATATCAGTCAGGCGTTCGTCCTGCTGAATTTCTATTGTACCTTGACCTTCACCTTCTGCTTCAAGTTGCGATACAATATTCTGTGCCTCCATGGTGGTAGAAGCCACCATGAAGACTACAAAACAGATATATTGGAATATTTTCATATTCAGAAGAGTTGATTATTTCCAAGCGTCAATGATACCCTTGAAATCAGGAGCCTTGAGTGAAGCACCACCGATAAGACCACCGTCGATATCTTCCTTTGCGAAGAGTTCTGGTGCATTAGAAGCCTTGCATGAACCACCATAAAGGATAGAAGTGTTATCTGCAACTTCCTTACCGTATTTGTCTGCAACGATAGAACGGATGTAAGCATGGATTTCTTCTGCCTGGTCAGAGGTAGCTGTCTTGCCTGTACCGATTGCCCAGATTGGTTCGTATGCAATAACGATGTTTGCGAACTGTTCTGCAGTGAGGTGGAATACACTTCCTTCGAGTTCTGCCTTAACAACTTCGTTCTGCTGGTTGGCTTCACGCTGTGCAAGACTTTCACCGATGCAGAAGATAATCTTGAGACCGTTTGCAAGAGCAAGGTCAACCTTCTCCTTGAGAATAGCTGGCGTTTCATTGTAATACTCGCGACGCTCAGAGTGTCCGAGAATAACATATTCAGCACCTGTTGACTTTACCATTTCTGCACTTACTTCACCTGTGAATGCACCTGAAGCCTTGTCTGCACAGTTTTCAGCACCAAGACCGATAACCTTGTGGTCAATGATGTTAGATACTGTTGCAAGGTGAATGAATGGAGTACAGATAATTACGTCACAGTTTGGCTTGTCTGCAGCCAATACTTCGTTGAGTTCTGTTGCAAGAGCAACACCTTCCTGCAGGTTCTTGTTCATTTTCCAGTTACCTGCTACGATTTTCTTTCTCATGTTTCTTTGTTATTAAATGGGTTAAATATATATTTGTTGTTAATACTCCTCTAAAATTTGTTCTCATTTCTTCTGCGCTTTCATAATCTCTTTCAACTTCTCGACAGAAGGGAGGTTCCAACTGCTCCACTTGTGGGTGATGACTCCGTCATGCAGTCTTATCAATCCAGGGTTTGCCCTTACGATTGTTTTGAGTATGCGTTCGTCAGAAGTATAGATGATGTATTCGGCACCGGTATAATCAATCCATTTTTCCTGCTCTGCCAAATTTGATGCAGTAAGCATATACAGTTCCACCTCTTCCTGCGGTGCCAAGTATTCATATATTTCATTAATTTCGTCAATCGTACTCTGGTCTGCTTCGCTAAGAATCGGTGCAATCAGCATCAGTACGTCTCCCTTGTCGGTAATAATATCAGAAGTAATATCCTCACCGTCATTTTCAATGTAGAGGTTAATGATTGGCTTCAAACCATTGTTTATAGGAGTACGTTTGGTTTCCACGTAAGTCCATGTAGAATCCGGATCGTCATCTTCCAGTCCCAATTCAATCCGTTTCCCGTCTTTTTCGTACACAATCTTCACATCGAACTGCATTTGACATTCTCCGTTACCGCTGATAGCATCAGCCAGATTGGTTCCGATCTTATAGGGGCGGAAATCAATTGAAGGCAAGGCATAGATTGAATAAACGCTGTATATGAGAATGCCTCCCATCAGGATGGAAACAACAATCCAATCAATGCGCGGAGAAATAAGTCGCTTTATGCTGAGAGGATAGATACTGATTATGATAGCAGCAGCGAGCAGCACGATATTCTTCAGCAGAGTCTGAGTATTTGTCAGGACAATAGCATCACCGAAACATCCACAGTCGGTTACAGGGTTGTATATTGCAATATAAACCGTCAGGATGGTCATGACTGACATAAAACACAAAGTAATCCTGCTTGTCTGCTTGCGTTTTCTCCCCAATGCCAGGTTGCACCCTATGGAGAATTCAAACAGCGCTATGGCAATGGCGATAAGCAACAGAATGGTTTTCGGGATAAAATCCATTCCCCATGCTGCAAGATAATCCTGCAACTTATAGAGTGTGCCAAGAGGATCATTTGCCTTGACGAATCCGGAAAAAAGGAACGTGACGGCAAGCAAGCAACGGCATACGTTTACCAGAATTGTCAGGATAGTGCTCTTCTTATTCATCGAGTTTAATCAATCCAAATACCGAATAGTTAATCATATCGAGATAATTGGCATCAATACCTTCACTCACGAGAGTCTTTCCGTCGTGACCTTCAATCTCCTTCGTACGGTTTACCTTTGTAAGAATGAAGTCGGTATATGAACTGATGCGCATGGAACGCCATGCCTCATCATAGTCGTGATTTTTCTTCAGCATAAGTTGCAGCGCCATATCAGCAAACTGGTCATAGTGTTTCATGGCTTCGTCTGCAGTCATGTCAACAACGTCCACGAAACCCAACTCCAACTGGATAAGTCCCACGATGCCATAGTTTACGATGGCTTGAAATTCAGGGTATATGCCTTCATCTACCAAAGCAGTACCCTTGATTTCGAGACTGCGTATTCGCTTTGCCTTGATAAGAATCTGATCAGTCACGGATTGTGGACGCAGAATGCGCCAAGAAGGGCCATAATCGTATAGTTTTTTAGAGAACACCTCACGGCATTTGTTCATCTCAAACTTGAATTGTTCTGCTGTTTCCATATCACGTATCTGCAACTTTTCGAATGAAATAATGTTATGTTTTCAAAAATATTTTTGCAAAGATACGAATAATTAGGCAAATGCAATTATTTTACCAGTTGTTTTCTGACATTTTTTTGTGATTTCCATTGCAATGTATGGCGATTGCCAAACGTAGATGACTCATAGGTTTTTAGCACATCCAATAAGGGCAGAAATAATATGTAGATAATTAATATGAATCAACGTTTGAATGTGAATATTTTTTCTTACCTTTGTCGCAGATAATGTAATACACTAATCTGCAAATCCTACACTCAAAATTATTAAACAAATTATTGAAATGAAAAAGAAAAACTTGCTGATGCTGACATTTGTAGTACTATTGTCAGTACCAATGAAGACATGGGCTCAGAAGCCCGACCCTAATTTCTTTATTTACCTATGTTTCGGTCAGTCGAACATGGAAGCAGGAGCCCGTCCGGCCGAACAGGACAAGAACTTCACGGATGAGCGTTTCCGTTTCCTTGCAGCAGTCGATATGCCACGCATGGGGCGTGTCAAGGGCAATTGGTATCAGGCTACTCCACCAATCTGCCGTGAAGGCAATAACATGGGACCTGTGGATTTCTTCGGTAGGAAGATGATAGAACAACTGCCAAGTCAATATCGTGTTGGTGTCATCAATGTGTCAGTAGCAGGAGCCAAACTCGAACTATGGGACAAGGACGCATGTGCTGACTACCTTGCAGCAGAGAAGGCAGACCCAAGTCGCAGTTGGTTGGTAGATATGGCAAAGCAATACGACAGCAACCCATATCAAAGACTTTTGGAAATGGCGCGTATAGCCCAGAAGGATGGAGTTATTAAGGGGATGCTCGTACATCAGGGGGAATCCAATCCTGATGACCCCGAATGGTGCGGCCGTCTCAAGAAGATTCACGATGATTTGTGCCACGACCTCGGATTGAAACCCGACGCCATACCATTGCTTGCCGGAGAACTCAAGCAGGCAGAGCAGGGTGGTGTATGTGCTGCATTCAACCAGAAAGTACTTGCCAACCTTCCGAAAGTGATGAAGAATGGTTATGTAATATCTTCAATCGGTTGCGAAAGTACTGGCGACCAGTTCCATTTCAATACAGAAGGAATGCGTCTGATGGGCTATAGAATGGCGGACAAGATGCTTCAGTTGCAGGGATTCCGCCCAACCGAAACACGCACCCTTTCGTTGAAACCAAAGTCAACTGGAATCACCATAAGTCCCACACTCTCAGGAATCTTCTTTGAAGACATCAACCAGTCACTCGATGGTGGAATCTGTGCGCAACTTATCCAGAATCATTCATTCCAGGCATATCTCGTACCTGATGCACCGTCAAAGGAGTTCTCTCAGTCCGACACCGTATTTTTTGGTTGGACGCTCGTGAGGAACAACGGGGCAGTCGGAACTGCACATACCGTAAGCGATCATCCACTCGTTAAGAACATGCCAAGGCATTACAACTATGACCCCAACGACAAGTACGACGATGAATTGCGCTACAGGCAGTATTGTGTACGATTTGATATAGAGAAGGCGGGAGAAGGCTTTGGAATAGCAGCCAACGGATTCGGAATTGCACCATACGGAAGCGAACGTCAGGGCAACTATTACTCCAACAACACCCAAGTTGCATCCATACCAGTCAATGCCGGTGTTGGGTACGACCTCGCACTCTATCTTCAGGGAGAAGACTATAAGGGAAACGTCTCCGTATATCTTGAAGACGCACAGGGTAAGACAAACTCTAATGTCATCACAATCGACAACCTACGGAATGATTGGCAACGATTCACCGGACAACTGAAGGCGGAACGCTCCGTTGACAGCCGTCTTGCCATCATAGCCGATTCTGCCGGAACATTCTATCTCGATTTCGTAACTCTTCTTCCGGAAGCCTCACAATTATGGAATGAAGGAAAGTCCGGTCCGTTCCGCAAGGATCTCATGCAAGCATTGGCCGACCTTCACCCCACATTCATGCGCTTCCCTGGAGGATGTGCATCAGAAGGAACAAACTACTTCGGTCAACCATTCTGGAAGAACTCTGTAGGACCGGAAGAAGAACGTATAGGATTCCGCAACCATTGGGGTTATTGGACATCCCAATATGTAGGTTTCTATGAATATCTCCTTATGGCTGAATCTCTTGGAGCAAGTCCGCTGCCAGTACTTAACAACGGTGTAACCTGTCAGTTTGCAGGTCATCAATATATAGCACCGCTCGAAACCGAAGCCGACCGTCAGAGATTTAATGACATCTTTGTTGATGATGCATTGGATTTCATAGAATTCTGTAACGGCGACATCTCGACAGAGTGGGGAAGTCTTCGTGCAAGGATGGGGCATCCTGCACCGTTCAACCTGAAATACCTTGGAATAGGCAACGAAAACCGTGGCAAGGAATTCTGGGAAAGATTTGATATAATGTATAAGGCTGTCAAATCAAAGTATCCAGACATTATCATCGTGTCAACCGCAGGAGCCGCAGCCGACGGCCGTGAGTTCGATGAAAACATGGCACAGATAGATGCCAATTATCAGGATACATACGTTGACGAGCATTATTACCGCAATAATGAGTGGTTCTACACCCATGGAGACCGCTACAATGCCGACAAGGTACGCGGAAAGGAAGGCCATACATATGACCGCAGTCTCCCAACGCGTGTATTTGTAGGAGAGTTTGCCAACAACGGCAGCAACAACGATTATGCATCAGCAATGGCAGAGGCAGCCTATTGGACAAGTCTCGAACGCAATTCCGATATGGTAGTCATGGCTGCCTATGCACCGTTGTTCTGCAAGAAAGGTTTCAATAAATGGAATTCAAACCTAATTTGGTTCGACAACCGCGGAATGTGGCGTACATGCAACTACTATTATCAGCAACTCTTCTCCGTAGCAGGTGACAAGGCATTTACAGCCACCCCAGTAATGAACGGCAAGGAAACCGACGACAAGGTATATACATCACCAACAATCGATACCCAGTCAGGTGAATTATTCATAAAGTTCGTCAATTCTGAAGCAGTAGATAAACAACTTACAATAAATACCGGTCGCAGCAAGCGCTACGAGGCAACCGTAGAATTTATCACCTCTTACGATACGAAGATTAAGAACCAGGGCGATCAAAACCATTATGCCGGTTATCAGGCACCATCTGCGTCTTCGTCAGCCGACGGACGTCCATATGATTATTCACGCGGAATAGGTCTCCCACAAGGCTTTGCATTCGGTCCTGGACGTAGATTCAGTTACACGGAAGCCATTGTGCCGCACACAACAGACCTCGGTACGGTACGCAAGTCATTTGTAATGACAATGCCAGAAAACTCAATAGGTGTCATTCGATTGAAGCCAATAGAGTAATCTGCCTTTGCTCTCACAATAATCCCGGATGTGTTCATGCTGCGCATTCGGGATTTATTTTGATTTGGCTTTCATAAAAGGCTGCCGCAGTTCGTGAAGTAATAAGGCTTCACTGGTCCAAATGGGTTCTATCAGAATTCTATTATATTTAAGCGTTTGGTTTCATAAACTAAGGTTTGATATATGTGTTTGCGCATCCACTCGTTGCCAGAAACACCTTTAGTTATTAGCCTACTGTTCGGGTGGAGGCTCGTAGATTCTTTGTCTCGTTGTCTCCCCTAGTTAATGCTTCAATAAAAAAATCTCAATCCATAAATATATGAATTGAGATTTGTGATTTGAGAGAAAAACTTTATATTACTTTATTCTCAGTACTTGTCCTGCTGAAATTACGCTGTTTGGTTTGATTCCGTTGAGTTCACAAAGTTTGTTAAGGGTAAGTCCATGATTTGTGGCTATACGGAATAGGTTGTCTCCAGCCATGACTGTATATGTTGCAGTTTGCTGCGGAATGGCAGGAGAAGGCTGCTGTACTGAAGATTGTGGTACAGAAGTCTGTTGAGGGGTAGAAGCATGTTGCGTAATAATGGTACTTTGCTGATGTGAAGCAAAAGTCTTGAGCGCTTCTTCATGACGTGGAGCCGATGCAGCAGCAATGGTACTTGCCTGAGCTGTATGGTGACTGTTCTGAATCTGACCGGATTTTACCACGTAGTAGTCACCTATGACATCCTGATGTGCAAAGTCAAACATAAGAGCCGGATTGATAGCCTGTCCGAGCAGACGTGTCTCAAAGTGAAGGTGGCTTCCTGTAGATTTACCGGTATTGCCACCGAGACCGATTGGCTGACCGGCACGTACAATCTGGTTCTCTTTTACTATTTGTTTACTTAAGTGTCCGTAAAGAGTTTCAAGACCGTTAGGATGGCGGATTACGATGTAGTAACCCCAACCGTTTCCGTCGTATTTTGTAATACGGACCTTACCGTCAAATGCAGCATAGATAGTATCGCCTGTATAGACCTTTAAGTCGATGCCCTTGTGAGTGCGTCCCCAACGTGGACCGAAACCAGAAGTTACCTTTCGGCTTGGAGTAGGCATTGCAAAGCCACGGAGGTCAACCTTGAAGTTTGCTGGAAGGTTACCAGGAGCCACGAGCGCAGATTTGTCATCCCATGTGGAATAGATGTCTGAAGCAGGGTTGTTGAGGTCAATAAATGCTGGAGTATTACTGAATTTGATAATCTTCAAGTCCGAAAGCCTGCGGTCGGACGGAGCCCTGCTCGCAAGGAGGTCTTGAGCTGACGCATTGATGGTAACCGTAGTGATTGCCGCAAGTGTCAGTATGTTTCTTATTAGTCTGATCATTGTGATTTTGGTTTAATTATATAATAGGATAGGGGTTAGTATTCATCGTTAGCGTAGAGGAACTGGAAGTTGGCAAGTTTATAATCGAAGATTTCTTCCTTATTGAAGAAACGGTTGATTTCGGCTACTGCATTCTCGGGAGAGTCACTAGTGTGAACTATATTTTCCTGGAAACTAATACCGAAATCACCACGGATGGTGCCTGGGGCAGCCTTGCGTCCGTTCGTACTTCCTGTCATGGACCTTACGGTTTCTACGGCGTCAACGCCTTCATAGCAACAGCATACTACTGGAGCCGCCATCATTGAATCCTTGATTCTCTGAAAGAATGGCTTTGAAGCAAGGTGCGCGTAGTGACGGTTGAGTATGTCGTCAGTGAGTTGCATCATTTTCATGCCACACAATCTCAGTCCTTTGCGCTCAAAACGTGCAGTTACCTCTCCTACGAGTTGACGCTGAACAGCGCTTGGTTTCAATATGACAAGTGTCTTCTCCATTTATGTATATTACTATGTTATTTGTAGCGTTTTTTTGTGTATTATTTATTGATTGCCACGGTTCTTTATTGCCGTAATCGGCACAAAGGTAAGAAAAAATTTTGGAACAGACAAAAAAATAAAGACAAATTAACAATATTTATTTGAGTCGTTTCATCTCAATTCTGAATGTCGTACCGCTTCCAATCTCCGATTCCTTCACGAAAATACGGCCGTTGTGATACTCTTCAATAATACGTTTTGCAAGAGAAAGTCCAAGTCCCCAACCTCGGCTTTTTGTAGTGAAGCCAGGTTTGAAAACCGACTTGAAATTTGATTTAGGCATACCTTTTCCGGTATCTTTCACGTCAATTATGATAATATCGTCCGAAGTACCGAGCGAGATGTCTATGTTTCCGGTTCCGTTCATTGCATCCACAGCATTCTTGCATAGGTTTTCGATAACCCATTCAAAGAGTGGTTCCACCATGTTTGCCTGTATGTCATCATTCGGAAAATGGGTAGTGATGCACACCTTCGAGGACGTGCGTCGGTCCATATAATCCACGACACGACCGATTGCACAGGCAATGTCGGCAGGTGCAGGCTGTGGAATGGAACCGATTTTTGAGAATCGTTCCGCAATGAGTTGCAGACGCTTCACATCCTTCTCCATTTCCGGTAGCAGTTCATCGTCAGTATGAGACTCCTTGAACACTTCAAGCCAAGCCATGAGAGAAGAAATAGGTGTGCCGAGTTGATGTGCTGTTTCCTTGGAAAGACCCACCCACACCTTGTTTTGTTCGGCTTTCATAGTAGAGAACAAGGCAAAGAGAGCAATGATTACGAAAATTACCACCACCGTCAGTTGAATGTAAGGATATGCAGCAAGACGTTTGAGCATGAGTGAATCGTCATAGCACACCTCAATATAGTCGTTGAATTCCTCTAGGTTGATGATGAAGGGCTTATGCGAAGCCTTCATACTTTCTGCCAGTAGTTTAATCTGCTGCAATGAGTCCGCGTCATTGTCGTATGACTTTCCCAAATTTCGCACAGCCTGAACATTGCCGTTGGAATCCAAGACTATTACCGGAATGGTGTTGTTGCCGTTGATTACCTTGAGTACAAGGTTCAGGTCCACGGTTTCATCAGCCTGATTGTATGAACGCATGGCTTCAGCCCAAACCTCCATCTTGTTTGTTTCTTCCTTCTGAAGGTCTGTGATTAGAATATTGGAAGTGACCAATGACAGGATTGCAATTACGATAGCAATCACAATCAGTACAAGTCTTATGTTACGTATTCTCTCGAAAAATTTCATGTTACGTTGATGTCATAGCAGTTTGGTCTGTCCCCACTACTGACTGCATATAATAACGTAAAATGGTGGAAAATATTGTCTGAGAGGTGTTCAATAATTTTCCTGAACTAATTATCCATAAGGTCGGAAAGAAAATCATCGAGTTCCTTGTCCAGACCTTGAAGAAGGTCGTCGGTAATGATGATGTTGTCGTCATCAACAAAGAAAAGTTCTTCTATGGTCTCGTGTTCAGAATCCTCCAATACGAAAGTGAATGGTTTGGAGATATTTGTGTTGTTGAAAACCTTCTCCGAATCGAGTTCCTTCAGAATCTCACGCAGGAAGGCAATGATTTCCGGATAGTCATTTATGTCGGTGTCAATCCATTCCTCAACGACAGCGGAAGATATCACGGCATCATCGTCGTCGTAGAATGATAGTTCACCCGTATCTTCGTTGATATTGAGGTGAATGTCGGTGATAATCTGGAAATCTGCTCCGTCCTGATACTTGCTGACCGACTCCATTGCGGCATTCCTGATAGCCGATTTGATTTCATTGCTGATGTCTGCCATGATAAATGTGGTATTACGTTGAGATAATTATGAATAACATCGGCAAAGATAGGAATAAATTGACAAACAACAAATCTGCAATGACAAATATTTGACTAAACGCCGACTTTTTTGCATAAAAGGTGATTTAATAGAATAAAAGTGGTAATTGTATGTGGAATTATCTGTAACTTTGTCACGGTGAATTTAGTCGATGGCCATTAGTAATTGACCATTGGCTGCAATATTTACGTCATAAATAAAAAAGCCAATGGCTAATGGCAAATAGCAAAAGGCTCAATGAATTATATGTCATGGACAATAAAGGTGGAAAGATAAAAGTATATGGTGCGAGGGTGCACAACCTGAAGAATATAGATGTAGAGATTCCGCGCAACAGTCTCACGGTCATTACCGGACTCAGTGGCAGCGGCAAGTCCAGTCTTGCCTTCGACACCATCTTTGCCGAAGGTCAGCGTCGTTATATCGAGACATTTTCCGCATACGTGAGGAATTTTCTTGGTGGACTTTCCCGTCCCGATGTCGATAAGATAACTGGATTGAGTCCCGTCATAAGCATAGAACAGAAGACCACCAACAAGAATCCACGCAGTACGGTTGGTACCGTAACCGAAGTCTATGACTACCTCCGTCTGCTCTTTGCCCGCGTGGCAGATGCCTACAGTTATGAAACAGGCGAACTGATGGTGAAATACACCCAGGAGCAGATAGTGGAACTGATAGTGAATCAGTATAACGGTTGCCGTACCATGATACTGGCACCAGTAGTACGAAGCCGAAAGGGACATTATCGTGAGTTGTTCGAGAGTCTTCAGCGTAAGGGATTCCTACGCGTGAGAGTTGACGGAGTGGTGAGCGAACTCGAACCAGGAATGCAGGTTGACCGATACAAGACACATAATATAGAAGTTGTAGTTGACCGCATAAGAGTAAGTGACAAGGACACCGAACGTCTCCAGAAGAGTGTCTCCACAGCCATGCAGTTGGGAGAAGGTCTGATTATGGTCATGGATGCCGACACCGATGCCATACGCCATTATTCAAGGCGGTTGATGTGTCCTACCACCGGGCTCAGTTACCACGATCCTGCACCGAACAACTTCTCGTTCAATTCCCCCCAGGGAGCATGTCCATGCTGCAAGGGACTTGGGTATATAAGTAGGATAGATACCGACAAACTCATACCCGACCGTTCACTCTCCATCCGTTCAGGAGCCTTGGCACCGGTAGGCAAGTATCATCCCACGATGATTTTCTTCCAACTTGAAGGTGTACTGGAAGCCCACGGCTACACCTTGGACACGCCGATATGCAGTATGACTGACGATGCTGTAAGCGAGATAATCTACGGTCGTACCGAACGCATACGCATCAAGGCAGCCAATATCCATCAGACCAACGATTTCTACACCCAGTACGAAGGACTCGGAAAATACATACAGCAACTGAAGGAAGCCGACGACTCCGCACAGGTACAGCGATGGGTTGAATCCTTCGACACACTGGTGGAATGCCCCGAATGTCATGGTGCACGACTCAACCGCGAAGCACTACACTATAAGTTGGCAGACAAGAACATCTTCGACTTAGTAACGATGGACCTGAAAGAACTTTACGACTGGATGTCCAACGTTCACACCCAACTTTCCGACCGTCAGAATAAGATAGCCTCGGAAATCATAAAGGAAATATGCAGCCGCCTCTCCTTCCTGCTTGACGTAGGACTCGACTACCTCTCGCTCAACCGCAGTTCCATGAGTCTTTCCGGTGGTGAAAGTCAGCGAATCCGACTCGCCACCCAGATAGGAGCAAAACTCGTCAACGTGCTCTACATACTCGATGAACCGAGCATAGGACTCCATCAGCGCGACAATGACCGACTCATAGCATCTCTTAAGCGTCTGCGTGACGAAGGCAATACCGTCATAGTAGTAGAACACGACAGGGATATGATGCTCAATGCCGACTACATCATCGACATAGGTCCGTTGGCAGGACGTAAGGGTGGGGAAGTGATGTTCCAGGGCACACCGTCAGAACTCATGAAGACCGACACCCTCACAGCCCGCTATCTTCGTGACGACACCATGTCGCTCCCCACAGCATCTGTATCCGAATCAGCATTCAGCGGAGAATCACTGACTCTCATCGGCTGTAAGGGCAATAACCTGAAGAATGTCACGGCATCGTTCCCATTGGGCAGACTCATCTGCATCACCGGAGTCAGCGGTTCGGGCAAGTCAACTCTTATTAACGAAACGCTTCAGCCAATCCTTAGTCAGCGGTTCTACCGTTCACTCAAGGAACCACTCCCGTTCGATTCCATAGAAGGAGCAGACAATATAAATAAGGTAGTGACCGTAGATCAGACGCCTATAGGTAAGTCTCCCCGCAGCAATCCTGCCACCTATACCGGAGTTTTCAGCGACATACGCGACCTATTCGTGCAGTTGCCCGAAGCCAAGATAAGGGGCTATAAGCCTGGACGCTTCTCCTTCAACGTGAAGGGAGGACGATGTGAGGCATGCAGCGGAAACGGCTACAAGACCATCTCAATGAATTTTCTCCCCGACGTACTTTCACCGTGTGAAGTATGTCATGGAAAACGCTATAACCGCGAAACGCTCGAAGTAAGATTCAAGGGTAAGTCCATAGCCGACATACTCGATATGACCATCAACCAGGCAGTAGAGTTTTTCGAAAATCAACCACAGATAATAAGCAAGATAAAGGTAATACAGGACGTTGGACTTGGCTACATTAAACTAGGTCAGCCCTCCACCACACTTTCCGGCGGAGAATGTCAACGGGTAAAACTCGCTGCCGAACTCAGTCGTAAGGACACAGGCAACACCGTATATATACTCGATGAACCAACCACCGGACTGCATTTCGAGGACATAAAGGCATTGATGGCAGTACTCGGCAGATTAGTGGAAAAAGGCAATACCGTCATCGTGATAGAGCACAACCTTGATGTCATACGTCAGGCAGACTATATCATCGACATGGGACCCGAAGGCGGTCGAGGCGGAGGAACCATCGTGGCACAGGGAACATTGGAAGAAATCCGTAAATCAAGGAAAGGATATACATGGAAATATATTTGATAGAAGCCATCAGTTATTGGCCCTTGGCAATAGGAATAGCCATAGGCTTCGCAGCCAGTGGTATGGTATATTACTTGCTGCATAGCCGCCTGCGAGAACTTGAGCAGCAATGCTCCGACCTTCATAATACTCTCTCCGCCAGGGAATCGGAGATAGAAAACCTGAAAAGTGAACAGAGCCGTCTGCAGGTAGAAGTAGCAGTCAGGGACAGCCAACTCAGTCACAGCGCAGAACTGCAGAAAAAGAGTGAAGAAGCCCTCAGACAGCAGATGAATCTCATGAAGGAACAGATGCTCAATGCCACCCACGACATGCTGAAGGTACGTCAGGACGAACTCAATATGCAGAACAAGCAGCAGATAGGTGCAATACTCAATCCGCTTCAGGAAGAGATAAGGCAGATGAAGGATGCTGTAGATAAGAGCAAGACAACCCAGACCGAGGCACAGGCAGCACTCAAGACACAGATTGACCTTCTCATGCGTCAGTCTATGGATATAGGCACCAAGGCCGATAACCTTGCACGCGCCTTAACTGCAGAAAGTAAGACACAGGGCAATTTCGGAGAAGTGAAACTCGTGGAACTCCTCGAAAGTATGGAACTGGAGAAAGGCATACATTTCGACATACAGGAGACATTGCGCGACGAGATGGGCAACAGTATCGTGTCGGAAGAAGGCAGGCGACTTATCCCCGATGTAATACTCCACTTCACCGACAACCGCGATGCCATCATCGACTCCAAGATGTCCATCACGGCATTTGAAAACTACATGAATGCTGCCAACGAGGAAGAACGGCAGACGGCGCTGAAGGCACACATAGCCAGTGTGCGCAAGCACGTTGACGAACTCTCTCGCAAGAACTACAGCCAATACATAAAGAAAGGCCACCAGGGCCTGAATTATGTGATAATGTACATGTTCAGCGAAACAGCACTTCAATTGGCACTCTGCAACGACACCGGACTCTGGAAATATGCCTTCGACCGCAATGTATTTATCACCGGCAGTCAGAACCTCTATGCCATACTGCGTCTCACCAAGGAAAGTTGGACACTCGTCGAACAGACCAAGAACCAGGAACGCATGATGCAATGTGCCGACAATATAGTCCACCGTGTACAACTTTTCTCTCAGCGTTTCAAGCGCGTAGGCGACCTGCTCGGCGACCTGTCCGATGCCTACCGTCAAGTGCAGACCACTACAGCCGAATCCGGTCAGAGCATCATCGTGGCAGCACGACAACTCACCGCATTGGGAGCCAAGCAGGACAAGGGAAAGAAATCCCAACCTCTGCCCGACAGCGAACACTTCAATTTGGAAGAATAAATATTACAGTAGATTAGTAGTTAAGGGAGTTGAGGGGAGTTAAGTAGTGGATTGACTTTTTCAGTAGATTAGTAGTTAAAGGGAGTTAAGTAAAGGTATGCTGACGCGAAGTCTATCCCCTACTTAACTCCCTTTAACTCCTTAACTACTTACTTACTATTTGTAGAATTCTTTCTTGCCGGCTGAGAGAGTGTTTTTCATCAATGAACAGATGGTCATTGGTCCTACTCCTCCAGGTACCGGTGTTATGTATGAGCATTTTTCGGCTACGTTTGCGAAATCTACGTCACCACTGAGTCGGAAGCCGCTCTTGCGTGTTGCATCCGGTACTCGTGTAGTACCTACGTCAATGATAACAGCCCCAGGCTTTACCATGTCGGCTGTGACGAATCCAGGCTGTCCGAGTGCAGCAATTATGATGTCAGCCTGAAGACATTCTTCCTTTATGTTGGCTGTGTGACTGTGGCAGATAGTGACTGTAGCATCACCAGGATTACGTTTCTGCATCATGAGTTGTGCCATAGGTTTACCTACTATGTTGCTGCGTCCGAGTACTACGCACTTCTTTCCGCTCGTCTCGATGTTGTAGTATTTGAGCAACTGGAGTATTCCGTTTGGTGTGGCACTAATGTAGCAAGGCAGACCGATAGACATTCTTCCTACGTTGATTGGGTGGAATCCGTCGACGTCTTTTCTGTAGTCGATGGCTTCTATGACTTTCTGCTCAGAGATATGGCGTGGCAAAGGGAGTTGTACGATGAATCCATCTACGTCTTCGTCCTTGTTGAGTTTGTCAACCTGACTGAGAAGTTCTTCTTCGGTTACGTCATCCTCAAATCGGATGAGTGTGCTTGTGAATCCACATTGTTCGCATGCCAATACCTTGTTCTTTACGTAGGTTTCGCTTCCTCCGTCGTGTCCTACAAGGATTGCAGCAAGGTGTGGACGCTTGCCTCCACGTGCTACGATGTCGGCTACTTCCTGTGCTATTTCTTCCTTTATGGCAGTTGCTACTGCTTTTCCATCGATAAGAGTCATTTGATGTTATAAGTTTAAGAGTTTGTATTTTTTTAAGTCAACGAGTCTTTTTTTTAGAGTCTACAAGTCAACGAGTCTACGAGTCTTTGCGTTTGCGTTATCGTTTTCGAGGATTCGAGTCTTCGATAAATCGAATTATCGATATATCGAAATTTCGAGCCAACGACCTTTGCGTTTGCGTTAGGGTTAGTGTTCCCCTTTTTGCGTTAGGGTTTGCGTTTGCGTTAAAGCCAATGGCTTTTAAAAACGCGCCAGCGTTTTACCTTCTTGGCATGCGCATTGCCATCTGGGCAAACTTGTTGCCGTTCATCATCTTCATCGCCTTGCGCATTTGGTCGAACTGCTTGGTCATTCGGTTTACTTCCTCGATTGAATTACCCGATCCTTTTGCAATACGCTGCCTGCGGCTCATGTTGATGCAGTCAGGATGTTCGCGCTCGTATGGTGTCATGGAATCAATCATGGCTTCTACGCGTTTGAATGCGTTGTCATCGAAGTCAATGTCCTTGATTTGTTTTCCGAGTCCTGGTATCATAGACGCAAGTTCCTTGATGTTTCCCATCTTCTTCACTTGCTGTATCTGTCCGTAGAAATCGTTGTAGTCAAACTTGTTCTTGGCTATCTTCTTCTGGAGTCTCTTTGCTTCTTCTTCGTCGAACTGCTGCTGAGCGCGCTCCACGAGACTGACGATGTCACCCATACCGAGGATACGGTCTGCCATACGGGCAGGGTGGAATACATCGAGTGCTTCCATCTTTTCACCTGTTCCGACGAACTTGATAGGCTTATCTACTACGGTACGTATTGAAAGGGCAGCACCGCCTCGGGTGTCACCATCGAGTTTTGTGAGTATTACACCGTCGATTTCCAGACGTTCGTTGAAAGTCTTTGCCGTATTTACGGCATCCTGTCCGGTCATGGCATCGACAACGAGGAGTGTTTCGCTTGGATTGATGGCAGCCTTGATCTGCTGTATCTGTATCATCAGTTCCTCATCGATGGACTGTCGTCCGGCAGTATCGACGATAACAACGTCGTAGTTCTTGGCACGTGCTTCCTGAATGGCATTGACAGCAACCTGTACAGGGTCAGTAGCACCGAGTTCAAGATGGATAGGAACGTCAATCTGTTCGGCAAGTACGCGCAACTGTTCCATTGCGGCAGGACGGAAAGTATCGCATGCAGCAAGGAGTGGACGCTTGTTTTTCTTGCTCTTGAGCATAAGGGCAAGTTTTCCTGCCATAGTTGTCTTTCCGGCACCGTTCAGACCAGCCATGAGTATGATTGCCGGACGTCCTTCAAGATTGATTTCGGTTGCTTCCCCACCCATGAGGTCGGCAAGTTCGTCGTGAACAATCTTCACCATCAACTGACTTGGCTTTACGGCAGTGAGTACATCCTGACCGAGAGCCTTCTGCTTTACGGTGTCCGTAAAGGTCTTTGCAACCTTGTAGTTGACATCGGCTTCAAGCAATGCCTTTCTTACGTCCTTGAGAGTTTCGGCAACATTGATTTCGGTAATCTTGCCTTCACCCTTGAGTATCTTAAACGACCGTTCGAGTCGTTCGCTTAGGTTTTCAAACATCTGTATATAGTTATTTTATTATTTTCTTTCCTTCTTCACACCCTGCCAGATGAGATAAACGATGATGAGCAGACAGATTGCGATTGCTGCGTATCCTATGATGTGGCTGTAGTGTGAGATAGTCTGAATGAGAGTTTCCTTGTCCACCGCCTTGTGGCATGCAACACCTATTCCCACGAGTATGGCATTCCAAATTGCTGCACCGAGACAAGTGTAGAGAGTGAAACTGCCAAGGTTCATCTTTGCCAGTCCTGCAGGAATGCTGATGAGTTGACGTATGGCAGGTATCATTCTTCCGATGAGAGTGGAAATTGCACCGTGGCTGTCGAAGTACTGTTCTGCCTTTTCCACTTTCTTCTGGTCAATCAGGCACATGTGACCGAATCGGCTGTTGGCAAACCTGTATACTATAGGTCGTCCCAGCCAATAGGAGAGTCCGTAGTTGATGAATGCACCTATCAAGGCTCCTGCTGTTCCGCAGAGAATGATAATCGGTATCGACATCTCACCGTCGGCACATGCCATATATGCAGCAGGTATCATCACCACCTCGGAAGGAAATGGAATAAAGGAACTTTCTATTGCCATCAGAAGTATTACCCACCCATAGTTGAGGTTCTCGAGCGCACCGCGAAAGAGTTCTATGATAAATTGTTCCATCAATATTTTTCCTTAAATGCAAAATTAGGCTGCAAAGTTAGTCATTTTCCGGCTCAATGCCAAATCTTTTGCAATCTATTGACTGCTTTGCCTGTGTCTGGAGATGTTTAGGAAACATTATGACTTGTTGCCTTTGCGGAATATGGATGCAGCAATGCTGCCTGATAAGTTGTGCCATATCGAAAATAGCGCTCCCGGAACTGCAGCCATGGGGTACATGGCAAAGTGTATTGTTGCCAGCGAAGTAGCCAACCCCGCATTCTGCATTCCCACTTCGATGGAAATGGCTGCACTCTTCGGTTTGCTGAGTCGCGCACACTTGCCGAGCAGATAGCCGAGTACCAGTCCAAGTGTGTTGTGGAGTATTACAGCAACTGCTACGATAAGGCTGCATTGCAGAATCTTAACCTGATTGCATGAAACCACGACTCCGATAATTGCCATTACCGCAAGTGCAGAAATCATAGGCATCAGAGGTACAATCCTGCGTGTGTATTTTCCGAAAAAGTGGTTGATGATAAAACCTATCGAAACAGGAAGAATTACTACCTGAACGATGCTGATGAACATACCGAAGACATCAACGTGAATCTCCTTGCCCGTCAGTAACAGCACAAGAGCCGGAGTTACAATCGGAGCGAGTAGGGTGGAGACGGTAGTCATGGCAATGGAAAGCGGAACATCCCCCTTTGCAAGATAGCACATGACGTTTGATGCAGTTCCTCCGGGACAGCAACCTACGAGTATCATTCCGAGAGCCAGTTCAGTCGGCAGTTTCAACAGGTAGCAAAGCAACCAAGCCAACATCGGCATGATGATGAACTGAGCAAGTTCACCGATAATGATTTCCTTTGGACGGGTAAAAATCGGTCCGAAATCAGCAGGTTTCATGGTCAGTCCCATACCGAACATTACAATTGCCAACAACGGTGTGATGGCAGCTATACTTATCCACGTAAACGATGCAGGTTGCCAAAGTGCCAATGCAGTAACTGCCACAATGATCAGAGTTAGGTTGCCGGCAATCCAGCCTGAAATCTTATACAGTATGTTCATAATTCTTTTTTTTAGAGTCAACAAGTCAACAAGTCAACGAGTCTACGAGTCTTTGCGTTTGCGTTATCGTTTTCGAGGATTCGAGTCTTCGATAAATCGAATTATCGATATATCGAAATTTCGAGCCAACGACCTTTGCGTTTGCGTTAGGGTTAGTGTTCCCCTTTTTGCGTTAGGGTTTGCGTTTGCGTTAAAGCCAATGGCTTTTAAAACCGCACAGCGTTTTTCTTTCCCCCGAACAGATCCTTTACTTTCTGCATGTCGGTCTGACCGAAATGGTAAGGATACAGAACCTTAGGCTTGATGGTATTTGCAGCATTCAGCAGTTGTTCGGGCGACATGGTAAACGGAAGATTGCATGGGAGGAACGCCACATCGATGTTCCCCACAGCCTTCATCTCGTCGATATCCTCGGTATCACCTGCAACATATATCCTGAAACCGTCGTAAGTCAGTACATAGCCATTGTCACGTCCTTTTGGGTGGAACTGCAGCCGGTCAGCCGATTTGTTGTATGCAGGAACGGCTTCAATGGTGATTTCGCCGAATACTTCCGTCCTGTCACCGTTGCGCATCACCTTTCCCTTGCCCGAGAGCAACTCGTTGCATCGTTGGTTGGTGATGAGTAGGGTAGTGGACTTGGTAAGTTGACGTATAGCCACTGAATCCAGATGGTCCTGATGTTCGTGTGTTATGAGGATTACGTCAGCCTTAGGCATGTCGGTGTAGTCAGTAGTCGGAGCTACGGCATCAGTTACGGGATCCACATACACCCACCTGTCTCCAATCTGCATTCTTACGCTACCGTGCTTGATGCAGAAACACTTGATGTTCTTACCGTTGGCGGAAGTGAACGAATCGCCAGAAAGTGAATCGTCAGCCTTATTGTTTTGGGCAGTACAACCCAGCGCACTAAATATCATGGCGAAAATTGCCATGGAACGAATCTTTAGTTTCATATCTTTTTTTTGAGTCTACGAGTCAACAAGTCAACAAGTCTTTTTTGGAGTCAACAAGTCTACGAGTCAACAAGTCTTTTTTGGAGTCAACATGTCTACGAGTCAACAAGTCAACAAGCCTTTTGCGTTTGCGTTTTCGTTTGCGTTATCGTTTTCGTAGGCGAAGCCTTTTGCGTTTCCCCTGATTACTTTTCACTTTTCACTTAAAGCCCTTGGCTTTTGGCTTTTGCTTCCACCGAATCACCAACAACCGGTTCGGTAAGTGCAGGTTGCATACCCATTCCCTTACCAGTAGGCCTGTAAGTAGCATCAACCGCATCTTTCCTTGCAGCAGCGGCAAACTCCTGAGGCGTCACCTTTACAGGTTCCTTCATGAATTCAGGAACGTTGTAACTCCTCATGAAATATGTGTAGAAGTCAGGATCGCGCTGAGGCAGCTCAAAAGCCTTGTGAGCCTTACCGTTTCTGTCAATATAGGCAAAGTACAGGCGTGAGAAGTTGTTGTCATCACGTCGGCTGATATACATAATCCATCTACTGTTGCTCGACCATGAGTGATAACTTTCAGCACAGTTGCTGTTCACGTTTTCCAGTTTACGCATCTTCCCGGTCTTCATATCCATCATGTAGAGGTCGGCATCAGGGTGCCATACATGGAAGCAACCGAACTCACCCATTGCCGTGAGCAGATACTTTCCGTCGGGACTGATGCGAGGGAAACTTGCACTCATGTTGTTGGCAGCAGCATCATAAACGAGTTCAGTCTCTCCGAACGTATTCGTCCTGCGGTCAAACGACTTGCGGTAGATATTGTATTTCACCTCCTTGAATCGGTGAATGATTTCCGTAGCATGAGGAACGGTGTCCTGATATACGAAATGAGCCGAACCGAAATACAGCATGTCGCCCTCAGGTGACCACCAAGGGAAACACTCCAGTTCTTCAGGCAGTCCGCTGATGGTAGTCACTTCGTTCTTTTCCACGTCATAGAGAATCAGATCACTTTCCGTGTCCTGCACCTCAATCTTAGCCCTGTCCCTTGTGTGGAACGACTGTCCGGTATGGTTAGTGGAATAAGCGATAAGAGGCAGTTCAGGGTGCCATGAAGGATAAACACCCGCACTCAGCACCGAGTCGTTCTTCATGTTGATCTTCGTAAGTTTGCCGTCATGCAGAATCATCGTACCGCCTAAACCCTGACGCATGTGAAACTGTATGTTGTCAGTCTTGTAGTTCTGATAAGAGTGACAGTTGATACATTGACCGTTGCTTTCGGTCTGTACGAGAGTGTTAGTGTAGATATCCTTCTCCTCAAAGCCAGTAAGGTCGCGCTGACAGATGTTCAGCATCTCGTAAGCCACGTATGACGGAAATATCAGTCGGTAGGAAATGTAAGGGTCAATCTCCTCTTCGGCAACAGAGATGCAGAACGGCTTGTAAGCCTTCCATTTACCGTCCTTTTCGGCAAACACCTCCACCTTAATGTCGCCCCCCTTGGCTTCACCGAGCAGTTCCTTCCATTCCTCCTCGTCAATCAGCACCTTCCTTCCCTCTCCGTAGGTTACGGATGTACTGCCGTAAGTGAAACGGGCAACGATGTTGTCGATGTCCCTCATCGCAAAATTGAGCGGTGCAATGTTAGGCGGAACCACCACGTCAGTATAGTCTGGATAGATTTCCGGTTTTCCCTTTTCCTGAGTATAGTTTTGTGGTACCGAAGGATGGCTTGTGCAACTTGCCATGATACATACGAGCAGGAGCATGCATACTCCCATTCCGCTCACTATTCTGTTGATCTTACTGTATTTCATTATCTTTCCTTTTTTTATATTTAATAGGCTTTTGGCCATTAGCCATTAGCATTTGCGTTTTCGTTTGCGTTTCCCCCTTTTGCGTTTGCGTTAGGGTTTGCGTTAGCATTTGCGTAGGCGAAGCCTTTTGCGTTTCCCCTGATTACTTTTCACTTTTCACTTAAAACGCGCCAGCGTTTTTAGTATGATTGAATGTTCCTTGCGAAGAAATAGAACCACCAGAACGTGTCACCATACATAGGACGCATAGCCTCTCCCACCTGTTCGGAAGTCATGCCCTGCCGCAGATACGACTGAGACATCTGCTGGAAACTGTTGTAGCGGTTCACCACCAACTCCTGATCGAAAGGCATACCCGAAATATCCACCTGATGCTCAAGGTTGCCATAAAGGAATGCCGCTTCCTGATAGTGGATAGGCATCTGTTCCTTGGCATGCAGAGAAGCATAGAGGAAGAACTGAGGCCAGAACAACTGAATGTCCTTGCTGATGAGGGAATAAGCCGTAGTCACGTCCGTCAGCAGTTTGCTGTCCTTGTTGTGCGTGTGCGAGAAATATCCCAGCAGATATATTTCAATCAGACCCTCGTCACCGTCGAGAATAGACCTGAAGTTGTTGTGCAGTTCATGTACCGACTCCATTCCCGGCAGTTTGGAAATCTTAATGCTGTCACCGTTTACAGCCTCATACTTTTCAGCCCAGTCCCTGTAGTACAGAGTCTTCTTCATGATGTCGATGTACTTCTGAGCCAAGTCATACTCACCGTTCACCAAGGCACACCGAAGCAGAATCTTGTAACTGTCAATGTTGAAACCATGTTCCACGCTGTTCTCAATACACCAGCGCGTAGCAAAGTTCGTGCGTCCGTAGTTCAGGTAAGTCAGCGGTCCGTTCGTCTGCACCATGTGAACCTGCAGGGAGTCATCAGTAGCAGGAGGAATACTCTTGTTGTCGTACTTGAACATCGAAGAACCGAGTTTACCCTCGTTCATGAGAGCTATATTACGCAGAATAACGATTTCGCGCGTAGGAGCAGTCTTCATGCTTCCCACCTCGTCGAGAGCATCATTCCATCTACCCTCATCAATAGCCTTGTAGGTACGCAGTTCCGCGTGAAAGTTTTCATCGTCGAAATTCCACGACAGCACAAACACCGCAATCATTATGGCAATGAACGAATTGAGAAACAGGATACCCACTTCGGCAGCAGAAGACCTGCGTATATCCTCCCATTTCGTCTTCATAGGAATCAGACACAGAAGGACCGAAACCACAGCAACGATGATGAAAGGATTTTCATGAAGATACGATACATATCCGTCAACCTGGAATACAGGCAATGCTGCCAGCCACGCAAGATTGAAGTTCATCTTGCTGTAGCATTGGTAGGCAACGACAGGAACACCGATGACGAGCAAAGCCCCCACGATGTAAGCCAATAGTTTCATGCCGCCATCCGCAGCATCGTCGCCGTTGGCCCTTTCCCTGGCAAATCTGCCCTCTCCCACACACATGCAGACGACACCCAAAAGAGCATACCAGCCAAAAGCCACATAGCCACCGATAGCCCAGACAGCCATCCAAGTCAATCTTACCCACCTGTTCCCGATACGCGAATACAGCAGCAAGGCAGCAAACATCAGCATGATACCGATAGAACCGGTAAACCAGTAACCGCTTGATTTCACGTAATACAACCAGTAACCGATACCGATCACCGAACACAGAAGGGCAGCTGGGATAATCAGACCCACGGAGTGGAACGGACTGCTGATGCGGAAAGTCCTGACGGTCAGGAAATATATCACAGCCCACATCACAATGAGGAACAAGGAGCCCAACCAAGGAATATAGAAGAACTGAGTGAAGAAACAGCCCAGCCACATGAGGAATCCACCCGGTTGCTGAAGCATCATGTCGAGGAACGAAGAATCGAAAATGAAAATGGAACGCTCCTGACAGGCATAAAGATAGTCTGCATTCCTGAAAGCCAGCATGAAGAAAGCATACAAGGCAAAGAGAACCGGAACAGCAACGCTCGACAGCCATTTCATGTTTCCCGGCAGAAACACAGCCTTGCCCTTGTTGGCAGATGTTGCACCCTTAGAATTTTTCTGAGAACCAGTGGCATTCGCAATCTTGGACTTTTGCAGATTTTTCCGAGCCACCCCATTGTTGTTGAAACTATTCATTGTTTGTTGATTAATTTGCTGCAAAATTACAAATAAATATCGTAACAACAACCTGAATGCAAATAAAAAGTGACGATATAATTCGGAAAGGTATGATGTGATGAAAAAAAAGCCACTCAAAGGAACGCTCCAATGAATGGCTCTTAATAAAATGAAATCCACGCAGAAGGAACATCGGTTGTATTCAAACTCTTCCTGTCCGTCTTCCACCTTGGCTTTTATACCTTCTTCTTCAAGATATGCAACCAATGCCCTTCTCATCCTACTCACATTTCACATAAATAATAGGCTTTTCCAGAAACCCGTCGTCTTTCTTAATTTTCAAATTCTCATATTTATTTTGTGGCAAAGATATGAACTCATAAAGTATTCGTAAAATATTCATTGCGATTTTTTGCTGAAATATTAGATAATTGCGTGGAATGTGTAATATAATACGAAATGCTAACAAAAATGCATCCTGTTTTATTAATTTTTATATGTAGAGTTTGTCCTATTTCAATAATTATATATCTTTGTGCCGGATAATAAAATTCGAGTTTCGCTGGGCTTAACTTTTAGTAGAAAATTAGTCAGGAGACAGTAGTTAAGTAATAGAGATGTAGCTGAAAAGCAAATGGCCAATGGCTAATAGCTAACGGCCTTTGGTAACCAAAGCTTAACTCCTTTAACTCCCTTTAACTCCTGACATGCTTAAATAAAACGTACAACTATGCAGGAAGATTCAAGAAAATTCGAGGAATGGCTGACAACGATTGTCAACACCCGCCTCATATACAATTCCATGGAAGAAATGGAATCGGTAATGGACAATCATTCCATTCATTCCAATGGAATAAAGCGATGTCTGAAATCCCCTCAGAAAATGCGTGCTGCATACCATGACCTCAAGGTTGAAGTCTCGTTGATGACAGATGACTACATCGGTCTTGACATCCTGCTTCAGCAATATAGGACTGCCTGGGAATTCTACCGCAGTAATCTTGCCCGAAGAAGTAATCCTGCAGATGTGGCATTGGAACTGTTGCGGTATATTTATCTGCCTCAACGTATAGAAAGTGTTGCACGAAAGAAATGTGAAATATATGAAATGGCAATACAGCAAGGCATAAGTATCCCGTTCCTTTTGCTGCTTTTGCTTAAGATCATTCCTGGATATGATTCAAAGGGTGGTGATGTCGAAAACATTTCACAGGATTTCATGACTGTACTTTCCTTGTTGGAGAAGTTTACAGATGGCGAAACAATCTTTTCTGAATTGCCAGTCATCACCAAGGCACGCAACGAGCAACACAAATCCCGACTGATGCTGCTGTATCACGTAACAAACATCCTTGATACCTACGAAGCCTTTTTTGATTCAGGCAACATCTATTCCACCTCTACCGAAATGAAGCAGAACCTGATTGATTTTGACATAGAGGGGTATTGGAATGAATGCGATGGAAAACTTAAATTCTCTGATTTCTGGAAAATCGAGAATACATTGGATGGCGGCTGTTATTTCGCCACACATTGGCATAAGGACTCCGACAACAACCTGACAGGAATCCGCTACACCTTGTTCATGTTGGAATCAGCCGACGGAAGACTTATAGCCTATATAGTACACCCGAAAGCAATCATGCATAGAATAAAGGGACTTGATTATGCCGACTCAGACCATTGCTGGTATATAACGGATATGCCTTCGGTCCTGAATCTCGAAACTATGCCGTTCAAGCGAGTGCTGCCGTCAAAGTCCTGGAACATGCAGATGAACCTCACCCGCATAACCGAATCCTCCGTATCGGAATGTTATGACAACTGGTTCCGAACCATGAAGACCGTCAAACCGTTTGAAAACTATGAATATGAACTCCGTCCCGGATTATATGCCATCACCCAGACACACCTCTATATCCTTTCCGAAAACGAAGGAGAATACTATAAGGTGCCGCGCGACATCAATGAAGGAATCCAAAAACTGAAGTTCGGCGACAATGTCGGCATCATGCAGATGGACAATAAGACATATCTGGCATTCGATGAATTGCTTCTGTATATCGATACCACCAAAAGCTCCCTGAAGAAGTACGGAATCGAAAGGGTAGGGCAGATAGAATAGCCCCATACATAGAGAAAACCATCGTGTTTTTTCCAATATACTTTGAAAATCTGACAAAAATTGGTGATTTTGTCGAATAACTACGGCTTATTGGGGTAATTTTGTCGAATAAACAAAAATTAAAACTTCAAAATATAGCCTTCATTATCCTTGAATGCATTGCAGCTTTCAAGGAATATTTTTGTTGTTTCAAAGTCATCACCGCTAATCTTTGAACTGAAAAGCCGTGCTCTGGACATAGCACGAAGCAATACTGTAGAATCGCCCTTTCTTGTCAGGCGACGGAGAGCATTAAGATAGTCTTCACGGAATACTGTAGGAATGATTATCTTTGCTTGGTCTGCATGAACCATTTCTGCATTCATCATTATTCTTGATATACGACCATTGCCGTCATTGAATGGATGCACCTCGCTTATCATAAAAAGCATGAATAAGGCACGGGCAAAAGGATGTTCCAGAGCCTGATAGTATTCGTAGCCTTTTTTCAGAGTTCCACGAACAAGGGTGCAATCAACAAAATGTGAGTCACCGGCATGATTGTTCAGCATCTTGAACATACCGGGATCTTTCTCTGGTCGTGCAGACATCATTAGACGATGACGTTCCTGTAAAATGTCAATAAGTTCGTCACAGGAAGATGGTATTCTCTGCATTTCTCTTCGGCTTGCAACAATCTGGAAAGTACCCAATACATCATGAGAATCAGCATTGCGTGCCGGCATCGGTTTTCCTGTCTCAATAATGTGCCAAGCATCCTCTATCTCAAACTCGGTTCCTTCAATATAATTGGAAAAGTAGCTCTCAAAGAAAGCAAAATTACGAAACTCAGTTGTAGTCTGATTTGGTTCATCAATATCAGCAAAGGATTGATTGTGCAAGGCATCAAATAAAGTGCCGAATAATCTGTAACGCTCTACATCATACGGACTGCCCATTGCCCTGGCAACTGCTAACTTGGAAGAAAGGATGTTGCTTGGTTTTGTTGTTAGCAGAGCACTGATGATAGAATTCAGAATGTCAAATTCCTTTTGCATACCCAATGCATCAGCCATGCTGCGAGCATTGTCACGGAACTTGTTGATACCTCTTTCACCATTCACTTGAAGTATCCGTTCAAGTTGATCTTCCACAAATGTCCGAGGTAAGCATTTTGAAACGCCCCCTCTTGTTCTTGCAGGCTGAAGGTTTTCAAGCATTCGTCTTTCCGTACTTGAAATAAACAGATTCTCAATGAAAGGCATATCCCTGTCTGTTCCTTTCGGTCCTTCCTGAAGGTGTACTTTCACCCCTGGAAGATTGATGTTTTTCGTATATGTATAGGTAAGGAATATGTCACCTTCTTCAGTTGGTTTCAACTCAAATGCAGAACGGTGACTTATGACAGCCTGAGGATATAGCTGACCCAGTATGAAGTATATATTTCTGCGTATTATTGCTTCAGCTTCATCATCCATGTTGGTAGTATAAACCTTTGGCGCAATCTTACGAATTGTACCTTCTTTCTGCATTGCTGTTATTTCGGCAGAGAGACTTTTGTCTGATGTAGCCATCACAACCTCTCTTATTGTTGAAACAGAAGATTTTTTTTCCATTAAGAATTAAATTTTCTGCAAAAATAAGTAATTTTGTCGAATAAGAACGCGTTTCCTAGGTAATTTTGTCGAATAAGTAATGTTTTTAACGATTTTTGTCAACAAAAAGTATTGTATTGTATGATGCATGCAGTATAAAAGAATGAAGGTAAATCATCTATCCAAAGCCTTTAACTCCCATAACTCCCTTTAACTCCTGATCTACTGAAAGAAACTGAGCAAGTCAGAAACTTGCGAAAGTTGATTTGGCATTATATGAATAAACTTATCACTTTGTACCAATAATCCCAGGAATAACCTACAGACGGATGGTACACACACACCACCTTGACCTTGCCTCCATCACGACGTGTATATGTCCCGTTATCCACATCATATCCGTCAACGGTCAGAGGATTTCCCTCGCACCATCCATTCCACGGAAGGTGCTGCCAGACGCGCTTTCCCCAGACGATGATAACTTCTGGCTTATACTGGTCAATCACCTCAAAGAATGCATCCGCTGAATCCGCATACTGCTTGTCTGTACCTGCTTCACGCGGACCAGACAACAATACCTGCAGGTAGTTGTAGAACAATAACGAGTTCCATATACGACTTGTCTCTGTCCGGTCAGTCTCATGTCCCACCAGTGAACGTTCAAATTTCAGGAAAGTATTCATCCACCCCTCGCGTTCCACACTATCATCCAGATACCATCCGATTACATCCCGAGTAATGGTTGGTTCGGGAACAGAACCATAATGACTGTCCCCCAACACCAATATTCGTTTGCCGAACATACCGCCGGAACTATAATCCCGACCTACAAAAGGCTGAAATGTCAATGGATACATAATTGAATTTTGTTTTTATGAGTTAGACATCTTTATTTATATCTGATTTCAGGTGGCACAATCCTTATTGTGGAATGGTCGTTTCCCTGATTGCTCATGGGAATCTCCCCAGGTTGCATCAACTTATATACCTCATTGCTGATTTAGTCGCTAAGGTCGGAGATGTTACTCTTGTTGGCACCGAAATTCAAAAGGTTGAGCCATGAACGTGAAGAGGACTCCACAACAACCTTGCAGGTCGTGGAACTTGTAGCCGCCACCTTCATCTTTACTGATTCTTCTGAATGGAGAGATCCATGCTCCATGACGCGCTTCAACAATAAACAACTCGTCATTCGTCTTCACACTACTGAACTTAGTGTGCTTCCTGAACAGATTCTTTACCGCCGTATAAGTTGTACGGGCATTATGTGAAAATTCAAGCGTTGTCTTCTGCATAAGCTATGCTGATTGAGAATTGATACTTGATTCGTCATTACGACTGTATCATTTTATATGAAAGTCAGCTACAGCCATACCTTCTTGGAATCGTATATCTTCCACATCAATCTGCTGCAATGCCTTGTGTACGTTTTCAATTTTGTCCAGATGAACCAACAATAGATTGTTCTCACCAATCTCCACCACCTTCTGTTCCACAAGAGACGAAACAATAGCCAGCAATCCCTTGATGATTAAATCAATACCAACGGCATCAGCTGAATATGAAAGTTTCAGAACCTCGTTGACCAATCCCTTGTATGTGAGATTTAGCGAAAACTCCTTGGAAATATCACCAAGTATAGGAATCCGTTTCTGAATCCGATACCCCACCTTTACCGTTTTCCCGTCAACTGTACTCAGGTTTATATTCTGCCCGCTCTTAGTCTTGATCAAGTCCGTAGATTCTGTAAAAGGAATTAATAGTTGCATAGGCTGTATTTTGGTTTGCACAGAATTTATATCGACATCAAACTATTATACGTGTCCATCTGCTTTTGGCAAGCAGTATTAATTGCTTGGATGAATACATTTTCTGCAATTGACACTTGATTCTGTAAAGCATTCAACCCAGTTCCTCTACCAGCTTGATTTAAGTCGTTAAGCAAATCAAGAGTGGAAACTTCGATTATGGAGCGAGAACGAATAACATTCATTGCTTTTGAACGCATAGATGAGTCAAGTGAGAGATTGTTTATCAATGACACAACCTGCTCTTTGATTGTATTTAAGCCATCATCCCATTCGTTCATAATAGAACTATATAATTCATTATAGTTGTCATTTATTTTTCTCATTATAAGATTAATATCAACTTGCTTGATATTTTGGTTAATCTCATTCTGATCGGCTCTTGTATGAAACAACTTAAATGCACCAAATATGATAGCTCCTACTCCAACCCCGATTGACAAAACCTTCCCATGGTCAATATTTGCACCTAATGCAAGTAGTGCAACACCGCCTCCTATAGACCAATATGCAGTCTTAGGGGAAGAAATGCATGGATGCATGGTTTCCTGATCTATTTCGCTCTCCGAAGGAATTATTATTGATGAAAACTTATCTTTAACTTCATCAACTAGAGCGTCTCTTTTTTCAATCAAAAGACTGTTTGCTGTTTCAACTACATTTTTCATTTTAAGACGTTCTCCAATTCTTTTAGATGTTTGATAGCTTCATTTAGAGTCGAAATATTCATCTCCTTATTTTGGAGACTAACTTCAAGCTCATCTAAATAAGATGTTATACTGTCTTTAATCGTGCTAATAAACATCTCTTTATTATCAGTTAGGACAGCCAAACAATCTTCTCTTCCTTTCTTTACAACTTTCTGCACTTCGGTATGCATAGAATCTAGCAGAGAATAAACGGATTTTTGTACCTGTTCTTTTATATTTGTCGCAGATTTAAGAACTTCGTTTTTGGCAGCATTCTCTTCCATGCGACCGAATGATGTTTTAACGGTATCTTGTCCCTGAAGACAAGAAGTGACAGCCTCATTAAATTTATCTTGGGCTTCAAAGAAGTCCAGAGTCGTTCCATTTTGCATGGAATCAATGGTTTCATTTAGTATATTGCGCAACAAACGCACATTCAGTTTACCTTCTTTGTCAACAGATTCCCTTTCTGCAATAAGATCTCCTATAGTATCTTTAATAAGCTGAATAATTTCTGAACTTTCTTTCTCCCAAAGTGAATTTATCCTTTCTAGTTCTCTCTTAAATCCATCTTCAAGATTGGTTGCGAGTTTGTTTATATCAACGACTTCGTAATCTACACTAAAACTCTTATTGTTTCGCCATAATGTTGATATTCGATTACAATATGCTGTTTTTGAGGTAGTCGGTACTCTGCTCACATTGAAAGAATAACCATTAAGGGCTTTCTTTACGGATTGCTCTGCACGTTGTTCTGCACGCTTAACAACACTTTCTATGTCACTGCTTATATTGACCACGATGTCAAGATATTGCTTACGTTGATTTTTTAAGTCTTTAATATCATTTTCGTTGAGCGCTGATAACATCTGCTGCAAACGTTCACGTCTAGATTCAACAATCTTTCTAATGTTAGCTGTTGAACCGACAAAGTAATCTTGCAGTTTTTTAGCAATGATTTTCTCTTTATTGTCAATAAAAGTCTTCTGTAAATAATTTTCACGAATGTCATCAATAGAAGACAACATGTTGAAATTTTCTTTACAATCTGCGCTATTACTAAAGAAAGTTGGAAAGAATCTTCTCATCTGTTCAACAACATTGCGTTCCGTATCGTCAAGTCGATTTTCTTCCTTATGCGATATAGAGAAACCGATACCTGAACTGAAATCGAGTTCTGGATTGCTACCTCTAAACTCAGAAGAAGCCAAATTGCGTTCCATTTGACCACGAAGACTGCGTTGGCAATCTAATATAGCTCCATATAAGTCATCATGGAATTTGTTACCAACATCCTGGAGAACAGAATCAAATTTGCTTGCAATTACTACAATAGTACCAATGCCCTGCTCGCCAATGCGGTTTACAAGAAACGAGACATCCACCTGATCAAAGAAACGTCCAGAATAGCTGAGTAGGAAAACACCATGGCATCCACGAAGACATTCACGTGTTCTCTGTTCACGCGAAACTACAGGGTCATTTACTCCTGGAGTGTCTATCACTTGAACACCATTAAGTCTTTCGTCGTGGATATTTATAGTCAGACTTTTAACAATAGGTGTATAAACACCTTCAGCACCGACATATGTTTCCAACACATCTTGAAGTTCTGAGATGCTTTTAAAAGGATGTATGTCATGTTTCGATTCTTTCTGCACACAACTTTCAGCCTTTCGGCTGCATTTAGACACCAGCTCATGCGCTGCAAGAAGAGCATTATCAATTTCTTTAGCCAACTCATCTTCAGTCGCCTCCGGATTCTCAGCACGTGCGTCAGCTATATGCTTTGCGTATTCAATATCCTTGTCTTTGAATGATTGCCATTCCAAGGAATTGTAATACTCAACATCAAAAGAGTTTTCCTCCCCGTACTGTAATATGGTTAAACCTGCCGTCATAGGGGTTGATGCCCGAGGAAGAACATTTTCGCCTCCAAATATCAATGAATTCAAGAAGGAGGATTTGCCTGCTTTAACCTGACCAACAACACCTATACGAAGTATGTCATTGGTACGCAATAGTTCTTCACATCCGCTACGCTGATTACTCAATTCATCGGAGATGCGCTTTTTGGCGTCGTTTATTTCTGAGTTATCAGAAGTCGGAATACCTTCAATTAACGATGATAATTTTTCGAAGGCAGTTTTGTAGTTTTTTTTAGTTATCTTCATGTTAAGAATATTGTTTTATCCATTGTTCAAAGTTATTCATACGAGACAATTCAACAACAGGACGGCTAAAACGAGGAAGTTGCGGGTCTGCATTTAGAAGTAGAGAACAAATATCTTTATAATGATTCATCACTGCTGTTTCAAAAGCATTATATCCTCTTCCGTCTTTTTCGCGAAGTATGTCAATTCCTACATTGTGTTCGATTAAGAACTTTACCATTTCGTTGTTCCCACTTGCAACAGCTGCTGTCATCGGAGTATATTTGTCTCTATTTAGCGAAGTCATATCGACTCCTGTACTGAAACAAGCAAGAAAACGTCCCATGTTATCAGCACTAATAGCAGAAAATATATCTTTATCTTCGGTATGGTCTAGATGCTGAAGTGTACCAAGTACACGTTTAACCACCTTCAAACTCTCGGTACATGCAACTTTGACCTCCTGTAGAATCAAAGTTTTTTTCTCATTTAGTAAATGACAAAAGTCTTTTTCTGTTTTAATGGTGCTTCTGACTTGATCCGTTTCGTCTTCCAATTCTTCCAATTCTTCTCCATTGACTCTTTTCTTCTTTTCAATCAATTTCTGTCGAAGTCGTTCATTGGCATTGATTTTTACTTCTGAAACAAGAATTTCCGCTGTAAACAAATCTTCTATTCTATTGCAGCAATACTGAAGAAGATCATGAGTGCCACATTTTTTCTTTAATTGCCTTAATATCTGTGATAAATCTTTACCATCCAACGTCGTTGACTCTATTTTACCGGAAGCACAAGTTGCGGCAACTATGGCATAAGGTAAATTACTGGCAATATTTTTCTTGCAGACCTTCTCTGCTTCTCTCATAATGTGCAAAATTTCATCTTTGCTCTTCTTGTCACTTTTTGTAAAGATGATAATATATGGTACATCTAAAGTCTTAAGCATTTGAAAATCTGTATCAGTAATGGTGCTTATTTCGCTATCTATACACCATAAGACGGCATCAGCACGTTTGACTGCTTCAAGTGCAGTATCTTTATCTGTCACACCATTTTCTTTATTTGCCGCACTAGAATTATTGTACCCAGGAGTATCTATAAAGCAAACATTACAAAGATAATCAGGAGCTGGAATATCAAGAGTAAGCTTGTTCAAAACAGAAGTCAAGAACACCTTTGTCTTAGAAGAATGTTTTATACAGCCCAAAATTTCTTTGTCAAGTAAAACGATATCATTCTTAATGTTACACCCTCTGACAGAGATTTGCGTGGCATCAGGGTTACAGTTAATTTCTGTATTAACAATAGACACGGGATCAATGCCTGTTGGTAACAAGTCCCCCAGATTTGTAAGTGCATTCAGAAATGAAGATTTTCCCGAACTATATCCACCAGCAACGCCTATAGTTAAAGTCATTCGCGCGTCACTATCTTCCATGTCGGCAACAACATTCTCACAGTCTTCAAAGAAATCTTTGTTTGCAAACGTAAAATTCTTTTCTTCAAAGAGATCTTGTATTTTGCCGAGCATGTTGTAGAAAGATTCTGTGCAACCACTAAGGTCAATATCAGCCGCAGCTGTACAGATATGAGCCACAAGATTCAACGCCTCTTGTGGATTCTCATATCTATCAACTTTCAATATATCGGAAGTACTTTTGCGACCTGTATTTTTATACTGTTGCTTTAAGTTATCCAGTTTCATATTGGACGGTCTTCTATTTTATGCTATTAGAAGTGCTTGCAATTCTTGAACAGTTTGAACAAGTTTGCCTGTTTCAACCTCACGTTCCTGAGCATTCTTTTCCTGCTCATTTTGGGCTTGTTCGATGGCTGCATCGAAATTTTTAATTTCTTCGTTTACAAGTTTTTCTGCTTCAGACATAGCATTTGTACGTTGCTCGGCAAGCATCTGTACTACTTGTGGACGTAAACCTTCGACAATACGGTCAAATACGCCCGATGAGAGTTTTGCGCGTATTTCTTCCACTTTTTCTTCACGGCTCTTTCCAAAGATAAAGGAGAGAATGTCTGGAATGAGGTTGACTATGATTGTTGCTACCGGACCAATAACTTTGGAGAGACAGCCCAAAAGGGTGACAAGTCCTTTCTTCTCAGCCCAGCGCTCCATTAACTTTTTCATACCAGCATTGAGCATGTTTTCAAGAGCCTTGCCTCCAAACATGTTGCCCGCCATTTCTTTTGCGTAATCCAACGGTTTGTTGTTCTTGTCAGCCAATATGTCATTAACATCTACTGCAAAGCCCTGGACAGCCCCTCCTATAACAGTGCTATACTCTGTCAACTCACGTTTGAAAGCGTTCAGCATAACCGGACGAATGATATTCAGGAGTTCGGCATTAAACATATTCATGTTATTGTTGCTACTGAAAAGGAGATTGGCCAGAGAAGAAGAGCGTGCATTCAAAGCATTGCTGACATCATCAAGAATATCCTGTGCGGAGTCAGCAACAGGTTGTGCGTTTTCATCGAGTTCCTTCAGTTTTCGCAATGCTTTGTCACGACCATTCTTAAGTTGTTCCAACTTCTCTGCATACTCGTCTTTGCCGGTGTTGATTATGGTAATTCTAGTCTGTACAGCAGTAATATCATCGTTGATGTATCCATTAACAGCACCAGAGCAACGTTGCTTAATCGCAGACTCTACATCAACATCATTCAGAATGATAGAAACGGCTCCTGTTTCTTTGGTTGAAGCAGATGTTACACCTACAAAGGTTCCTTCGCCAATATAGCGTTTTGCTTGATCTGTGATGTGTGGCAGGATGTTTTGCTGCATATCAGACTGCGACTTCTTGTCGGCCTTGTTGATTAAGACTGCAGCGGAAAGACTATATTGCTTAATTTCACGAATGAAAGATATTGCACTGTTTCTAAGTGTACCTTGTTCGGCATCAGCGACGATAACGAAGATCGTTCCTTCCTGCAAATACTTGGTGATGGCATTGTTATGTGCTTCGATGCCAGAATCAATTCCAGGCATATCAACAAGGACGATTCCTCGAGCATTGAGCTCTCGAATTTTGTCATTGTTTACGTACACATTCACCATATCGTTGGGGGTAAGTTTCAACGATTTGATAGCATCAACAGGAGCCTCTTCAGTGGAACCATCACCACGTACGATGACGAGATGCTCTCTTGTGTCATAGTACAACTGGTATGAGACAGCTGTTTCTGGTGTAAGATTTGTCGGCAGTAAATCTACTCCCATGAATGCATTAAGAAGTGAACTCTTTCCTGCAGAGAAATCACCTATAAAAGGGATTTTTACTTCTTTGTTTCTCTCTAAAGTCTTTGAGGCTTCATCCTTTTTCAAGGAAAGGTCGTTCAAAACTTCTCCGGTTGGTAAGACAGACGTTACCAATTCGTCAGCTTTTTGAATGCGCTGATTAAAATCTTTTAAAATGTCCATTACGTTTTGTTTTAGTGTTATTAAATATTCTTGCGTAAATATCTGATTTTGTTTCATTTGCTTTTGCCCTTAAAACATTGAGTGTGGAATCTATATCACATTTATCGTCTTCTGAATCTGTAATAGGGCTTTGTTCATTGTCGATAGTTGATTTTTTTTCCTTTGAATTAGAACTGCGGTCTTGCTCTTTTGTTTTTTCCTTTTTTGATGATTCTTTCGTCAAACTACCAATACTAGTTTTTGAAGAAAGAATTACTACAGAATAACACATTTGTACCAAATTCTCCACAGTCTTACACCTCTGCAGTTGACTGTCATTTAATCGAACTTCCATTTTTTCCTCAAAAACATGAGCAAAATGCCATAAGTTAAACCTCTCTAAACTCCCATTTTGAGGGTAAGGCAATCCTTCTACGTTTATATAATGATCGATGAATCCTCTAATTTGTTTTTTTATTTGATCTTGCATAAGTAAAAGCCTACATTTGTTCTACATCTAATTCATTCATGCTTAAACATCCTGCTTTCTTGATGTCAATACCGTAGATACGATAAAAAGCATCAACAACGATTTGTCCACCATTTGTGGTTACAGGATTACTCATAGACTGCGTAATTACTTCCACAGACATTCCTGGCTCAATGCGAATACCATTGCAGTTCTTCACATGTTTTGTCGTAATTTTAAATCTTGCCATATATAGAATTATTTGGTTTTACAAATGAGGCCACTTAAATGGCTCATCAATTATTTACAATGCTGGTGAATGATGTCCTTTGTTGCATCCTTTGGGATGGCATGAGCAAGGTGCATAGACCATCTGCATGATTGTGGGGAAAGTACGGCCGCAGAAACGGCATAGGTAACTTGATTTCTCCCTTCCTTCGTAGAGCTTGTGCTTGCCTCTGTTGGGACCATCTGGATGGTTTGAGCATGTACTGTTTACAAGTTGCCTTACGTCAGCGAACTTGTGTCCGCAGTATTCGCAGTAGAATGTTGCCATAGTAGAACTATTTTACTTCACATTTATTGGTCAAGAATGTCATTGCCCTCATTAAATTTCCAATAATCCACCAAATTAGTTTGTAAAGTGGTTGGATTTGTTGTTACGGCTAATTCAATAGTTTGGATATCTTTCTCAACCAACTTTCGTGAACCGCGTATGCTGTTCCGCCACATTCCGGGCATGTTAATGGTGCAGTTCGTGAAGTTGCCCTCCATTCGAAATCTGGACCGACGAATTTGTGGCCGCACTTTTCGCACTTAAATGTTGTTGTACCTCGAAGCATATTTCAATTGTTTAACTGATTCTTTCAACATCCAATTCATTCATGTTTAAGCATCCGGCTTTCTTGATGTCGATGCCGTAGATGCGCATGAAGGCATCGATTACTGGTTGACCGCCATTGGTGGTGACTGGGTTGTTTATACTTTGGGTGACCACTTCAACGGACATGCCTGGCTCTATGCGGATGCCGTTGCTGTTTTTCGTGCGTTTCGTTGTGATAATGAATCTTGCCATAGTAATGTATTTTTTGATTGATTACTGCAAAGATAGCATTCAAATGTTTCCGGAAGGGAATCAATTATACAAAATATTTACAAATAATGGGGTGAATGTGTGCATAACGTATTGTGATACGGGATGCGAACAATTAGAATTGCAGTTAATTGTTTGTGATAGGTTAGGTATTGTAAGTTTTGTTGCCGGTTAATAATATGTACTCATCGTTCCCTGACGAGTGTTAAAGGTTTAACCATAAGAAAGCGCGGGAACATATTCGTTCATCTATGACGGGCTCTGGAAAAACCTATAAGGAATGAAACAAATAAATATACCCACGCTGAATGTATAAAAACAGACATGCGTGGGCAAGATACTGTATTTGTACACCAACATAGGCTTATTACTATCTCGACCTTATATATAAGAATTTTCCAGATTCGTCATAAGGAGAAAGCAAATACGCCTTCCACCTCCGATTTCTCCCGGAGGATGTTGCAAAGATAAGTAAAATTATTTTAATCAAAACATATTTTGCACAAAAAAATTCAAATTTGTTTCATTTTCTTGTTTGGAGGTTTATGCAACAGAACGTTGTTTGCGCCAGTTGTGCCATTGTGCCATGTGGTACAAAATAGTAAAATAGGTAATAAAATGCTCTGCTTTACCTCTGCTTTACCTCCGCTGTACCTCCGCAATAAGTCCGTTGCAAACTCGAAGCAAATTCGAACCAAACTCGAACCAAAGTCGATAAAATAGCAGAGCCAGTTCGAATTTGCATCGAGTTTGGTTCGAGTTTGGTGTGGAGGAAGAGCATAGGAGCAGCGGAGGATCAGCGGAGGATGAGCAAAGGAACAGCGTAGGAAAAGTAAATAAAAAGCAAAGTAAAAATGTAGGTAAATAGTACAAGTAGTCATATCCCAATAATCAACCTCAAATATTGCATATGAGAGGAAAACATTACGCACGTTTTATGTGTAATTTTACTTCCAGCGTAATTTGGCTTTCATTACTGACTAAGTACTGACTTATAACTGGCCTGTTACGGACTTATGAGGTGAGTATAACGGATATGGGTGTTTCTTTGATATAAAACACTGTGTATCAGCTGTGTGTAAAATTGATGTCACGATGATGGGGTGGGGCGAAAATGGACACTTTGGGATGGAAATGCAATATGGTAGGCTAATGAGGGGAAATGCGTGCTGATTCCAGTAAGTACATAGAAATATAAATACTCTTCACTCTTCACTAAACATGCCTAAAATGCCCATGAATAATGGTCCTCAGCATGGTGAAGAGTCAATGAAGAGTAGTGAAGAGCAACAACTGACTCTTCACTACATTGAAACGCCGATGAATAAGTGCTCTCAGCCACATTTGGTGAAGAGTGAACTTCAAAATCCGCGCAACGGTTAAACGCAAACGCAAAAGGCTACGCCTACGCAAACGATAACGCAAACGCAAAAGGCTACGCCTACGCAAACGCAAAGGGCTGAATGCCTTAACTGATGAAGTCTTCGACGTCGTCGATGTGGTATGGGATGGTTTCCTTGCCGAGTACTCGGCAGCCGGTGTCGGTGATGAGTATGTCGTCTTCGATGCGGATGCCGCCGAAGTTGCGGAACTGTTCTATCCGGTCGTAGTTGAGGAAGTCGAGGTACTTGCCTTCTGCCTTCCACTTGTCGATGAGCATCGGTATGAAGTAGATGCCTGGTTCGTCGGTCATTACCCATCCTGGTTGGACGCGTCGTCCGCATCGCAGGCATTCGAGTCCGAATTCGGTGGATGGTCGTACTTCGTCGTCAAATCCTACGTGGATCTGTCCGAGTCCTTCCATGTCGTGTACGTCCATGCCCATCATGTGTCCGAGTCCGTGGGGGAGGAACAAGGTGTGGGCTCCTGCGCGTACTGCTTCTTCGGGGTTGCCTTTCATGAGTCCGAGGTCGGTGAGGCGTGTTGCCATAAGTCGGCATACGTCGAGGTGCATGTCGAGCCATTTCATGCCTGGATGGGCTTTCTCGATTACGAGGTCGTGGCATGCTTCTACGATGGTGTAGATGTCGCGCTGCTGCTGTGTGAACTTTCCGCTTATTGGTGTCACGCGTGTGTGGTCGGAGCAGTATCCGTCGATGCTTTCGGCTCCTGCATCGCAGAGGAGGAGGCGTCCGGCTTCAAGTGGCTGGGTGGATGGATTGCTGTGCATGATTTCTCCGTGCATGGTGACGATGGACGGGAAGGATTCACGGTAGGCATAACTCTGGGCTATTCCTGCGAGTACTCCGCCTATGTAACTTTCGGATACTCCGGGGTTGCAGGCTTTCATGGCTGCGGTGTGCATCCTGTAGCCTACGGTGATGGATTTTTCTATTTCCTCGATTTCTTCGTCGGTCTTCACGGCCCGCATATCTACTACTGCCTTTATGAGCCGCAGGGATGCTGATTCGCGTACCTTGGCGGGATGGATGCCGAGAAGGTCGCCTATCTGTATCATGATGTCGTGGCGGCATGGTGGGAGGTAGTGGATTTCGGTGGCTGTGCCGATTATATGCTTCAACCTGTCCATCGGTGCTGTATCGTGGATTCCTACTTCTTCTGCCAGGTCGTGTACGGAGGGTACGAAGCCTGTCCAGATGACGTCGTCAATGTCGATGTCGTTGCCGACGAGGTATTCCCTGTCATTGTCTATGTCGATGACTCCTACGAGTCCGTCGCGGTGCTGACCGAAATAGTACATGAAGGATGAGTCCTGACGGAACATGTAGGCATTGTTGGGGTAATTTGACGGTGCATCATTGTGTCCGAATATCAGAATGATGCCGCTGCCGACTTTTTCCTTGAGTGTCTGTCGGCGGTTGATGTAGGTTTGCTTGCTGAACATGGTCTTTTATCTTAGTTTGTTTTTATTGAAATGACTGCGTGTGTATGCGAAGTAGAAGGCGGCTCCCATGGCGTTGACTATCCATGCTGCCCAGAATGCTGAACCGTAACTGATGTTTTCGGCGAGCAGTCCTCCGAGCAGTACTCCGATGCCGAAACCGACGTCCCAGGAGGTGAGTATCGTGGAGTTGGCTGTTCCGCGCTGTGTGTGGGGTGCCAGGTTGATGAACATGGTCTGTATGGCTGGGTACATGTGTCCGTTGCCCAGACCGATGATTATGGCTGCTCCGTAGAATCCCCATGCGTTGTGGAGGGCTGCAAAGAGGAGGTAGCCAAAGAATGATACACATATTCCTTCGGTGGCGTTCCTTGCTACTTCTCCGCGGCTGAGTGCCTTGGCTCCGGTGAGCCGTGACAGCATGAGTCCGGAGGCGAGGAGTGTAAAGAAGAGTCCTGATCCGCTCGTGATGCCCAGTTCTTCCTTGCCGTAGATGGCTAGGTAGGTGGACAGTACTCCGTAGGAGAAGGCGAAGCATGCCATGGTGAGTCCTTCGCTCCATCCCTTGATTAGGAAGAATCGGTCGAGGCGCAGCATGGATTGCCTGCTTTCGCCTGCCGTGGAGTCGGTGTCTGCCTGTCCGGCATTTGACCTGCGTGGCTGGTCGGGTACCTTGATTGTTACTTCAAGCAGTACTCCGAGCAGGGAGCAGATGATGCTTATCCAGAAGAGTAGGGTGTAACTGTCGAAGGCGTGGAGCAGGTATATTGCCACGGTGGGTCCGATGGCTGTGGCGAGGTTGTTGCTGAGTCCGTAGTAGCCTATGCCTTCGCCTCTGCGTGACGGATGCAACACATCGATGGCTACCGTACTTGCTGCTACGGTGGTTGCTCCGAACGGTCCTCCGTGGAGTGTGCGGAAGATGGCGAAGAGGGTGATGCTTCCTGCTACGAGATAGCCTGCAAACAGGAGAAAAAACAGGAAGTTGCAGATGAGCAGTACTATCTTGCGGGGAAAACTGTCGACGATGTATCCGCTGAACGGACGGACTATGAGGCACATGAGCGTGTAGCCTGAGAGTACGAATCCTATCATGTCCTTGTCGGCTCCGAAGGTGTCTTTCAGATAGAGGGGGAGCAGGGGGGTGAGGAGCATGAAGGAGAAGTAGAGCAGGAAGTTTGCTGCAAGTACCTTCACGTAGTTGGAGTTTCGCCACAGGTATGGTGAACGGTTGTCTGTATTGCTGCCGGTGTCAGTCTTCATTCTTTTGCCATTTTAGGATTATTACGCGCCGTGTGGTGGTATCTACCCGATGCTGTTCGGAACTGCGTTGGCCTACGAGCCATACGATGGACTGGGAATCGCATACTACCAATTGCCGTTCCTTGTCGAAGAGTGACATCCTGCGGTCGGTGAGATAGTCGCTTACCAGTTTCTTCCCTTTCATGCCGAAGGGTTGGAATCGGTCGCCGGGCTTGACGGAACGGACGTGGAGTTCTCCCTTTATCTTGTCGGCATCGATGTATGCGTAGAGTGGGGAGGGGTTGATGTCTATGGGCGGTGTTGCTTCTTCGGTTGCTATATCTGTATATTGGGATAGTGCTACGGGTGGTGTGCTGCCGTTACCTGCTTTCCGTATGATGATGGTTCCGCGGTCAATTAGTGCGGTATAGGCTATTTCCCTGTCTTCATTCTGGATTGATTGGAATGTCCTGCCGGATTCTTCGGATTGGAGTATGCTGAGTTGCTGGTTCCGGTTGAATCCAAGGGGGGACATCACTTCATGGAGTACTGATATCGGTGAGGTGCTTTCCTTCAATTCGGAAATATCAATCACGAGGTTTCCGTTCTTCCTGCTGACGCATCTGCTTATGGCTGCCTGGGTGTATCCTTCGTAGATTTTCAGCATCTCCTGCATGTTTTCGATGGTTGTCATGATGTTGGTCGGTGCTGATGGGTTGATTTCCTTCATCATCGGCATGATGTTCAGGCGTACTTTATTGCGGCTGTAACGGTCTTCGAGATTGGTGCTGTCGGTGACGTACTCCATGCTGCATTCTCTCAACTCTTCCAGGATTTCGGTATGTGTGACGCACAGCAGCGGTCTGACGATTCTGCCGTTGCGTGGCTGAATGGCTGCCAATCCGCGTATTCCGGTTCCTCTGATTGCATTCAGGATAAAGGTTTCGGTGTTGTCGTCGATATGATGTGCTACTGCTATCGCATCGGCTCCCTGTCGGATTCGTTCTTCTTCAAAGAAGGCGTACCTGAGTTCGCGTGCTGCCATCTCTATACTTATCTTTTTCCGGGTGGCATATTCTGAGGTGTTGAAATCCTTCACGGTGAGCGGTACTTCCAATGACTGGCACAACTCTCTCACGAATCTTTCGTCGCGCTCGCTTTCCACGCCTCTCAGCCTGAAGTTGCAATGCAGTGCGGCGAGTCGGTATCCCAATGACTTCAGGACATGGAGAAGGCATACTGAATCGCTGCCGCCGCTTAGGGCTACAAGTATCATGTCGGAGGGGTTCATCAATGACTTTTCTTCGATGAACTGTTCTACCTTTTTCCTGAATATTTTTGAGTTTTTTGCCATTAATCGTAGTATTAACACTGCAAAGATAACAAAAACATTACTTTATTGGCATAATTCTTGCCAAAAAATTTTGCAAATCCGAAAAAAACATATACCTTTGCACCCGCAAAAGCAAAATGGTCGGTTGGATGAGAGGCTTAGTCAACGGTCTGCAAAACCGTCTACACCCGTTCGAATCGGGTACCGACCTCACGAAAAAAAGGGAAATGCAATGAAGCGTTTCCCTTTTTTGTTTTCCTGAACCGTTGCTGCCGTGACTGCGGCTATTTGGTCTGTTTCTTCTGCATCTTCTTCCACTGTGCCTTGGCATATTCCTGCATGTCGACTACCTTGTCCTTTTCATCGACTATCTCGAATCCCAGCATGGTTTCGATGACGTCTTCGAGTGTGACGATTCCTCGCAGGCTTCCGTATTCGTCGATTATTATGGATATGTGTTCCTTCTTGGCAAGCAGTTGTTCCCAGATGTTTCCTACTGATTCCGTTTCGGTAAACGACAGGATTGGGCGTGCAAGTGTCTTGAGCCTTACATTGAACTTGTCTTCTGCCAGACGTTCGAGAATTGTCTGGCGCAATACGTATCCGGTGATGTAGTCGCTGTTGTCGTCGTCATAGATGGGTATGCGTGAGAAGTTCTTGTACTCTTCTGTCTTATAGAATTCTCCCAATGTCATACTGCTGTCTGCCATTGACACGACTACGCTTGGTGTCATGATTTCGTGTGCTGTGATTTCATCGAGTTTCAGCAGGTTCTGAATCATCTTGTTTTCTTCCTTCTCAAGTACTCCTTCTTCTGCTCCTACTGTTACCATTGCCGATACTTCCTCACGGCTTACTGAAAGTTTGTCGGACTTGTTGGATATGAGATGGGTGAGTTTCTCGAGTATGAATACGAGGGGAAATGCCAAAATCACCAGTATGCGTATTACTGATGATGCCGGCAGGGCGAGTCTTCTCCAGAAATTGGAACCTATGGTCTTCGGTATGATTTCTGCAAAGGTAAGTACCAGCAAGGTGAATACTGCGGATACTATACCTATGGTGGTCTCGTGTTGATATCCGTTTTGTGCTGCATATTCTGCTGCCTGTGAACCTACAAGTGAGGCTCCTACCGTGTTGGCGATAGTGTTCAGGATAAGTATGGCAGAAATAGGTCGGTCTGTGTTTTGCTTGAATTTCTTCAGTTGGGCTGCTCCTTTCTTTCCCTGCATCTCCAGTGAGGTGATGTATGACATAGGTGTGGAAAGTAGGGTGGCTTCCAATACTGAACATATTGCTGAAATCAGCAGGGCTGCTCCCATGTAAATTAAAATCAATGCCATATTGCTTCCGGGGTATTAGTGGTTGAACAATATGGTTGCTGTCTCATAATCCGCTTTGTCGCGGGATAACTGTCTGAATCCATGTTATTTGTTTTTTTGTTAATGATGAGTCTACGAGTCTACAAGTCTACAAGTCAACAAGTTTTTTGGGGAAGCCTCTCCTTATTTTACAAGGTTGCCAAGGATGCTGCGGGTGAGTTCTCGTGTTGCTGTTCTGGTTGCGGTACTTACTGCCCGTCCTGCTGCTGCCTTGCCTAATGATTCCTTGGATTTGGTTCCTTTCACGGAGTTTGCTACCCTGGTACCTATGAGTGATGCCAATGCTGCTATTACGGCGCTGAGTATCTTTCCTAATATGCTCTTTTTGTTGCCGCTTTTCCTTGCTTCCTTCTCTGCCTGTGCCTGAGCCTTTGCTTCTTCCCTTGCTGCCTTCGCATCGGCTTCTACCTGTGCTGCGGCTTCTGATTCAGCCAACAGTACTTCAAACGCACTCTCACGGTCAACTATCTTGTCGTATCTTCCGTAGATGCGTGAGGATTTTATTATCTGGTCGCGTTGGGTTTCGTTGATGGCTCCTATCTGACTGAGTGGGAAGAGTATCTTGGCTCTTTCTACCATCTGCGGTGTGCCTTTGGCATCGAGGAATGAAACGAGTGCCTCACCTGTAGCCAATTCCATTATTGCATCTTCTGTCCTGAAGTCTGGATTGGCACGGAACGTTTCTGCTGCTGCCTTGACGTTCTTTTGCTCCTTGGGTGTGAATGCACGGAGTGCGTGCTGTATGCGGTTTCCGAGTTGTGCAAGTACGGAATCAGGAATGTCGCTTGGGTTCTGTGTCACGAAATATACACCGACTCCCTTACTTCGTATGAGTCTTACAACCTGTTCTATCTTGTCGACCAATGCTTTTGGCGTGTCATCGAACAGGGTGTGTGCCTCGTCGAAGAAGAATACCAATTTCGGCAGATCCAAATCGCCTACTTCCGGCAACTGTACGTATAGGTCGCTGAGCAGCCATAGGAGGAATGACGAATAGAGTTTTGGATTGAGCATCAGTTTGTCGGCTGCCAATACATTCATCATACCTTTTCCGTCGGGAGTACATCTCAAGAGGTCCATTATGTCGAACGAGGGTTCTGCAAAGAATTTTTCTGCTCCCTGACTTTCGAGCGAAAGCAGTGCCCGCTGAATGGCTCCGACTGTAGGTGCTGCAACGTTGCCGTATGTGTTGGTGTATTCCTTGGCGTGTTCGGATACGTAGTTGAGCATTGAACGCAGGTCCTTGAGGTCGATGAGCAGAAGACCGCGTTCGTCGGCAACCTTGAATACTATGTTGAGGACTCCTGCCTGTGTCTCGTTGAGGTTCATAAGACGTGCAAGCAGTTCGGGTCCCATGTTTGATATGGTTGTACGCATAGGATGTCCCTGTTCTCCGAATACGTCATAGAACGTAACTGGACAACTGCCGAATTGTGGTGATTCTATGCCGAATTCCTTGCAGCGTTTCTCTATAAATTCACTCATGCTTCCGGTCTGGCTGATGCCTGAAAGGTCTCCTTTCATGTCTGCCATGAAACAAGGTACGCCTGCCTGACTGAATGTTTCTGCCAACACCTGAAGTGTTACGGTCTTTCCCGTTCCTGTTGCACCGGCAATCAAGCCATGACGGTTTGCCATCTTGCCTTGAATGGAGATAGGTCCGTTGGAACCGTGAGCAACATATAAAGAATTGTCTTTGAACATATATAACTGTAATTAGTTGTTTCTGTCTTGTACCATGAACTTTTGCCGTAGAGTTATTATGGGTATATCCATAGTTTTTGCAAAGATATGAAAAAAATATGAAGAGTGTGGTGTAATGTCCTAAAAATATGGTGTTGCTGACTAAAAAGTAATTGTATTGGCATTCATTATCGTTATTTTTTGTAACTTTGTCGCCAAATTCAAAATACGACACGATATGAGCAAACTAATAAAGCCTCAGGGGTATAGACAGCAGATTACTCCACTTGAAACCGAACAGGGTATCAAACTCATAAAGGATTTCTTCCAGTCAAATCTTTCCACGGCTCTCAGATTGAGACGTGTGACTGCTCCGTTGTTTGTGCTGAAAGGACTTGGACTTAATGATGACCTTAACGGTGTGGAACGTCCTGTGTCTTTTCCTATTAAGGATATGAACGACCAGATGGCTGAAGTTGTTCATTCGCTGGCTAAATGGAAACGAATGATGCTCGGCGAATATGATATAAAGCCTGGATATGGTCTTTATACTGATATGAACGCTGTCCGCGGTGATGAGGAATTGGATAACCTTCATTCATTGTATGTTGACCAGTGGGACTGGGAGCGTACAATAAATGTTGCGGACAGAAATATTGAATTCCTGAAGGATGTGGTCCGTGATATCTACAGCGCAATGCGTCGTACTGAGTATCTTGTATGCGAACATTTCCCTCAGATTGAGGCATTCCTTCCGGAAAAGATTCATTTTATCCATGCAGAGGAACTGATGAAGTTATATCCAAACCTTTCTCCAAAGGAACGTGAAGATGAGATTTGCCGTACTTATGGTGCTGTATTCATTATGGGTATCGGTGGTAAGTTGAGTAATGGCGAACCTCACGATCTCCGTGCTCCTGACTATGATGACTGGACAACTCCTAATACTGATGGTTTCTACGGACTTAACGGTGATATCATGATATGGTATCCTGTATTGGATAGGGCGGTAGAGTTGAGCAGTATGGGTATTCGTGTTGATAAGGAGGCGTTGCTGCGTCAGTTGGAACTTACCGGAAAGAATGAACGTAAGGAACTGTTCTTCCATAGGAAACTTATCAATGAGGAATTGCCTCTCAGTATAGGTGGAGGTATCGGTCAGAGTCGTCTTTGCATGATTCTTCTCCACAAGGCACACATCGGTGAAATTCAGGCAAGCATTTGGCCTGATTCCATGCGAAAGGAATGTGCCGACTACGGAATGCCACTTATTTAATTTAAGAGGGGAACGTAATTTATTGCCATTGGCTGTTTTAGAGTCAACAAGTCTACAAGTCAACGAGTCAACAAGCAAAGCCGTCCGGACGGTCACTCGAAAACTCGAATCATTGAAAACTCGTAGACTTGTAGACTCGTAGACTTGTAGACTCGTTGACTTTAAAACCTACTCTTTAACCACGATAGAAACTCGTCACTCCAGTTTTCTGTCGTGGTTTTTCCTGTATGTTCCATTAATGTGAACGGTCCCTGACCGTCACCGTAGAAATGCATTTCTGCATTTTTTCCCGCCTTTTTCCATTCAAGGAACAGTTGCAGGCATCCTGCTGCTACGTTGGGGTGTTCCACCCGTGTCATAATCAATAGCGGCGGTGCCTGTTCAGGAACTGTTACGTCAATGAGTGACGGTCCGAAAGCGGATGCAAGAAAATCGGGCATTTCTCCTTCTTTGGCTGTAACCGTTGCTGCAATGGCAACACCTCCTCCGGCTGAGAATCCAAGATATCCTACCTTGTTGGGCTTAATATTCCATTCATCGGCATGCTCTCTTACGATTCTGATGGCATTTCTTGCATCGTCAGCGGCACGCAGACATATTGCCGTACTTTCCTCTGATGGCATAGGATTGGCATTTGCCAACTTGAACTTGTCGAATTTTGTAACATCGACCATCTTTGGCATACTTCCTCCGCCGGCATGGGTACTTCTGTCAAGTGTGTATTTTAATCCTATGGCTGCAATACCTCTTTCATTGAGCATTTCAGCCATTCTTTCAACATCGTCGTGCCATGACAGCACACGTAGACCTCCGCCCGGACAAAGTATTACTGCACATCCGTTTGCGTTTTCTTTCTTTGGAAGATATACGGTCATACTTGGTTCATTGTCTGTCTCACGTTCTCCGGTAAATGGTAGATTTATTACTGTCTGTGCCGTTATCGGCATATTTACGGAGATAAGTAGGCATGCCAATATGCTGCGTGTCTTGCGCCTTGACATGATGTCTGCTATTGCTGTCAGTTTCATGATTGTTTTATTGAATATTGTGAAAATGGTATGGTTTATTCAACTTTCGCAAGTTCCTGACTTGCTCAGTTTCAGTAGTTCAGTAGTTCAGTAGTTCTGTAGTTTTGGAGTTAAAGGGAGTTAAGTATTGTAATGCCATTAGCCGTTAGCCGTTAGCTTTCTCTAAGCCTTCGGCACTCCTTTGTGAAGATAAATCTTCAGCCGTCGCAAGCGAAGATACTCAATCTTCGCCCTACTTACTCCTGTCTCCTGACTACTTTTCTACTTAAAGTGAAGCCCAGCGAAACTTGTATATGGTTTATATTATGAATGAATATCCTGTATGGAATTTTGTAAATCTGTCATTCAGTACGGATGACAGACATCTGCATGCTTTTTCTCCTGTACAGTGGCTTGAATATAGATTGGCATTGGGGTAGTGCTTCATGAATGTTTGTGCAATCATTTCTACCTGGTCGTTTTCAAATTCCTCATCAAGCAGATGCAGTCCACCAATGTATGCTTTTACGTGGTTTGCGGGTTGTCCCGTAACCATTAGGGCTGAATGGACCGTGTTCAGCAGTCCGGAGTGCGAACATGGAGATATAATGATGATATTGTCCTTTTCCTTAATTGCTATGGCAATTTCATCGTCTGCAATATATTCCTTATGTTTCGTTTCGTAATCTACAGATAGATATTTGTTTCCTGCAGGACGTTGATATTCATCGTTTTTCGGATGGAATATCCATATTCCGTCTGAAATATTTGTGTCTGTATCAATAAAACAGAAACGAGTCAGGTTTTTATTGACGGTATTTATATCAGGGGAAATGTCATGTGGGACACCATGTCGGTTTGATTCATATTTATATTGTCTGATATGCGATGAAGCATATATTTTCGCTTTACCGTTGATTTGCAGAAAACGTTCCAAACCTCCTGTATGGTCATTATGGCCATGTGAAAGAATAAGTATGTCAATATCGGAAATGTCTATACCGAGTATTTTCGCATTGTCCATTGCCTTTCCGGTAAGACCGGTGTCAACAAGTATGTTCCTATCATGCCACTTGCAGAACAGGGATAATCCATGTTCCGAATGTAGGTCGCATGATTGTGACGGCATATTGTCTATGAGTAGTGTGAATGTCATTACGTCAATACATTGATTGTGTCGGGAATTTATTGTACTTGCAGGGAAACAAAAGGATCCAGTAACCTTATGGGCTGGATCCTAAAGTCGTATTTTGCTGTTTACTTTGATTCTTTCCTTAATTTTCCTGCTGTCTTGGTCTTCTTTTCTGTTGCTTTGGCTTTTGCTGCTGACTGTTTCTGAGGCTTGGCAACTTTCTTTTCTGCTTCTGTTTTCGTTGCTGCAGTTGTTTTCCTTGCTTTTGCCTTCTTCTCGGCTGCAGTTCCCGGTTTTGTGTCAGCAACTAATTCTTCCTTGACGCTTGGCTGATATTTCTCCAATTCCTTTTGGAGTTTTCCAATCTTTCTGTCCTTGGCTTCGATTTCCTCACCTTGATTCTTGATGATGGTAAGTAATGAGTTGAGTTCCTCGTTGTCCATGTCAACAGGATAGAGTGAGTTTACACGGTTGATGAAGTCGCCGAGAATATTCATGTAATTGGTGAATGCATCATACGGACCGTCGTATATACCCCTGCTCATACCTACGTTGGCATTCTTTGTAGTCATGAAACGGAAGTTGTTTGATGCCTGAAGGTAATCCCAGTCCTGCTTGATCATTCTGTCGTTGCATATACGGACTCTGTCGGCTACGCTGTAAAGTTTGTCAAACGCCTCGCGCTGCATTTGATTTCCGAGCCAGCAACTTGTGTCGCGTTCTTCGTCAACCCAACTGATAGGGTACGGAACATTTATGTTTCCTACAGATTTACCCTTTGAACATAGTTCGTATGGAGTGGAGAATGTGATGCCGCGTGACTTTGCGCAGGCAGGTAAGGCACGCAGGAAGTCGAGTATGTGACTTGACAGAGGCTGGTACATACCAAATGCACACAGTTCCATGAATATGTTGATTACGTTGTCTTCTTCAGGCAATTGTGAAATCCAGTCGATGTATGTTTCTGCAAAGAGTGGATATTCGCTCCAGTCTGAGTTGTTGAAGCGAAGGCTGAGGTCATCGCTGAACTTGTAGTCACGAAGCAGAATCTTCAGGGATGGACTGAGTGCGCAGTTGTATATGAAATGTGGGGATTTCCAGCCCAGGATGTGTTTTGCACCTTCCGTGAGCATACCCTTGAATCCCATAGCCGCAACCTGTGCACCTATCTCGTCGGAATAGATGAGACTTGAGTTTCTGAATACCTTTGGAGTCTGTCCGAATACTTCCTTTATCTTTTCATTCATGCGCATGCACTCTTCACGGAAACTCTCCTCGTTTCCGAGTGAAGCCAGACCATGACTGTATGGCTCGCATAGGAATTCCACACAACCCGTCTTGTTGAGTTCAATGAGAAGGTCAATTACCTGAGGTGCATGTGTCTCGAGTTGTTCAAAACCGACACCCGAAATTGATAATGCCACCTTGAAGAACTTACCGTTCTCGCGTGCCATCTCGATGAGTGTCTGCAATGCAGGAACATAACTCTGTTCTGCTATCTCGTTGATACTTCTTTCGTTTTCAAAATCATCATAGTAATAATGGTCACGTCCGATATCGAAGAAACGATAGCGCTTGAGGTGACAGATCTGATGTATCTCAAAGTATAAGCATATTGTCTTTGCCATAGATTTATATATCTTGATTTATGATGTTACTGTTTATTCTCTGTTGGTTAAGTGTGCATTGCTGTTATACAAGCCTGTTGTAAAGGCTGCGGATACGCTGACCTACCTTCTCCCATGTTATTTCGTTCACTTCCTTTATACCTTCTTCCTGAAGATAATTGAAAAGTGATGGATTTGTACAGATTGAATAGATGGCGTCAGCCATTGCATATATATCCCAGTAGTCAACCTTAATAACCTTTTCAAGTATTTCTCCGCATCCTGACTGTTTACTGATGATGGACGGAGTTCCACATTGCATAGCCTCGAGTGGGGCGATACCGAACGGCTCACTTACCGACGGCATTACGAACACATCTGAGTTCTTGTAGCATTCATATACCTCTCTGCCTCGCTGGAATCCAGGGAAATGGAATCGGTCTGCAATACCCTTTGATGCCACGAGGTCAATCATGGCATTGAGCATGTCGCCTGACCCCGCCATGCAGAATCTGATATTCTGTGTACGCTTGAGAACGAGGTCTGCCGCTTCCACGAAGTATTCAGGACCTTTCTGCATAGTGATTCGCCCAAGGAATGTAACGACCTTCTCCTTTGAATGATCCGGACGTGGAATGTCGAGCAGATCCTGGGAAAGTGGATATACGGCATTGTGCATTGCAAAGCATTTGTGTGGGTCCTGATGATATTCCCTTATTACCGTCTGTCGTGTGAGTTCACTCACACACATGATGCAGTCAGCATGGTCCATACCGTTTTTCTCAATGGAATAGACCGTAGGATTGACCTTACCGCGTGAACGGTCAAAGTCAGTAGCATGAACATGGATGCACAATGGTTTTCCGCTTATGAGTTTTGCATGTACTCCTGCAGGGTAAGTAAGCCAGTCGTGGGCATGTATTATGTCGAACTGCTCACTACGTGCCACAACTCCTGCAATGATGGAGAAGTTGTTTATTTCTTCGTGCAGGTTGCCTGGATAGCCTCCGGCAAATTCCATACAGCCCATGTGGTTGACATGCATGTATGAGAAGTCTGCATAGATATGATCACGATAGCGATAATAATCCTCTGGCGTCATGTAGTCAGGGATGTTGTTTTTCACGTAGTCATAGTCATGACCGCGATATACAATCGGTACTTGGTTCATACCGATAATCCGTAGGAATTTTTCTTCCTCTCCGGTAGGCTTCGGCATGCAGAATATAGTCTCCATGTCGGGTTGCAGACTCAGTCCCTTGGTTATACCATAGGATGCAACAGCCAGACCGCCATATATTTTTGGAGGAAACTCCCAACCGAACATTAATACTTTCATCTTTTTCTCTCCTCCTTATATTAATAGTTATAGTATTTGCTCATCAGTTTGTTTACACGCAGAATTGCGGCAACATTCATTGCAAACGAGTAGGCACCGCGACCTTCGAACGGAGGATTTCCGTCGTAGAGTTCCGATAGTGTACCCAAACTGTGATAGAACATTTCTCCTTCCAGTCCTACAAGGCATCTGTCTGCAAACGACAATCCGCTTTGCTTGTATATCTTCAGGTTTGTTTCAATATAGAAACCAAGCAGCCAAGGCCATACAGTACCCTGGTGGTAAGCCGCATCACGCTGTTGCTGGTTTCCTCTGTATATAGGGTTGTATCCACCGCTCTTTGGTGAAAGCGACCTGATTCCCTTTTGTGTACGTAGTTCCTTCGTGCAGATGTCGAATATCTTCTTGCGTTCAGCAATTGTCAGCGGAGTATTTTCAAGAGATGCTGCGATAAGCATGTTTGGACGTACAGCCCAGGATATGTTGTTGCCGTCAACATAGTCAAGCAGGTATCCATACTCGTTCAGGAATGTATCCTTGAATGACTCTCCCGACAGTTCAGCCCATGTGTCACATTGCTTGCCTGTTTCTGCATCACCCTTGTGTTCCAATATCTGAGCATTGAATTTCAGGGCATTGTACCATAAGGCATTTATCTCTACGATATATCCCGTCCGTGGAACAGCCGGCAAACCGTTGACCATTGAGTTCATCCATGTCACAGGCTTTTCCGTACCATTGGTATATAGCAGACCGTTTTCATGCAGGTGAAGGTTTGGGTGCCTTCCGTCCATTATAAACTGAATGATTCTGTTTACGAGGTCGCCATAGGTATCCATTGCTTCCTGACGGTTGTACAGACGTGCATACTGCTGAATGCACCATATTGCCCAGAGTGGAATGTCTGGATCATACATCTCCTGAATATCTACGGATATCATTCTGCCTTCCATCAGGTCATTGAGTGCAATTTCAGCAGTCTTCATGGCTTTCCTGAAACTGTCAATCTCACCGATAGCCAATGTGAGACCCGGAAGAGAAAGGAATGTGTCGCGTGCTCTTGACTTGAACCAAGGATACCCCGCTATGATATAGTGCTCTCCGTCGTGCTTGTTGTGGAACTGGTGGGCAGCATTGGTCAGACATTGGATAAAGTTCTCACGAGGCTTATGTACTTCAACCTCCTCATCGAATGTGCTGGCAAGTGAATTTGTATCTACCTCCTCAAGTCCGGCAGCAAATATAATGCTTTCGCCCTTCTTGATATCAAACTCGAAATAACCGGGAACGTACAGGTCTTCCTTATAGGCATACCCCATTTCCATGTCGTGCTGATATTCAATACCCTTGTACCAGTTCGGAGTGAACACGTATTCGGATTTCTTGCTTGCCTGCATGTAAAGGGTAGGGTAGCCTTCATACATACAGGTACATATTCCGTTGTCCACTTCGTTGTAATTGCGGTTTGCCGCATAATTCTCGTGTGTCAGTTGGTCGGCACGCCGGAATGCAAGGAACGGACGGAGTCTCAGCGTAGTTACGGAGTGTGCATCAAGAAGAGTGTATCTGATCAGTACCCTGTTGTGAAAGTGCTGGAACACCTTCTCCTTCTTCAATATCACGCCACCTACACGGTATATGGTCGTAGGTACCTTTTCCCATGAGAACTCACGGGCATACTTGTGTCCGTTAGGACTGTATGTACCTCCGGAATACCTATGTAGTCCCAAGTTGAACTCAGCACCATGCTGTATCACGGTCTCGTCGAGCGAAGACAGCAAAACATGATTCTCTCCGTCAATCTGAGGCACAGGCACTACAAGCAGTCCATGATGCTTGCGGGTGTTGCTGTCAAGTATGGATGATGACGAGTATGCACCGGAACGATTGGTTCGCAGGATTTCCTTTGGCAGAGCCTCCTGCAAATTGGTCATAAGTGTTTTCTCAAATCTAATATAACTCATATTGTGATGTTAGGTATTTGTAGTGGTTTTAGTATATTTGATGCGTATCACATCAAATTCATCTCCAAATTTACGACTTTTCTTTGATGTTGCAAATATCCAATGGTCTTTTTTTGCAAAAAAATGTTTATTTGACTATATAATATAACTCTCAGTCGTAAAATTGTACACTTTTCCTTGCAAATATCGAAGTGAAGGTATATCTTTGTAGTTGCAAAACAAAAACAATGGACAGAAAGCCTAAAAACATAGCAGTTGATGGTGTTTTCATGACAGAATCATATATGAATGAAGTCATGGGAGGACTCCTGAATTGCCTGTCAGGTTCAGATAGACAACGGTTGATATCCAATATGGAAATTCATATATGCAAGCGTAATGAACACGTCTATCAAAATGGTGATCTGTCACAGTACATGTATGTCATAGCAGAAGGATATGTAGGTGTCCTTTTTGGGAGTGACAGTAATTCGGAACGCATGCTTACCGTTTTGCGCAAGGGAGATATCTTTGGCTATAGGGATTATATAGCCAACCACAATCGTTCAACCACAGTTTCCTGTATAGATAATGTAGTACTGTACCGCATACCCAATTCCGTAGTAATGGAAGCAATGGAGAACAACCGTAAGTTGCCGGCACTTTTACTTGAGAACCTCTCCAAATGTTCGCGTAGTGCAGAATTCCGATATCTGAATATGTTGAGGAAACATCTGCGTGGACGTCTTGCCGATACCTTGCTCTATTTGTTGAATAGGTTGGGAACGATGGACGATGTACCAAAACTGACAGTAGGATTGAAGCGTGAAGACTTGGCAAAAATGTCAGATATGACAGTAGCCAATGCTATCAGGACTCTTTCCAATTTTGTAGATGAAGGATTGATACGCGTTGACCGCCGCATAATTTATTTTCTTGACATCCCCACACTTGAACGAATAAGTATGGTTGAGTGATAACGGTTTAAACCTTTACAATCAACACATCATTGATGTTTGTCGTATAGCAAGGTGAACGGTGCTCATGCCTTATGTTCTGTCCCTTGTCAGAAACATTCTGTATGGCAAGGTGAATGGTATCAGTTCCGTTTTTATTGTTTATAGAATCAATGGCTTTGGTCAGTCGTGACAGTTTCAACCTGTCTTTTGTGTCGAATATATCTTGCTGATATGCTTTATCGGAAGAAATATCAGAAAGAACCACACCGCATTTCTTGTACATAATTCCTTTCCTGAAAATCTGACGTAAAGCAATGATAGCCGTATTCACAATTTCCATAGTGGAATTTGTAGGAACATTCATTGTGATTTGCCTGCTGTTGTAGTACTGCTCAAGGTCTTCGCGGAAACGGTTGGATAGTACGAATACCGTTATGGTTTGACATACAGTATGCTGCCTCCTCAGTTTTCCGGCACAAGCCGAAGCAAAGTTGGCAGTACTTTCCACCAATTGTTCCCATTCGCATACCATCTTTTCAAACGATCTGCTTGTGCATATACTTTGTTTTTCTGAAAGTTCTTCACTTTCCTTGCAGGGGATACCTTTAAGTTCCTTCCAAGTCTGTACACCCGATTTGTGAAACTCATTGCGTATCCACGATTCACTTCTATCCACAAAATCGGCAGCAGTAGTTATTCCGAAATAGTCAAGTCTCTTGCCGAATTTTCTTCCTATGCCCCACACGTCGCGCACAGGAAGCAGTTCCAGGGCTTTCTTTCTCTTTTCTTCAGTATCTATTATACATACACCTTTATAACCGGGATATCTCTTAGCATAGTGACTTGCAACCTTTGCCAAGGTACGAGTCGGAGCAACACCGATAGACACAGGTATTCCAATACCCTTGAAAATCTTGTTCCTGACCTGCAGAAGTCCTTCACGCATGTTTTCGGGATTGAATCTGTCGAGGCTGAAAAAAGCTTCGTCTATGGAATAGATGTCTATGTCCCCGGTTTCTTCAGCCAGAATCTGCATCACCCTGCTTGAAATGTCGCCATAAAGGGCAAAGTTGCTTGAAAACACAGCCACATCATACTTCTCTATAATGTCCTTTATCTGAAAGAGAGGCATACCGCGCTTCAATCCAATCTGCTTGGCTTCCCGAGTCATGGCAACAATACATCCGTCGTTGTTGCTTAGTACAACGACAGGCTTGCCATAGAGTTCAGGACGGAACACCCGTTCACAGGAGGCAAAGAAACTGTCACAATCACATAACCCAAACATCTGAAAATAGGTTTTGTAGTGAGTAGAATTATCGCTTATGGATTGAATATGTGACGATACCCCAAATCATGAAATTGCTTTCAGGGTCAACATGTATCTTGGGATAATTGGGATTTGCAGGTCTCAGCCAAATCCCCTTGTCAGTCACTTCGATGTATTTGAGGGTAAATTCTCCGTCAATGAAGCATACAGCCATGTCTCCGTCGTGAGGCTCCAGGGAACGGTCAACAATAAGGTAGTCACCGTCATGGATATAAGCATCTATCATGCTGTCACCACTTACACGGGTACAAAAAGTCGTAGCACGATGATGGATAAGTTCATGATTGAGGTCTATGGTATTATCCGAGAAACCCTCTGCGGGAGATGGAAAACCAGCCTTGACACTCTCTTCCGACATCATGATGCCGTCTTTAGAGTCTGCTATGTTTAGTAATTCAAGTCCCATAATGTTACAGAAGTGCAGATAGAAAGTAATATCAATCGTAGAAGTTCCAACTTATGCCGAATCTGATGCATCGTGGATTCACAGGATAGCCAGGAGCCCAGAAATATTTTCCGTCAGATTGGTTCACATGGAAATACTGTATGTAGAAACGGGTACGTTTCAGGTCAAAATTGGCATATACGCTGATGATAGGGTAGTTGCCTATTTCCACCTGGTTGTCCTTGTTCTGAACAGCAAACTGTCCGAGTACAGGCGAATAGGTAGGAGCCTTGTATTTCGTGAAGTACTTGACATCCCCTCCGAGTTCACAGTTCAGCACCTTTGCAATCTTGAACTTCAGATAAAGGTTGTGATAGAGCGAAAGGGTAGGCAATGGCAGAGGAGTACTTTCCGTACAAGTCTGATAAGTAACGTCGTTGTCAAGATGAACCGGACCGAACACGAAGTCCTGGTGCAGGTTGGCACTGATAATCTGTATGTTGTCCCTGCATTGAGTAGCATTGATATTATGTGTATATCTCACTATAGGTTCAAGGTTCTCCGAAATCAACTCCCCGTTATCCACAAGATAAGTGTAGTTCTTGATGTTTTCCAGTCCTACAGTCAGTTTCGTTCTTGTCTTAGGCAGAGTCACACTACCAAGAATGCGGGTACGGAACTGGCGGTCCATCCCGTCATTGTCCCACCACGCATATTTGGAATGAAAGTGATGCAGGTAATAACTAGGAGTCTTGTCCTGTACGATGGCATCAACAGAAATCTGTGCAGTATCCCTTAGTATCGGAAGGTTCAGTTCTCCGTGACCATTCACGTTGAAATCACCGATGTTGTCGCCGGCAACAATGAATTCGGCATTCACGTTGTAGTGCAGCAGATGTCCGCCTGTACGAATCAACTGTCCGCCAATCAGAATGTCCGACTCCTTGTGCGTACCCATACCGAACCTACCTTGTCCCAGGGAATCTTCCATCTCGTAACTTCTGTGGTCGAAACCAACGTAGGCATTCAGTCCTGCAGCCGCATATTTGTTGAAACCCTCCCTGAGCGACAGTCCCACAATGTTCTTTATCTGCATGTACGTAGTCTTGTCGCGGGCTGAATCACCAGGCAGGAAAGTATAAGTGTGATAGTCCTTAGGCGTACCGTATGCAATATACCTGCGCTTCATGTTCTGCAGGTGGAACGTATGGAATATGCTCGTAACCGGAACAAACACTTCCTTCATGTCCGTAGAATCCCCTTCGGTGCGGGTGAAGCCTATGTTGTACCTGTGGTTGAAGTGTACGATGTCGTGATCCTGTCTTCCCCAAGTGTTGCTCAGTTGTGTAGGAATGTCGTTGGAGTCGAAACTCTTCTTCTGGCTTTCAGGATTGGTGATGTAAGACTCACTAATGATACCGCCGTTTTCAGCCAGTTTCATGTGGTTGTGAGTGTAGTAGAAGTGAAAATCATACCTGTCACCAATGTACGAGGCAAACCCCGACGCACCCATGTGGGCAGTAGATTGGTTGGAATAGTATCCCTCACCATAGATATAGTCAAACAAGGCTCCGAAGTTGACGCGTTTACCCGCATTGGTGGTAAACGTAATCTTTATGTGAGAATCACCCGACTGCTTGTCACCGCACAAGTTGTAGTCAGCATTGAGGAAAGGTGACTTCGTGTTGTAGAAACGAAACTGCGACGTAGGCATGAAAAACTGGTCAAACGGATTGACGAAGATGAATTCATCCCCCTCGTCACGTTCCATATACACACGGCTGAGCCTTGGAGTACCCAGGTTGCCGAGGTGATTGTAGTGACCTTCAAGCCCCTCGTTGAGGTTGTGATTCTGATAAAGGTGATGCAGAGTGTCAACGTAAGTCACGGTACGGTTGCCATACACATCATCAATGTTCCAGGCATAAACCTCAGTCGGAACAATCTTCTTGTCGTTGTCGCCGACCGAATCTTCGGGAGTCATGTCCAAATCAGCATTTGACTCCAGTCCTCTGATATGACGTTGGGCTGAAGTCATTAATGGAAATAGTATGAATGCAGTTATGAGGAAAAGTTGTTTCATATCTGTAGTTGGAGTAAGTTCCATCCATTTCGAGTAGATGGTTTTTACTGAGGGAACATCAGTAGAGTCGTTCTTCTCAGAACAGGAATCTCAGGAAGAATTCGATAATCTTCAGGAACATGGCACCGAAACCCACACAGAAGAACAGCACACGCTGGTCGGGTAGGGCGAAGTAAATAATAACAGCCGCCAGGAATCCGATGATGAACACAATGTTCAGCACCTTCCTTACAGTCAGGATAGTGTCGCTTCGATGGCTGCTCAGAGGCTTCCCCCTGTGCTTCCTGCCTGCCCCCTTCTGCTTATCCGCCTCCAGGGCTTCGGCAATAATCTTGTCAATATCTTCGGTCTTCACGTATCAGCGTTATTTATTTAACGGCACCGGCGATTTCTTCAAAGAGTTCATCCTTCAGATCAACAGTCTTTATGCGGAACTTGCCGCTCGAACGTATGAGTTTACCCTTCTTGCTGATAGCCTCCCTGTCAGTAATCCAGTCTTCGGCAGGAATACGCTCAGGATCATCCTTGAGCACGTATGTATATACGATGTTTTCCATCTTAACCGAAACCTTACCGTCAGCAACGTCAATGGTGAGGTTGTAGTCCATGCGGGTGTAGTCCTTGGAAAGGAACTTGTTTGAGAAAACCTGTTCCTCGTTGCCGAAACAAACGATTCTGCCAGTAAGAGCATCTGCTTCCTTCACGGCAGCATATTCGAGATTGCGGTAATAGTCCCTGTTGCTCCAATATCCGTTTTCGGAATTTGGCATATAGCGCAGGCTTGCCCACGAAGATATAGCCTTGAACAGTTCAGCCTTACTCTTTCCGGGAGCGTCAATAGTAGTAGAAAATACCACCTTGCCGTCCTTTTCCGGAACAGCACCTTGCATATATGCAGAATAGTCAGAAGCATTAGCCTGCCTGTTTCCACCGAATAGAGTTCTTTGTGCGCTGACTGACAAAGTCATTGTCAGCATCAGCATGAGAAAAATAGATTTCTTCATAGTCAGTATCTGTTTTATTATGTTATTCAACTTTTGCAAGTTTCAGGCTTGCGCAGTTTCTTTCAGTAGTTTAGTAGATTTGGAGTTAAGGGAGTTGAGTATTGTAATGCCATTAGCCATTAGCCGTTAGCTTTCTCTAAGCCTTCGGCACTCCTTTGTGAAGATAAATCTATAAGCCTTCGGCACTCATTTGTGAAGATAAATCTTCAGTCTTCGCAATCAAAGATAATCAATCTTTGACGTCGCAAGCGAAGATACTCAATCTTCGCCCTACTTAACTCCTGTCTCCTGACTACTTTTCTACTAAAAGTGGAGCCCAGCGAAACTTGTATTATAATACATTACGAGTGCAAAGATAGTAATAATAAATGAAGTGAATGACTCGTAAACGGATTTTTTTGTCTTTTTTATGATAAAAAGTTAATTGTTCCCATTCCCTTACCTTTACGGAGGTGGTAGGGAACTTTAATAATGGCTGAAAGTCCGAAATTATACAGTTCAGTCCGTAATGGCTTGGAATCATCGATAGATATATAAATCTAATACTATAGCCCACAACCCGAAGGGATGTGTCGTAGCACATACAGACTCGTAATTGGTCATTTTCTTCCTGATACTTTTTTGTGATAATTGGTATTCATATAATTGATACATGGTGCTTTATAATATTAGAAGCTAAGGGACTTACTCTATGCACCCTTTGTAAGTCTATTATGAGTCAGTTATGAGTCAGTAACGAAACCGATATTTCATTAGAAGTAAAATCGTACATAAAAAGTGAGTGATGCTTCTCCTCTATTGTCTATCATGTTATATGCAAACCATAATTATGTCATTGGTCCGCTATTTCTCCGCTGAAAGTTGGATTTTCTTCCGTTACTGGTTCGTTGTGCCTCCGCTATTTTCCGCTGTTTCTTCGCTAATCTCCGTTTTCCAGCGGAGAAAAAGAAAAGTTACAGCAAAGTTACATCGAGGTAGCATCGAACCAGCAATGATGTTTATTGAAACAGTCAGATGTGTAGATTGCTTTCTATTACCTCTCTCTACAAGGCTACTCGCAAAGCGCCCTAACCGCCTGAGGAGAGTAGGGCGGAGGGGTTAGGGTGACTTCTATAAAAAAACGGTCGCATACTCATGGCAAATGTATGCAACCGTCGGGTGAAATTATGTAGTCGTGGTTTGTCTGGCGTGGCGGACCCGCCGCCGTTGCAGTTAAACCGCAGGAAGAGTTGTGAAAAAATGGGGCCCAGCAGTAGTAGGACAATGAATAAATAGGTGTTCGCTGGGCCCCCGGCAATCAGTTAATAATCACAAGAAACTAATATGAAAAATATGCTAAGGAATCAAAACTTCGCTAAGTTCTGAGTTTGGTCAACCCAAATGAGTTTTTTCGTGTCGTAGCCTCTGCGTACGGCTTCCTTCATCAGCCTGTCACGTACAGACTGTGATATCTGTGGCTTGCGTGCCAGTACCCAAAGGTATTTTGCAGATGATCCTCCTACGAGGGCATAACTGTAGTCGTCGGCGAGCATGAGTACTCTGTAGTCAGAGTAGAACGGCCAAAAGAACGAAACGCGTAGGAGTCCGGACGTGTCGGTGGTCTTAGCCGTTCCTGAAGAGACTTTCTGCTTGCCTTTCTTCATACCGGCATTCTCCACAGAGATAGTTCCGTCCATCATCTTGGTATAGACTGCCATGGTGTTGGTCCTTCCGCGTTCGAAAGAATGATCGAAACGTGCTATCTCATACCATTTACCCATGAATCTGTCAAGGTTGCCGATAGTTACTGGGGAGTTGTTGACTCCGTCGCCTGCAGTACAGCTGAAAAAAGGAAACAAGCTGCAAATGATTGTTGTTATGAAAAATTTCTTTACCATAGTTGTGTTGATTTAAGTTTATTACTTTGTTTTATTTTATGTTTTTTGATGTGGGTCCATTCACTCGGACTGCATCCATTTTGTTTTCCGCTGCAAAGGTATGATGATATTTTTGCCCAATCAATAATAATTTTCTGCTTTTATCCGATAGTTTGTATTTGTATTTTCGATAAACGATGGTGAAATTAAGTTTGTTGATTATTTTTTAATAATGTGATTGTCGTATTGTATTTTTTTGTACCTTTGCAATGAAAATTCGATAAAACGGATTGCTGACATTAATTTTTTGTTGAATAGTAACAATAATAAACACATAGAAATCATGTTAAGCGTAGAAGAACTCAACGACAGGCTTATTGACCTCGCTTTTGCTGAGGATATAGGTGACGGTGACCATACAACTCTCTGTTGCATACCTGCTGATGCGGAAAGTGAATCCAAGTTGCTCATCAAGGAGGAAGGAATATTTGCCGGTGAGGAAATTGCCAAGGAGGTATTCCGTCGTTTTGACCCTACGATGCAGGTTGAGGTGTACATTCATGATGGTGCGCACGTTAAGCCGGGTGATATTGTAATGAGTGTCAAGGGTAAGATTCAGAGTCTGTTACAGACTGAACGTCTTATGCTCAACATCCTTCAGAGAATGTCGGGTATTGCTACAATGACATCAAGGTATGTCAAGAGGCTTGAAGGTACGAATACCCGTGTACTTGATACACGAAAGACTACTCCTGGAATGCGTATGCTTGAGAAAGAGGCTGTGAAAATCGGTGGCGGTACTAACCATCGTATTGGACTTTTTGACATGATTCTCCTGAAGGACAATCACATTGATTTTGCCGGGGGAATTGAAAATGCCATTTCACGCTGTCACAGGTATCTTGAGGATAAGGGTAAGGATCTGAAGATTGAGATTGAGGTCCGTGGCTTTGAAGAACTCAATGAGGTGCTCCGCGTGGGTGGTGTTGACCGTATCATGCTTGACAATTTTACTCCTGAAGAGACAAGGAAGGCTGTTGCCCTCATTGATGGCAGATATGAAACTGAATCTTCTGGTGGTATTACGTACGACACTATCCGCGATTATGCAGAAGCGGGTGTTGACTTTATTTCCGTAGGGGCTCTAACTCACTCCGTAAAAGGTCTGGATATGAGTTTCAAAGCCGTGGATTCCAGCAAACTGAAAATATAGAAATCGTATTGTCATAAATGGATAATCATTCCGTCATGAAAAAGATTCTGACTATTTTTTTATCACTTTCATGTGTATTGTATACTGCTAATTCATTTGCCTGTACTAATCTCATAGTGGGCAGGAAGGCTTCCGTTGATGGTAGTGTCATTGTCAGTTACAATGCCGACAGTTATTGCATGTACGGCAATATGTACCGTCATGTGGGTGGTGTCCATGTGAAGGGGGAGATGCGCAAGGTGTACGAATGGGATACTAACCGTTACCTCGGCGAAATACCTCAATGTGAACGTACGTACAATGTGGTGGGACAGATGAATGAAAATCAGGTGACTGTGACTGAAACTACATTCGGCGGACGTGAGGAACTATGCGATTCAACCGGTATCCTTGATTATGGCAGTCTTATATATATAGCATTGGAACGTAGCCGAACTGCACGTGAGGCTATTAAGGTAATGACCGACCTTGTGGCACAGTATGGCTATTATAGTGAAGGTGAAACTTTTACCATTGCTGATAAGAATGAAGCATGGATTATGGAAATGGTTGGTAAGGGACCTGGTTCGAAAGGTGCTGTATGGGTGGCTGTACGTATTCCTGACGACTGTATCTGTGCTCATGCCAATCAAAGTCGCATCACTCGTTTCAACATGAAAGATAAGGCAAACGTGATGTATTCAAAGGATGTCATCAAGTTTGCACGTTTGAAAGGATATTTCAGCGGAAAGGATTCTGACTTCAGTTTCCGTGATGCATATAACCCACTTGATTTCAGCGGCATTCGCTATTGTGAAGCACGTGTATGGAGTTTCTTCAACAAGTATGGCTCTGTAGATATGAATTCATATCTTCCTTTTATCAATGGGGAGGATCTTAAAGGGGAAATGCCATTGTTCATGAAACCCCGAAATCTGATGTCAGCCCAGGATATAAAGAACGGTATGCGTGACCATTATGAGGGTACTCCGCTTGACATTACCGAGGATTTGGGTGCCGGTGCCTACAGGATGCCTTACCGTCCAAGTCCGCTTTCATTCAAGGTTGATGGTAAGGAATGTTTCAATGAACGTCCGATCAGTACCCAGCAGACTGGTTTTACATTTGTAGGTCAGATGCGTTCATGGCTCCCTGATGCATTTGGCGGTATTGTGTGGTGGGGAAATGATGACGCTAACATGGTTTCATATACACCTGTTTACTGTGGTACGGACAGCATTCCTAAGTGTTTTACACGTATTGACGGAGTTCAGGACGATGTCACTTTCTCATGGGAGAGCGCATTCTGGCTTCAGAACGCTGTCAGCAACATGGTTTATCCTTATTATTCAAAGATCTATCCCGACTTGAGGATTGCTATAGATGGTATTGATTCGCTGTTCATCAGTCAGGTTAGGGACTGTGATGACAGATTCGGCAATATGAGTACTGATGAGTTGCATAATGAAGTTACTAAGCAAAGTCTGTCAAATGCCAAGTTTATGATGGATTCATGGACAGAACTCTACAAGTACCTTTTCGTAAAACATAACGATATGGTGGTGAAAGTAGTCGGTGAAGACGGAAAACTGAAACGTACAAAATATGGATATGCTGAAAGTCCGGTTCGTCCTGGCTATCCGGAGGATTTCTCCAGGAGGATAGTAAAGGAGACAGGAAAACGATATGAAATGAAATAACAGTTTAAAGAAAATAAATCTATGGAAAAGGAATTGAAAAAACTGACTAAGATGTCACTTTTGATTGTAGCAATGATGTTGCTGACAGTCAATGCCTATGCAGACAAGAAGCCTGAAATCAAGTTCGAGAAGACAACTATTGATTTTGGTACATTCTCACAGGATGACCCGATTCGGACATGTGTGTTCAAGTTTACGAATGTAGGTAAGGGCAAGTTGGTCATCAACTATGTTCACACCGCATGTGGCTGTACGGTTGCTGAATACCCAAAGGATTTTATCAACCCTGGTGCTACAGGTGAAATCAAGGTCACTTACGACGGTACTGGAAAAATGCCTGGCAAGTTCAGAAAATATGTACAGGTGTTTTCCAACTGCAAGGAAGAAATGAGTCGTGTATTCATTCAGGGCGACATGAGTGCTCTTCCAAAGGAAGAACTGAAAAAGGCTGCATCAAAGTAGTCGTAACATAACTGAAGTCCGCAGGTTCATACTTTAGTATGGGTTGGCGGGCTTCTGTTTTGCATATAGAATATTTTTATCCTTATTACTTAATACCTCATTTAATTACCTGATACCTTTATGGATGCTAAACCTTTACTTAATATTTTCCTTACTTTGGCTTCTCCTCAGTTTCAGGTCGGACGTCATTTCGAATATACTATAGGATATCCAATCAATGTTGCTGCCATAAATTTTGAGAAAGGCTGTGCTCCTCGAACAATTCTTGTGAATCTGCCCGAAAACGGATTGACGTTTGAGGAATGTCTGGAATGTCTTTCCGAACTCAGTCAGCGTTTCAGGGAACTTGGTATAAAAGTCAATCCAGATATGGACATTCAGTATTGCTGTCTATTGTCTGACAGTAATGCCACTCTCTGCGACTACATTTTGACGTATCCTATGTCCTGATGTGTCCTTGGCATGATATTTGTTGTCTGTAATGTGGGGATTTTCCCGCATATTGTTTAATTTCATCAGAACTGAATAAATAATTACTGCAGTGGCAAAGTTCATAGACTATTACAAGATTCTCGGAGTTAGTAAGGATATTCCTCAGGACGAGATAAAGGCAGCATACCGTAAACGTTCCAAGCAGTTTCATCCCGACCTTCATCCCGATGATCCAAAGGCAAAGGCCAAGTTCCAGATGCTGAATGAGGCATACGATGTGCTCAGCGATCCCGACAAGCGGGCTCGTTACGACCAATATGGCGAACAATGGAACAGCATGGGTGGTGCCGGAGGTTTTAACGGCGGTGGAAACTATGGAGGCAATCCTTTCGGCGGTGGTTTCAATCCATTCGGCGGACAGGGCGGGGGTGACCCTTTTGGTGGTGGCTTTGAGTTTAATTTCGGTAACGGTGGATTCTCGGATTTCTTCTCTGAATTGTTCTCGGGACTGAAAGGCCAGAGACCTTCCGGGAAACGACGTACATCTACAGGTTCACGACAAAGTGGCAGTACTGATGCGGAGTCTGCCATAGCGATTGACATGTATCAAGCCATTCTCGGTGATGAAATAATACTGAACGTAGGCAATGAGAAACTTCGACTGAAGATAAAACCGGGAACTCAGCCTGGAAGTAAAATCCGACTGAAAGGCAAGGGTAATCCTTTACCCGACGGAACACGCGGTGACCTGATACTTACTCTTAACGTAACATTACCGACCAATCTGACTGATGGTCAGAAGTCATTGCTTCAGCAAATGCGCAGAGGATAGTTCCTCCGCGCATTTTTTTATTACAAATGTGACTTTTTCTTTCTAATACACCTATTGTTACAAAAATAATGCGTAATTTTGTCTCGCATTATATGCCGTTTCATACGTGTCCTTCCTGAAATGCAATGGAAAGGGACGTTTTGACGCATCTTTTATTAATAACAAAACAACACATTCAATAAGTGAAAAATATTAGGAATTTCTGTATCATAGCCCATATCGACCATGGAAAGTCAACCATTGCCGATAGATTGCTGGAACACACCAACACCATTAAGATAACTGAGGGTCAGATGCTTGATGACATGGATTTGGAGAAGGAACGTGGTATTACAATCAAGAGCCACGCCATTCAGATGGAGTACAAGCATAATGGCGAGATATATACTCTCAATCTCATTGACACTCCGGGACACGTTGACTTCTCCTATGAGGTAAGCCGAAGTATTGCTGCGTGTGAAGGTGCCTTGCTTATAGTCGATGCCACTCAGGGTGTTCAGGCACAGACTATATCAAATCTATACATGGCAATCGACCATGATTTGGAAATTATTCCTGTAATCAATAAATGTGATATGCCAAATGCCATGCCTGAGGAAGTGGCAGATGAAATAATCGACCTTATAGGATGCAAGAGGGAGGAGATTATTCTTGCTTCAGGTAAGACAGGAATGGGTGTCGATGAAATTCTAGATGCAGTCGTGGAACGCATACCACATCCTACAGGTGACGACAAAGCACCGCTTCAGGCTCTTATCTTTGATTCCGTATTCAATTCATTCCGGGGAATCATAGCATATTTCAAGATCGTAAACGGTGTTATGCGCCCTGGTGAAAAGGTACGTTTCATAAATACCAAGAAAGAATATCTTGCAGAGGAAATAGGTGTACTCAAGATGGATATGATTCCGCGTAAGGAACTCCGAACCGGAGACGTAGGCTATATCGTATCTGGAATCAAGAATGCTGTAGAAGTAAAGGTAGGAGATACAATCACCACCGTTGCCAATGCCAGCGAAAAATGCATCGAGGGATTCCAGGAAGTGAAGCCTATGGTCTTTGCAGGTGTCTATCCAATAGAAACGGAAGATTATGAAAACCTTCGCACGTCATTGGAAAAACTTCAACTCAACGATGCTTCACTCACATTCCAGCACGAGAGTTCCGCAGCCTTGGGATTTGGTTTCCGATGTGGTTTCCTCGGACTGCTTCACATGGAGATAGTTCAGGAACGTCTCGACCGTGAATTCAATATGAATGTCATTACTACTGTTCCAAACGTGTCCTACATGATATACGACAAGCACGGAGCAGCAACGGAAGTACACAATCCTTCGTCCATGCCTGATCCGACACTTATTGAACATGTGGAAGAACCATATATCAATGCCACAATCATCACTACCACAACCTATATAGGTCCAATCATGACACTTTGTCTTGGTAAGCGTGGTGAACTGGTAAAGCAGGAATTCATTGCAGGTAACCGGGTGGAGATTCAGTTCCTCATGCCGCTGGGTGAGATTGTCATAGACTTTTACGACAAACTAAAGAGTATCAGTCGTGGCTATGCTTCATTTGACTACCACAGCGCCGGTTTCCGTCCGTCCAAACTCGTCAAGTTGGACATACTGCTTAACGGAGAAAGTGTCGATGCACTCAGCACACTTACTCATGTTGACAATGCTGTGACCTTAGGTCGCCGTATGTGTGAACGTCTGAAGGATCTTCTTCCTCGTCAGCAGTTCGATATAGCCATACAGGCAGCCATAGGAGGAAAGATAGTGGCACGTGAAACAGTTAAGCAGGTACGTAAGGATGTCCTTGCCAAGTGTTACGGCGGTGACGTCAGTCGTAAGCGTAAGTTGCTGGAAAAGCAGAAGGCAGGAAAGAAACGCATGAAACAGATAGGAAACGTATCCGTACCTCAGAAAGCATTCCTTGCCGTACTGAAACTCGATGACTGAAAAGGTAATTGAAGAAATTTATTTCCACTCCTAAAAATATAATAGACACATGTATCACCGCACCATAGATAAAGGATTGAAATCATCAGTCAAGTCATTTCTGACAGTTGTCTGCATGTCTGTTATGTCAGCATATATCGTATCGTGTGGTGAAGACCGTACCTATGAGTACGATGAACTGACTATGCCCGGACATTATGCCGAAGATATGATGAAGGCAAACTACCTATGGGGCGATTCGTTGAAACCATTGGAATGGAAGGATTATTTTGCGTCTCCGGCTGCCTTTCTTGAAAAACTCACAAAGCAGGCACCGAATGGTGACAAATGGTCATACGTAAACATAGACACATTGTTGGTCGACCATCATGAACGTGGTACATTCAACCATGTCAATTCTTATGGACTTGACTATGTAATCATGATAGATCCAACTGGAGAGACTACCAAGCAGTACGCGCGCATACTCAACGTATATCCTCAGTCCCCTGCATTTGAGTGTGGTTTGGAACGAGGTTGCTTCGTCTCACTTATAGACGGCGAAAAAGTGACATCAAAGAACATCGAACAGTTGAAGCAGGGCAGAAGCCGTACCTTGACCGTCAATGAACTCGGATATAATGCAGAAGACGGTTCTTTGTTCTGGCAATCAGAGAATACAGTCATGATGGGCAGTTCACGCAAGGTTGACGAAGGTCAGGTCATGAACAGTTTCATGGTGAACTCAACTACGGCATATATCATGCTGACCAATCTCGACGGAGATGAAGGCGTACCAGCCCTGAAATCCTTACTTAAGACAAACCCAAGGACTGTCATTGTGGATTTGCGTCTGTGCAATCAGGGAACGATAGACAAGGCCTTGGAGTTTGCTTCACTTCTTTCCGATAAGTCCGGTACATTCCTCAATACCACCTATAAGACATCACGTAGTGGTGAAAACAAGTCATACATGATTGACACTCCGAATTATACAGGCGAAATATTCTTTATCACCGGTAACTATACCCAAGGAGCATCAGAATGGCTCATTCAGGGACTGAAAAGTATGTCAGATGAAGGTAGGATTCATGTATATGGCACACCGTCAGCCGGTCAGGATCTCCTTCTGGAAGAACTGCAGAGCCCATATTCCTATACCTTGCATTATGCTGCAGCATTCGTGACAGACTGTACCGGCAGTCCTGCAGCAAAGGTGGTTCCTGATGTTAAAGTTGACGAGTATGAATACGTACAACTCTATCCCTACGGTAACCGTAACGAGGTAGTCTTGAATATGATATTAAACGGCGAATAAACCTAAAAAAATAATTATGTCACAGGAAATTAATACTGAAAAAATCCAACAGAAAAAAACAGTCAATCCGTTAGTGTCCTTGTTACCAATCATTGTATTGATACTAATGATGGTAGTTGTTGTAATCCTGTTCGGCAACGATGCCCTGTCCGGTGGTAGCCAGATATCATTGCTGGTATCAACTGCACTATGTATATGTATATCATTATGGTATTATGACATACCTTGGAAACAGTTGGAAAACGGAATGAAAGATACTATTCGTGACGCATCTACATCCATTGTCATTCTCCTGCTGATAGGTATGATGTCGGCATCATGGATGATATGCGGAGTAGTACCTACACTTATATATTATGGTGTACAGATAGTATCTCCTGTATTGTATCTTTTCGTTACCTGTATAATATGTGCAGCCGTATCGGTTATGACAGGTTCGTCATGGACTACCATTGCCACAATCGGCGTAGCATTGATAGGAATCGGTACAGCCATAGGAATACCTGTATATTGGGCAGCAGGAGCAATCATTTCCGGAGCCTATTTCGGCGATAAGATAAGTCCTCTCAGTGATACAACCATCCTGGCATCCGCAGTAGCAGACGTAAATATATTCACTCACGTCAAATACATGATGCGAACCACCTTGCCGTCAATATGCATCACACTTGCAATATTCCTTGTTGCAGGATTTGTACTTGCAGCCAAAGGCATCAGTGTCGACGTAGATGAGTTCAAGACAGTTCTGGAATCCAAGTTCAATATCAATCCTCTTACATTGTTTGTACCGGTAGTAACCGGAATTATGATAGCAAAGAAAGTACCATCACTCATCACCCTGTTTCTTTCCTCCGTCCTGGCAGCAGTAACTGCTCTTTATATGCAGCCGGATCTTCTGCGTGAGATAGCAGGAGATGGTTGCGATGGTTGGCAGCAGTTGGCAAAGGGAACTGTTCTCATGCTGACATCCGAAACCCACATCAATACCGGATATGAAGTTCTTGACGATCTTGTTTCAACCGGCGGAATGTTTGGAATGATGAAGACTGTATGGCTGATTCTATGTGCAATGTGTTTCGGCGGAGTCATGGTGGCAAGCGGTATGTTGCAGTCAATAACAAAGTCCCTTGTCAGTTGCATCACCGGACGCAGACAATTGGTAGGCTCAACCCTTCTGTCAGGAATCTTCATGAATCTCCTTACATGCGACCAATATATATCAATAATTCTGACAACAAACATATTCAATGACGCATATAAGGATTTGGGATACGAGAAGAAGTTGCTTTCACGTTCAACAGAAGACAGTGCAACCGTAACCTCAGTACTTATCCCATGGAGTTCATGCGGTATGACACAGGCAATGATACTGGGAGTACCGACTCTTCTATACTTACCATTCTGTTTCTTCAACTACATCAGCCCATTGATGTCATTCATATATGCATGGTTCGGCTGGACCATAAAAGCCCCGTCAGCAAAGCCATCCGATACAGTAAATGAATGATATTGAGGACGTTTTTTTGCATTTTTGCATAAGAATATATTGTCAGTTAAAATATATTTAGTAACTTTGCAGCCGCTATTACGAGTTAGTAGCACTTCAAATCATATTAATAACAATTAAAAACAAGACAAAAACAAATGGCAACTAAAATTAGATTGCAGCGTAACGGTCGCAAGAACTACGCTTTCTATGCTATCGTAATCGCAGACGTAAATGCACCACGTGATGGTCGATTCGTTGAAAAGATTGGTACTTACAACCCAAATACCAATCCTGCTACTATTGATTTGAAATTTGACCGCGCACTTTATTGGGTACAGTGCGGTGCTCAGCCAACTGACACAGTTCGCAACATCCTTTCATCAGAAGGCGTTTATATGATGAAGCACCTCCTTGGCGGTGTAAAGAAAGGCGCATTCGACGAACAGGCTGCACAGGCTAAGTTCGATGCATGGAAGGCAGAGAAGGACAATAAGGCAAATGCTTTCGAAGCACAGAAGGCTGCTGAAAAGAAGGCTGCTTACGAAGCACGTCTTGCTGCTGAAAAGAAGGTTAACGATGCTATCGCTCAGAAAGTAGCAGACAAGAAGGCTGCTGCTCTCGCTGCAGAGGCTCCAGCAGAAGAAAATGCCGAAGCAGCAGAAGAAGCACCAGCAGAGGAAACTCCAGCAGAGGCTTAAAAAACATCAGTCGAAGGGGCATAAGTCCCTAAGGCGGAAAGAAAAGCGATTGACTATTTTGGTAGTTAGTCGCTTTTGTTGTATATTTGCAGTTGTTTTGAAGTCATTGGCTGTCAGCCATCAGTCATAGACTTCGAAGTAGACATAATATTAACATGCCACATCGCCAGCCGATTCCAATGGCTGAAGGCAAAAAAAGGCAAACAATACAGGAACAGATATGAACAATCATTTAGTAATAATGGCAGGAGGCGTTGGAAGCCGTTTCTGGCCAATGAGTACACCGGAGTGCCCAAAGCAGTTTATCGATGTCATGGGATGCGGACGCACCTTTATTCAGTTGACACTGGACCGTTTCAAGGGAATCGTTCCCAATGAAAACGTATGGGTAGTAACAAGTGAATCCTATAAGGACATTGTACGTGAACAGTTGCCGGAAATTCCGGTTGACCACATACTCCTAGAACCATGCCGCCGCAACACTGCACCATGCATAGCATACGTAAGTTGGCGAATCAGAAAAGAATGTCCCGATGCCAACCTCGTAATCACACCGAGTGACCACATGGTAGTCAATATAACCGAGTTTCAGCGTATAATCAGTCAGGCACTCGAATTCACGTCAGGCAACAATGCCATCGTAACCCTCGGCATGAAACCCACACGTCCCGAAACAGGTTATGGATATATCGAAAGGGAAAACAGTTCACAGCCTACCGAATTCTACAGGGTAGCACAGTTCCGTGAGAAGCCAAACCTCGAAACGGCAAAGGAATACATACAGCATCCGGAATTCTACTGGAATTCAGGTATCTTCGTGTGGAATGTCCAGACCATAGTGAGCGAGTTGAGTCAGCATGCAGCAGACGTAGCCAAGGTATTTGACACACTCATGCCATATCTCGGTACAGCCGACGAACAGGCAAAAGTCAACGAACTCTTTCCGTCATGTCCAAGCATCAGTATCGACTATGCAGTCATGGAAAAGGCGAAGGACATATATGTATGCCCAGCCGATTTCGGCTGGAGCGATGTAGGAACATGGGGATCCCTCATAACACTGTCAGAAAAGGACTCCGACGGAAATGCAGCAATAGGACCCCGCATTGAACTTCACGAATGCAGCAACTGTATCGTTCATACTTCCGAAGAGCGCCGTGTAGTGCTTCAGGGACTTGACGGATATATCGTAGCAGAGAAAGACGGAACATTGCTCGTATGCAAACTGTCCGAAGAACAACGTATAAAGGAATTCAGCGCACAATGATACTAATAGCCGACAGTGGTTCCACCAAGACAGAGTGGGGTAGTGACACAGCCACCTTCCATACCTCAGGAATCAATCCGTTCCATCAAAGCGATGACGACATACGCAGGATAATCAACGAAGAACTGCGCCCACAGTTGAATGAATCCGTCAGCAGCATCTATTTCTACGGAGCAGGATGTACACCGGAGACATCGCCCCGACTCAAGACGCTGCTTGAAGCAGAAATGAACTGTACGGCAGAAGTACAGTCCGACATGCTGGGAGCAGCACGTGCCCTCCTTCAGCATCAGTCAGGAATAGCCTGCATATTGGGAACCGGAGCCAATTCATGTTACTATGACGGCACATCAATCATTATGAACGTATCACCATTGGGCTATATACTCGGTGACGAAGGCAGTGCCGCATACATAGGCAAGCGATTGGTAGGCGACATACTCAAGCAGCAGTTCTCGCCCCAGGTGTGTACATTGTTTCATGAAGAAACGAACCTTACTGCAGCAGAAATAATAAACCGGGTATACCGTCAGCCGATGCCAAACCGGTTTCTTGGAGAGACAAGCCAGTTCTGCCAGCGCCATCGTGACAACCATGAGATACGTCTGTTTCTCATGGATTGCTTCAGCCAGTTTTTCCAGCGCAATATAGTCAACTATACCAAATCCGTACAGTCAGCCACCGACATCTGTTCGTTTGTCGGTTCCATAGCATGGGTATATGAAGACGAAATACGTGAAGTAGCATCACGCTATGGCTATAAGGTAGGCAGCATCATGCGCGCACCGATGCAGGGAATGAAGCAATATCATGGAATAGAATGACTTATATCAATCTGTAATATACGCAATAAACACAATCTACGCAACGCTGATTCGTGGCAGCACGGATCAGTCATCATGAGCGTCATGCTCATCATAGTCATCGTAACCACCGTCGAGGTCGGCACAGCAATCATCGTACCCTTCCTCATACCCACGTGAATAATCCGACATGCGACGCTTCTTGTTTTCCTCCTCCCTGCCGATGTTGGTAAGAGCATTGATAAATTCCAAAAGTCCCATAATATAATTCGTTTTAGGTTAATTCTCAAAATAGATACGCCTGAAGAATTCCGGACGGTGGAAGTCCGGACCCGAAGAGATTACAGGGTGCCATGTCACATATTGGCGGTCATCGCCGCTGCCTACGCAGTTGTAAACGTTGGCAAGGAACGTCTTGCCGGCAAACGAACCATAGGAATGTTTCCAGAATACAGTTGAAGGCACCACCAGCGCCAGTTCCCAATGAGTCTCATTGTCAATGTATCCTACACTCTTCCGTCCAAGGGAAGCCCAACGCTCAATCTGCCGAAGATTCTCGGCTGTAGACGTAAAGCGTCCGGCACGTCCGCTGCCGCATTCCATCAGAATGGAACCGATGCAGTTTGATTCAATGTTATAGTACTGGCTGTCACCCTCCTTCATGCAGAACAGTTCACAGCACGATTCCTTGTACACACCGTCAAGGTCCATTTCCATCGTACCCAAAGTGCGCTTTTCCGTCACACGGTAATGAATCAGAATGTTCCTGCCGTCGTGCGCAATTGCAAAATCCACCTGAGGCAGATAGGAATACGGGTCAGCCCAATTCAGGACAGCCACGTCATGATATTCAATCCCTTGGGTTGCAAACAGTTGCGGAATGTCCTCAGCATGCACCTCTTCAGTAAATATTCTCTTCACCAAAGTCGCATTTTCAGGAACATCAGACGCATCATCGTCCTTACTGCACGAAGCCGACATCAGCATCAATGTACCAATGAAGAGAGCAAACAATGGAATGCCAACAAGTCTATTCATATCTATCAGTCACTATTTCTAATCCTCACTATCACATTCTACCTCATTGTTTTCCCTGTCAATGTCGTCGTGGACATCCTCATTGACCATAGCAGATAAAAAATCGATAAGAGCCATAACTGTATAGTTTTTTTAGATTCAGCTGCAAATCTATACAATATTTATGAGATTGCAATGAGTATGAATGAAGAATCGTAATTATTACAGACAGTTTATTCTCAATATACTTGTTTTAATAAATATTATATGTATATTTGCAATATAATAACAAGTTGTATTATGAGTTAAAATGAAATTTTTGTAGAGAATAATGTAAAATATGAATAACATGAAAGATGTTTTGCTTAGGGGAGTCATCCTCTGTTTTATTAGTGCTTTTTCTGTAGGAGAAGTATTTGCTATGACTGATAAAGATTATCTGTGTCATACGGCAGAATCTGATAATGCAACTGTAACGTTGAATAAAACCGGAAATCCAGTTGTTGTCAATCTTGAGTATAGTATAGATGAAGGCGCGACATGGTCATCTTATACAATTGGTAATACGATTACACTCGCAAAAACTGGTGATAATATTTATTTCCGTAATGCAGATAATGAAGTTGCTAAGGGTTTCTCTACCTCTACCGGTAGATATCAGTTTGATATGACTGGAAAGATATCTGCAAGTGGAAATATAATGTCGCTCATAGACAAAACATGTCAGACTAAAACAATTCCAATCGATTGTTGCTTCTATTGTTTGTACATGAATTGTACCAGCCTGATAAATGCTCAAATATTGTTGCCTGCTGAAACCTTGTCAAAAAGATGTTATCAATCTATGTTTTTGGGATGTACAAACATGATTACAGCTCCTGAACTAGCTGCAATAGAATTGGCTGATAGTTGTTGTCTTTCTATGTTTCAGAATTGTTCTAGTCTCACAGCCGCCCCTCAACTACAAGCAAGTCTTTTGGCGGACTTTTGCTATTGTCGTATGTTCTATGGATGTACAGTGCTGAAAGATGCTCCGGCACTTCCAGCAACAACCTTAGCCTCAAATTGTTATAATCGTATGTTCTATGGTTGTACTGACTTGGTAGAAGCACCAACACTTAATGCGACATCATTGGCTGAAAGATGTTTTTCATATATGTTCTATGGATGTTCAAAATTGAATGTCGTTCAAAAGGAACTTCCTGCTGTTACATTGAAAAATTATTGCTATGAACACATGTTTGATGGATGTTCCGAATTATCAACAGCTCCAAGTCTCCCCGCTGTAAGCATGACAGAAGGATGTTACTACTATATGTTTAAAGATTGTTCAAATTTGACCGAGACTCCAAATCTCCCTGCAACATCACTTGCAGATTATTGCTACCAACTGATGTTCTATGGTTGTACAAAACTTGTTACTGTTTCTGTGCTTCCTGCTACAACGTTAGCGAATAAATGTTATTTTGCGATGTTCTATAAATGTCAGAACCTAAAAACTGCACCAGCATTGCCCGCTACATCATTAACGGGTTATTGTTATCAACAAATGTTCTTTGGCTGTACAAGTCTAACCTCTGCTCCGGAGCTTCCAGCAAAGACTTTGACTGTTTCATGCTATGAGCAAATGTTTTATGGATGTTCAAACTTGAAATATGTAACAGTAGGATTTACCAGTTGGAACTCGAAAGAAAATAGTACTACTAATTGGCTGAAGGGTGTACCAGAAACTGGTACTTTTGAATGCTCGAATGATTTGGATACCGAAACACGTGGATCAAGCTATATTCCTTCAGAATGGACTGTGAAAAATGACAAATCGCATGATAAGGCCGCCTTTGATACCTATAAGGAGCAAAGAAAGGCTGAAGCCGATGCTCTTGCCGAGGATGGAGACTCAGAGGAAGTACTCGACCTTATTGATGAAGCCAAGAATTCAATCGACGCTCTGAACTATGACGAAGAGATGACATTGGCAGAAAACAAGGGGGTGATTGATGGCATCATCGACCTGTTGAAGGAGAATATTGACGCTCAGCGTGCAGCAGAACAGCTTGCAGCCGACAAGGCAGCATTCGAGGCCTACAAGGGTACTAAGAAGGATGAAGCCGATGCTCTTGCCGAGGATGGAGACTCAGAGGAAGTACTCGACCTTATT
>JAKSJB010000044.1 GCA_024398475.1 Bacteroidaceae bacterium | reverse complement strand
TAAATGCCATACACAACATCATGAAGTTCTGATGTCCCCGAAAAAGATATACACCCATAAATAAAGATAATATTTCCATTTGGTAAGTTGATAATAAATAGGTTCCGCCCGGCTGTGACAGTCGGGCGGCTTGTTTATGATATCAGTCAATGACGGTGAAACGTGCAAATTTCAGAAGTAGTTGTTTGGTACCGGAGTTCTGAAATTGGACGGTTGCTTTTAGACTGTCGCCGGTACCTTCAAGTTTGAGGACTATTCCAATGCCGAAGCGGTCATGCTGAATGTGCTGCCCGGGTTGGAGGTTTGTATCTGCCGCATTTCCTTTTTTTGTGGTTGATGTCTGCGACTTGTCTTGAACTGATGCAGTATTGGTGGTATTGACAATGGATTTACGTACTTGACTGACTTTCCTGAAGTTTGCCGGAGGAGTGATTTCCCGCTTACAAGGTATTTCGGGTTCGAGCTCTTCGAAGAAACGTTTCTTGGGTGCAAATCCATTGTCGGAATGTGTGCTGCCGTTCCGTCTGACATTGAGATAGCAACTGTCGATGTCCTTGAGAAAACGGCTTGGTTCTCCGAACTCCATCTTCCCGAAGTGATACCTGCTTTTTGCATAGGAAATAAACAGATGCTGCATGGCCCTTGTGATTGCTACATAAAAGAGTCGGCGTTCCTCTTCTATTTCACGCTTGTTGCCGAAACACATCTCATTTGGGAACAGTCCTTCTTCAAGGCCAACAATGAATACAGCCTGAAACTCCAGACCTTTTGCCATGTGTATGGTCATGAGACGTATCTTGTCGTTGTCTGCTTCCTCGTCCTTTTCCTTAGTGTCGCTGTCTAGGTCACTGATAAGGGATACTTCGCTGAGATAGTCATTCAGTGACACGGAATTGTTACCTTCTTCTATTCGGGTTTCACAGAAATCGCTCAATCCGTTGAGCAGTTCTTCTACGTTTTCCTGTCGACTTAGGTTTTCCGGTGTGCGGTCTTGATATATTTCCTGTATTATGCCGCAGTTCTTTATGATGTAGCGTCCTGCTTCTTCTGCATTGTCCGTGGCTGCCTTGTCAATAAACGATTGAATAAGTTGTCGGAAGGTTCCCAAACGTGAAAGTGTGGCATTGCTTACTGCCAATCCGCTGGTTGCAGGGTCACAGAGTACTGCCCACACACTGGTGTTGTGGGCAACGGCACAACTGAGAACTTTTGTAAGTGTGGTATCACCGATTCCGCGGGTAGGGTAATTGATAACTCGTTTCAGTGCCTCTTCGTCATTTGGATTTACCGCCAGACGGAAATATGCTATTACGTCCTTTATTTCCTTGCGCTGATAGAATGAGAGTCCTCCGTATATCCTATACGGCATGTTTTCCTTTCGCAGACTTTCTTCGAACAGTCGGCTTTGGGCATTTGTGCGGTAAAGGATGGCTATGTCGGAGTAGTTGAGATGCTCGAATGAGTGCAGCCACTGAATCTTGCGTGTTATGATCTGAGCCTCTTCAATGTCGCTGTAAGCCTCGGTCAGTTCTATCTTATTGCCTACGTTCTTCTCGGAAAATACATTCTTGTAGATCTGCCCCTGATTCTTGTGAATAAGACTGTTTGCAGCATTCACTATAGTCTGTGTGGAACGGTAGTTCTGCTCCAATTTGAAGACGTGGGTGTCGGGATATACGTTCTGGAAGGAGAGTATGTTGTCGATTTTTGCTCCTCGGAATGAATAGATGCTCTGGGCATCGTCTCCTACTACGCACACATGCTGATGACGGTCAGTCAGTTGCAGGATTATCTTATGCTGGGCATAGTTGGTGTCCTGGTACTCGTCAACAAGGACGTACTGAAACATCTCGGAGTATTTCTTCCTGACATCTGGGTACATCTGGAACAGATAGTAGGTGTAGAGCAGAATGTCGTCAAAGTCCATTGCGTTGGCATTTCTGCATCTATTATAATATAATGTATAGATGTCATGCAGAGCGGGCATGTTGCCTCGCATGTCGGATTGCAGTATGTGTACGTCGGCGGCATATTGCTTGGCTGTGATAAGTTGGTTTTTTGCCGCACTGATACGGGCAAGTACCGATGTGGGCTTGTAGGTCTTGTCGTCGAGGTGCAGTTCCTTGATTATTGACTTCACCAGACTCTTGCTGTCCGCTGCGTCATATATGGTGAAACCCGGTTGGAACCCAATCCTCTCGCATTCCGTGCGAAGTATTCTGAGAAAAATACTGTGAAATGTTCCCATCCAAAGGTATCGTGCCATCTTCTCGCCTACAATCTGGGCAATACGGCTCTTCATCTCGTCGGCAGCCTTGTTGGTGAAGGTGAGGGCAAGAATGCTCCATGGTGCATATCCCCGTTCAATGAGATATGCAATCTTATAGGTAAGAACACGTGTCTTACCCGAACCGGCTCCTGCTATGACAAGTGAGGGACCGTCGCAGAATTCTATAGCCTGAAGTTGTGGCTCGTTGAAAAGGGATGTGTCCATGAATGAGAGTCGGGGAGAGTTATTTCCTTAGTTCGATAGTCTTTGGCAGTTTGGTATATTTTGTTCCGGATACACCTTTTATATTAGCCCCATCCTGCTGACTGATGGAGATACCATCCTGCGTCTTCCTTATTTCCACGTCCTGAGCATCACCGCCACGGTCGCTGACAGCCCTCACCAGCGCCTTCTCGTTTGTCAGTTCCTTTACTTTGAGGATTACCCACACACCATTGAGATTGCCATTCAGGTAACCGTAACACTCATCCATCTCCAATCCGGGAACAGGAATATCATCTTTATATAAGTTGAGCACGCATTTGAACTTCAATTCCGTACTGATAAATGTACCCTTAAACAGGGTTGAGTCAATCTCCTGAGCATCCACACAGACAAAGGAGAAAAACATCATGACAGCGAGTAAATGTTTCATAGTTCTTGTTATTATTGTTTTCTTGCGCAAATTTACAAATAATTTTTGGTATCTACCCTTGTTGGCACACAAATATAAATAATACAAGTTTCGCTTGGCTCCACTTTTAGAAGAAAAGTAGTCAGGAGACAGTAGTTAAGTAGGATAGATGTGGCTGAAAAGCCAACGGCTAATGGCTGCCAGAGAGTCAAACTTCTGCTTAACTCCCTTTAGCTCCAAAACTACTGACTTCTGAAACTGAGCAAGCCAGAAACTTGCGAAAGTAGAATAAATCCGAAGTACCTTTATCCCAGGCCCAGGCATTGGTTCATTACTGACTCACAACTGACGTATAACTGACCTGTTACTGACTTTCGGCATTGCTGATTCATGGCATCTTGTACAATATTGTTTCAAAAATAGAAAACATAAAAATATCGAATTCATCGAAATTAATGCACGATATCCATAAATGATACATGAGCAAAAATTATTGAAACAAAATTGTTTGGTCATGCTGTGGTATTGCAATAATTTTGCAACCGAAAAATAATAGATGCATGTGATTTGTCGTCTTTTCGATAATGAAACAAAGTTTCAATTTTGTCAACAGAAATTAGTATAATTCATTTTTTCAATAAACTATTATTATTAACCAAATCAAAAAAACAATCGCGTATGATTAAAAGATTTTTTACTCTCGCAATGCTGGCTGGTGCTTGTGTAGCAGCAAATGCACAGTTGGCAAAGACTGGATTTGAATCTGGTGACGGAAAGTACAAAACCGAAGAGGGTCTTACTCAAGGTGATGGCATTACTTTCGGTGACTGGGTTAATGTTCAAGGTGAAGATTCATGGAACGAACAGTGTAATGATGATTCCTTTACCGGTGAATATTCTTTTTGTGCTGAGAATGGAGGTGTAGGTGATGAATTTACTTGGAACCGTGGCTTCAAGGTTGGAAATCTCACTTTGAAGGAACATACTCCATACCGTATCTCATTTTGGGCAAAAGTTGATCAGCCAAATGCAAAGATGAAGGCTCAGCTTGGTCTTGGTTTTGAAAACTTTGACTGCGGAATCCTTTCTCCTACGACACATTCTGATATTCAGGCTGAAATAACTAATTTTACCGGAGATTGGCAGCACTTCTCTCATGTGGTATATTTCACAAGTATGGACGTGCAGAATGGTGTTATCGATGAGAACAGCGGTTATTTCCGTAGTTGGATCGGAAACGGTGAATGTCCTTGGGGTGATTTTACAGATGATACACAGACAACACGTAAGACATTCCTCGAGCAATACAACAGAAAGTTCCCTATCAATAAGGGTTTTGCTATATTTAATATGTATAGCCATAATGCAACATATCTTCTCGATGATATTATGGTTGAAGAGGGCGTTTCCTTCAAGGAAGTATCATTCAACTACGATATTGTTAAGTTTGACTTTGGCTATCCAACAAATATTGCAGCTCTTGCAAATGCTTCAAAAGACAAGGTCGCACATTTTGATCCAGCATCTGTAACTATAAAGAACGGAGATCAGGAACTCACAGTGGAATATCTTGAAGGTCATACGGATGGCTTCCTTTATGCATTCGTTGCTGAAGGTCAGGAATTCGATGAAGAGTCACAGGTTACTGTATCCCTCAACACTCCTGAGGAAATCGTCTACAATGCAGAACAGCGTCCTATGGATTATGCAAACGGTGATGCTGACGTAAAGGCAGTTGATGTAGTAAATGAAAAGGGTTACTTTGATCCAAATCTGGATGCTGCTCCTTCTGGTTTTGCTGCTCCTGAATTAATAAGCAGCATTCCTGAAAGCGGCAGTTTCAATCTTGATGCTGCTACTCTGAATCAGGTAGTTGCTACATACGATAAGACATTGGATATTTCAACTGCTTCTGCAACATTGAAGGGTCCTAAGGGATATGAAGTATCATTGAATGACGCTATGAGCCTCGGTGAAGATCAGACAAGCATCATATTCGCATTGCCTGCTGGATTGAAGGATGGTGACTATACTCTTACTGTCAGCAATGTTGCAAATGAACTTGGTTTCGAAAACTTTGAGGAGCAGGTTATCACTTTCTCGCTCGGTGACGTTCAGGGTTCAGGTGACGTCGAAGTAATCTTCGAAGATACCTTCAATGATTTCACAGGTCCAAACTATCTCCCTGCTGGTTGGAGTGGAAACGGTGACG
>JAKSJB010000043.1 GCA_024398475.1 Bacteroidaceae bacterium | reverse complement strand
TTTCCATTGCGAAGCAATATTTTCCTCAATTGAATGATTGATAATATTTTATGCGTCAGAGACGCCGCTCAGCGCTTGCGATGCTTTTACAAAGCCTGCGACTAAAAGAATTTTACTTATTTTCTTAGGCGTAAGCCATTTTCCTGAATATTTTATATCACTCCAAATCCCTGATGAACCTATTTTACTCAATTGAATGATTAACTCAACTTTCCCAACCTTGGAAATGCTAAACAATTGGCTGGAAGCCAACACTTTGAGTAACCGTGGGCATAATCGACGCAGGAGAGTATGCCTACGGATAATGCGACTAAATACCCCTCTTGCTGGCTGGAAGCCAGTACCTTGATACGAAAACAATTGAAATGAACGTATAAAAGTACAGGCTTCCAGCCTGAAATAGGGCATGGTCTTTGGTGGTCCGTAGGCTTGTATGGTATTTTACCATACAACCCCACGGTTACTCAAAGTACTGGCTTCCAGCCAGAGCCGAGCATCTAAATTGTGGGAAAGTTCAGTTAATAATATTTTATGCGACAATGGAAGTCCGATGTTAATAACATCGGAGTATGTGTCAGCAATTTTATGGCATCGTCAATTTCCTTTGCCGTAAGGCATTTTCCAGCGATAGCATAATCCATAACTCCAAATGCCTGAAGAACCGTTTTTCTGACTTTTCATGGAGAAATGAGACCACGAAATGTTAAAATCCACTCCTTTTTGTAAACTTTTCAGCTTTTTCTTTTCCCTTTTCGGGGAAAATACGTATCTTTACACTCAGTTTTCCCTAATAATAATCTCTTCGAGATTCCTTACACTTAAAGGGGGATGGCCAAAATAATATAATGCTGAAGATCAAAACCGACATATATCTCGCAATCTTTTTGCTTTTCTTCGTGTGCGCGTGTGCCCACGATGAAATGTATGAGATGCCACTGACGCAAGACGAAATCAAGTTCGTCGCAACGTCAGGAAAGGTAACTCGTGCCGGTGGGGAGACTTCTCTTGCGAAATATATTGACAACTTCCGCGTTTATGGCATAAATACAAACAACACAAACACTTTGGTGTTTGACAACTATGTGCTTTGGTATGATCAGCAGTTGAGTAACAGCAATACCAACTACTGGGAGTATGTAGGGCGAAATCCTATAGATGATGACAAGCTGCAGACCATAAAGTACTGGAACTTCTCTGCTAATCAATACTATTTTTGGGCTGTAGCAGGTGCAAAAGGCAGATCTTTCGATCCAAGCAATGGCATGATAGAAACCTTCTCAACCACCATGACTGAGGTTGATGGTAGTGCGTCTGTACTGTATTATTCCAAGCCTCTAAAGGTGAACAGGAACAACTACTCTCATCCGGTCACTTTCCATTTTGTTGGTGCTCATAGTCGTATGCGTATGGCTTTCTATGAAACGATTCCTGGCTATGCCGTGAAGGATGTAAAATTCCATATCAGCACCAGTGCCACTCAGCTTTCTGAGTGTACAGCTAATGGTGCTTTCAATGCCAAAGGTATACTCACCCTCAAATATGACAACAACACTCCTGATGTGGCCTACTCATTTGCAGGTACTGAAACACAAGCTTCACACTCTTTCGGTTCTCTCAACTACACTACGGCAGCAAGTGGTGCTCTGGCTCAGAATGGCAAAAGCGATTACCTCGGAGTACTTTCTTCTGCTCCAACCTATGCCGGAAATCCTGAGGCACCAGGCTATTACACCAATATCTTGCCTTGGCCAGAAAACATCACTCCGCTCACCATCAAGGTTGACTATACGCTTGTTTCGCTTGACGGATCAGGTCAGGAGATTAATATCACTGGGGCAGATGCAACTGTGCCTGCAGAGTTCTGTAGATGGAAGTCAAACTACTCATACACTTATCTCTTCAAGATTTCTGATGACAAGTTGAAGCCTATCACCTTTGTGGCAGTAGGCGAGATTGACAACACTACCGACAACGAGCAGGGAACCATCACCACCATGGGCGAATATAGCATCACTACCCATCAGAATGGGGATACTGATGCGGATGGTATTGCCTACGAGCCTTATGTTGTTGGCAAACATATAGAAGTTGCAGTAGTTTCTAAGGTTGCAGACAATGAAGCATCGCAGATTACTCTTGATGGCAGTAACGATTATGTGAAAATCTATCATCAGACCACGAGTTACGAGTGGATTGTGGAGACTACTACTGGGACAGGGGCTGTTAGTGTCGATTATAATACCAGCGGCATTGCTTATTTCAATCCTGAAAAGATTGGCACCTACCGAATAGAGTACTGGCATAAGGAAGGTGATGCTGACGCAGAGAAGAAAGCCGTTAAGATCGTCTCCGTTGGTGCTCAATTGTACAGTACCGATCATACGGGTACTGACTTGGGAAATGGCGGTGATAGCAATTTTGAACCTATTGAAACACATTGACCATGAAAAGACTACACACGATAATACTCACATTTGCCGCACTCTTGATATCGGCATGCAACTCTTCAAGCGATATTGATGAAATCGTTGGAGAGAATGATGCTTTGTGTCTGGAGACTACTGCCATGTTGGGTGGAGAGTCGTCGGCAGCAAAGACGACACGTGCCCACTGGGATGACAAAAACGGCAATAAGTTTGTTTGGGACGATAGTTCGAACGAGATGGCCATCTTTGTCAAGGAGTCACCAACGGGAGATCTGGTGCCTTGGGGTGAAAATAAATATAGCATGGCAAAAGTAGCGAGACTTGCTGATATGCATAGTCAGAGCATGGCATCTATTGTTTCAAACTCAGGTATGCTTAAAGCTGACATACAAAAACTGGTTGTAGGTCAGTCTCCTGTGTATTTCTTCTCTCCAATCATTCCTGGAGCAGAGGGCAATCGCAGTTCGATTTCTGATGATGGCGTGACACTCGTACTTCCTTCTGAATTCGAGCAACCATCAAGCCACAGTTTAGTGGATTTCAAGAAATACACCTACATCATGGCAGAATCTACCATCTCACAGGTGAATAATGCAAGGATAGAGGCTGCACCAGCTGTATTTAAGGGCATTCCTGCTGTTATCCGCTTTTCCGTGACTAATGATAGAGGTTCGGAAGTGAAGATAAAGAGCATAAAAGTGACTCCGAAAACTCCTGATGGTTTCCCTCAAAATATGAAATGGAATCATAGTAATCCAGAATCTTTAGTTGCTTCAGCAGATAAAGACACCTGTTTGACCGCCTCAATGGGCGATGGAGATCCATTAGGTGTCAAGAAAAGTCAAAACTATTATGTATTCCTCTTCCCTACAAGTTTCACATCTGCTACCTTGACTATTACAGCCTCGATCAATGGTAGTGAATTCACGTATAAATGTGAGGTTCCAGAAAAGAAGACCTTTAACAGCAACACTATCTATACGTGGAAACTCACGATAGGAGACCAAAGCCTGAAACTTGGTTTTCATGACGAGGTAGAAGACCTTGTTCAATGGTAGTAAGGGAAGGCAACGCGACTGAATAACTATACAAATATGAACATAAAAAACTGCATATATCTCACAATGGCGTTTCCGCTGATGCTACTTGCATTAGTGGGATGCTCGAAAGATGATGACGACACATCTGACACAAGAATGCCTATCTCATTCTCAGGTTTGGGAAGCGAGGAAATAACCCGTGCCGGTGAGGTAAGCCTTAGCGAATATATCACCGACTTCACGGTTTATGGAATCAACGGAAATGTAAATGGTGAGTCTTTCTCCAAGAAGTTCATTGTGTTCCCTGACTATCAGGTGTGGTACACGGCGAATTCTGCCAACACCACATCTTCCAATTCTTCCAACTGGGAATATGTTGGTACAAATAAGAATAGCGTTGAGCAAACCATAAAATATTGGGACGAGAACACCGACCGCCACTATTTCTGGGCTGTGGGTAATGCCTCTAAAGATATAAATAAGGTAGTTGGTACAAACGGACTTGTTGACACGTTGTCTGTTGAAGTCAATAATGATGATGTAAAAGATAGGAATAATAGCCTCTACTATTCTGACCCTAAGTGTGTGGGCAACGCAGATTATAACAAACCTGTTCAATTAACCTTCCATGATTTCGCCTCCAAGATTCGTGTCGGCTTCTATGAGAGTGTAGAACAGCCATCCCAAACTGAAAACTCAGGGAAACTGTATAAGGTTACAGGATTGCAATTCTTTGGAATAAATGAGAATGATGGTTCATTCACTACCACTGCTTCTGAAAATGTTTGTCTGAAAGGCGACTTTGTAGAAAAAGGTACTGTTGACATTACGTATGACTATGACTACACCAAAATGGTTGCTAATGCTTCCGTGACTCCTAAAATAAATAAGGTGAAATGTTCATTCGGCACCTTGAATGGAGTTAGCGAAACAACTCCTCTTACAACTTCTTCCGCAAATGCATTGTTTGCTACTAATGTTGGCGAGCAGTACACATACGTGATACCTTATAATAATACGAAGGGACTTACCATAAAGTGCAACGTGAAGGTTGAATCGGATACTAACTGGCAGCCTTTGTATGCAACTGTGCCAGCCACTTATACCAACTGGCAACCGAATCATTCATACACATACATCTTTAAGATCGTCTCCGCAAAAGACCAAACTATCATCATGCTTGACGATGTCTTGATAGATAATTGGCGCAAAGGTGGCTCTCAAGACGAAGATGAATGGAAAAATTGGTAGCCATAACTTCTCTACCATATATATATAGCTTATGCTATCGCTGGAAAATGGCTTACGCCAAGAAAATGCTCACGCTTTGACACGGCACCCTTTTAGCTTCGCTGAAACATTAATTGCCATTAATTGAGCCATTAATTTGGACATTAATAAATGTCTGTGCGACTTATTCAAATGCAGTTGGCTTAACAGACAATGTTTTTTGCCTGCGGCGCACGTAAATGTCCGTAAATGACCCGTAAATTATTGCTGTCCGGTAAAAAGAAAAAAAACATTAAAAACATCCTTAAGTTCTTAGAGTCTGACACATACTCCGATGTTATCCGCTCAGCCCTTTGGGATGCTTGCCAGAGCAAGAACATCGGACTTCATGCCTCGCCTCTTACCGATATGAACCTTTATTTTCCTTGTAAGTTTCGGCACATACTCCGATGTTATCCGCTCAGCCCTTTGGGATGCTTGCCAGAGCAAGAACATCGGACTCCGTACCTCGGCTTCCAGATAAAATAAATCCTCATATCAGGCCTGCGGCAAGACCT
>JAKSJB010000042.1 GCA_024398475.1 Bacteroidaceae bacterium | reverse complement strand
AAATATAAGCACTTTTGGGTCTCGTCTAGAAAGACGATTTTGAACACCCTACCTTCTGGGGGGATAGAGGGGGGCTACTCGTTGACTTGTTGACTCGTAGACTTGTTGACTCCCCGTTAGGGGCATAATGGTCAAAAAGTCAATTTGTCATTTTGTCAAAAAGTCATTTTCATGTGTATCTCGATATAATTTCAGAAGTGGTCTCGTGAGCGCACGCACGGGCGCACGCGATAGAAGAGTTAATAGAAGTATTTATATAATATATATATATAATACCCCCTATAGGGAAAATACGATTAAAAATGACAAAATGACTTTTTGACAAAATGACTTTTTGACCTTTTCCGCCATTGAAAAAAATACGCACAAAATCCTCAAAATCATTTGCTTATATGAAAAATTTTTATTAATTTTGTAAGGCAAAACAAAATATTAATAGTAGACAGGAGTCAGGAGAAACGCAAACGCAACGCCCTGTGGGCTACGCAAACGCAAAAGGCTAACGGCTCGAAAACTCGAAAAACTTGTTGACTCGTTGACTTGTTGACTCGTAGACTCCAAAAAGCCTTTAACTCCAAAACTACTAAACTACTGAAATAAAATAATAATAGTAGACAGGAGTCAAGTAGGATAGATGCTGCTGAAAAGCCAATGGCTAACGGCTAACGGCTAATGGCATTACAATGCTGAAATGCATTACTCTTTCCTGAAATCGTTTGCATTTTCCTGAAATCTTTGACATCGTACTGAAAAAGTTTACAACCCCAAAACCTTTCCAATCCTTAGGGAGTCGTTACTGACTCGTTACTGACTCATAACTGACTCGTTACTGACTCATAAAAGCCATTGGCCAATGGATTTTATGAGTCAACGAGTCTACGAGTCAACAAGTCAACGAGTAGCCCCCTACCCCCCCTCAAGGGGGAACACCCAAACGTGTCCTGTAATTCGAACGCCAAGTTTAATTCCCAATCCCAGGACATGCATAATCATTTCACTAATTCACTAATTCGTGGATAAATAAAACGCAAACCCTAACGCAAACGCAAAGACTAATGGCTAATGGCCAATGGCTACCCAAAGTCTTTCAGCCCTCTTTTTTAAGTCTACAATTCAACGAGTCTAACCTCTAACGTCAAATGAACGGTTATCGGTTATAGATTATCGAAAGTCCAGCGTTTTTGTTTATTCGTAGCGAAGCGTTCCGTAGCCATTTAGGCGTTTCGTAGGTGAACACCTTCACCGTTTCGTAGGCAACACCTTTGTTCTGTTATCGTTCTTCCTCCTATCGTCCTTCGATGCTTCTTCGCTGTTTCTCCGCTATTTGTCCGCTATTTGTCCGCTATTTGTCCGCTTTCTAACGGAGAAGTAGCAAAGTCACAGCAAAGTAGCATAAAGGGATGATACAAGGACGAGCGGACAAGAGGACTCCCGTGTTGCATCAGGATGTCATATCCTTCTGAACATGGTGCAAATGTAATGCATAATTATTGTATTGAAAAGAAAATTCTATCCTTATTTATGGGTAATGCAGCCAGTTGCGTCGTGTTGCTTTCATTTGCTGAGATGTTTGTCCAGAAAATTCTCAATGCGCGTAAAGAGATGCATGCGGGTATTACCTCCGTATATGCTATGATTGCGGTTTGTATAGAACTGAGACTCGAACTGTATGCCATGCTGCACATAGACCTCGGTCAGTTCCGCCATATTCTGGAAATGAACATTGTCGTCGGCAAATCCATGAATGAGCAGGAGTTCACCATGGAGTTTATCAGCACGTGTCAAAGGATTGTCGTCATAGCCTTCTGCATTCGTCTGAGGAAGTCCCATATAGCGTTCCGTGTATGCGCTGTCGTAATACCTGTATGACGTGACTGGTGCCACAGCCACTCCGCACCTGAAGACAGGTCTGCCTTCGGACATGGACATAAGGGTGTTCCAACCTCCATAACTCCATCCCCAAATGGCGATGCGTTCCTTATCCACGTATGGCAATGAACCCAGATAAAGGGCTGTCTCCACCTGATCCCTTGCTTCCAGATAACCCAGATGTCCGTAGGTGCAGCGTTGCCATTCGGCACCACGTCCACCTGTTCCGCGGCCGTCAACACATACTACTATGTATCCTTTCTGAGCCAGACGATGCTCCCAGATAAGTCCGTCGAACTGTCCGTCACTCCAGGCATTGAGCACCTGCTGACTGCCCGGTCCTGAGTACTGGTACATCAATACCGGATACGTTTTGTTTTCATCGAAGTCGGCTGGTTTCACCATCCATCCATTGAGGTCGATTCCTTCACCTGTAGTAAAACTGAAGAGAGATACCTTTCCGAGAGCCAGACGGCTGTAGCGTTCCTTCAATGCTGCGTTATCCTCCAGGACCTTCAGTTCCTTACCCTCGGCATTGCACAGCACATATACGGGTGGTTCGCTGACTGAAGACCATACATTGAGGAAATATCTGCAGTCTGTTCCGAAAGTTGCCTCATTCACGCCCTTACGGGAGGTAAGACGTTTCCTGTGACCTTTACGGTCGACACGGTAAATGTATTTTTCAAGGGGACTTCCTTCGTTGCTGGAATAGTAGAAATACTTACCGTCGCTGCTCTCGCCATAGAAGTCCTGCACCATGAATTCACCCTTGGTGAGTTGGCGTATCAGTCTGCCTTCTGCATTGTACAGATACAGATGCTGCCACCCGTCACGCTCGCTGAGTACTACAAATTCAGAACGTGAGAAGTCGAGGTTGTTGAGAAATGAAGTCTCAACATACCTGTCATTGGTTTCGCTCATAATCAACCTGCTGTCACCGGTATGCGGTTCTGCCATGTATATGCTGCAACGGTTCTGCAGACGGTTGAGTGTCACTATTGCCAGACGGTTGCGGTCTGAAGTAAACTGTATCCGCGGAATATACCCGTCAGCATCAAGAGGCACGTTCATGGTTCTTGTCTCCCGGGTAGTGAGGTCAAATGTCCTGACGCTGACCTTGGAATTCGCTTCTCCTGCCTTTGGATACTTATAGTTATAGGAGCCTGTATATACCGCATATTCGTCCTTATTCGGATTCAGTCCCTTATACAGAGGGAACGAGAAGGTCCTTACGTCGGTTTCATCAAAGCGGATCCATGCTATCATGCGGCTGTCAGCAGAAAAATCGAAGGCACGGAAGAACTCAAATTCCTCTTCATACACCCAATCGGGCTTACCGTTAATGATGTGATTGAACAGTCCGTCAGTCGTAATCCGTGTTTCGGTCATGGTAGCAAGTTCCACCACGAAAAGGTCGTTGTTGCGGACAAATCCCACCAATCTGCCGTCGGGTGAAAACTTCGGACATTCCTGCGCTCCGCCTTCGGAAAGTCTCTGCATACGGTTGGAATGTACGTCATAGACGAAATAGTCGGCTGTAGCACTCCTGCGGTATATTGCCTTCCTGTCAGTCTCAACAAGGATGTGACGGGAATCAGGTGACATGATATAGTCGGTAAGATGTTCAGGATGTTCACCCTCCACCCTATCGAGGTCGAGTATCGTATCCACAACCTCAGCCGTGGCAAATGAATGGCGGATGAGCATGTTGTCCCTGATTACCGAATAGTGGTCACCGTCAGACATTGGCATAATGCCTTCAACCCTTCGGGCGCGGTATGTGCCGGTAACGGCATCTTTCAATGAAATTTCCCCGGATGTTTCTGTTTGCGTATCATTGGCATTTGCCATAGAACATATTATTGCAGCGGTAAGTGTCATTAACATAGTTTTTATATCCATAATTTTTCTCCTTTGTGAATTAATCACTATATTTGCCGACAAATTTACGAAAACTTAAAGAATTATAGGCTGTATCATGCTGAAAAAATATATTTCATCATTACTGATACTCATATTTGCCCTATCCTGCAACAGTAGTGGGAGTGATGGAAAGGGTGATTCCGCCACCATTCTTTCTGCAATCCAGCAGAAGGCAGACATTGTGTCCACGGAACTCACCATACGCAAGATTGCAATATATGACTCCGGCAGGCATGAGAAGATTTCCATCTCTGATCCGTCAACCTGGAAGTACGGTGACAGGAAATGTATTGTTCCCGTGACGGTGTCCATACGCTACGGATACGACCTCCGCGACCTTACCGTTGAGAGCATACGCATCGATGACACCACACGTATCGTACATCTTGTGCTGCCTCAGCCAAAGATTATTGATTCGGGCTATGCTACTGAAACGGAGGACGGAAACGTGGTAAGCATCTCTACAGGATTACGGTCTGCCGTAGGACACGAGACCGTTGAGGCAATAAGGAAGCAGGCGTACGACGAAGTAATGAAGGAGGATTTCGAGGAGATTGTGGGCAGGGAAATACGCAACAACGCGCGGACCATGCTCGGTTCCCTGGTCAGTTCACTTGGCTATGCCGGAGTGGAGATTGAATAATACGGAAAGTTCGGAGATTACGGATAGGTTCAAGGTTCTAAAACACTATTAAAGATGACTGACAGACAAAGAGACATATTCAGATATTCAGTTGCAGGGGTTGTGGCATGCGTCATTATTCTTGTACTGTTTTTATGGAAAGGCAGAAACGACGAACTGCCGCTGGAGCCTACGGGGAATTCCATACTGCAGATTATGCCGCGTAATGAGATGTATGTAGCGACTGCCGTGATTGAGGACTTTACGACAAGACAGCAGACCGAATATCACATGGGGATATTCCCCGAAAAACATTCCTGTGTGCAGACTCTCCGACAGAAGGTCAGTTACAGGATTGACTTGAGTAAGGTGAAATATGAAATTGAAGAGACAATAAGTCAACCCGGCAGCAACAAACCGAAGACCGTATTGGTGACAATGGTTCTGCCGGAATATACAGCATCGACCATAGGAAGCAGTTTCATATCTGACGATGAGGGGTATTGGAAGGAAGCCATGCCTTCCAACAACGACATGAAAAAGCAGGTTGAAAGACAGATAAGGGAGTTATTCGATACTCAGCAGAACAGGGAAAAAGCCCTTATCTATGCAGAGGAAGCTATAAGTCACATTCTTATGCAGTTGGGATATCAGGCAGAGTTTTCAAACGGGACCTTACCTTCTCCACAAACTCATAATTTTTAAGTCCCCACCCTGGCTGTGCGAGCAAATCAGGCGGAGACTGACTTACGAACCGTTCAAAAATCATGTCACGCCTACTGTGGAGAATGAATTCACAGACCAGTTCTACATATTCATCGGCTGAGAGTCGGAGAAAGTCATCGGGACATTCCTCGAATTCCTGTGCCATGCGCGTACCCTTTATCAACTGAAGTTGATGGAGTTTCAGTATGGTTATCGGCAGTCGTGACAGTTCTGTTGCAGTTGCAATCATGTCGGAGGCGGTTTCACCGGGAAGTCCGAGAATGATGTGTCCCCCTACTGGTATTCCACGGTCTGCAGTCCTCTTCACCGCATCACAGGTACAGGCATGGGTATGTCCGCGGTTGATGCGGAGCAATGTATGGTCGTGTACACTTTCTATTCCGTATTCCACAAGCACGAACACCCCTCTGTCATGAAGCGTCTGAAGATAGTCCAGAAGTGGTTCGGGCATGCAGTCGGGACGGGTACCGATGACGAGTCCCACCACATCATCCACACTCAGCGCCTCTTCGTACTTACGTTTCAATTCCTCAAGTCCGCCATAGGTGTTGGTGTATGCCTGAAAATATGCCAGATATTTCATTTCAGGATATTTCCTGCTGAAAAATGCCTTTCCTTCCTCCAACTGAAGGGTAATACTCCTGTCAGTACGGCAGTATTCAGGATTAAAGGTCTGGTTGTTGCAATAGGTGCAGCCACCGACACCCACACGTCCGTCACGGTTAGGGCATGTGAATCCCGCATTGATTGATATCTTCTGAACCTTCTGACCCAACTGTTCGGTAAGCCATGGTCCGAATTCCCTGTAGTGCATGGAGAATAGTTAAAATTGCCAATATAACGCAACTGACGGAAATGGTACCAGTCACGTCATAAAAAGAATCTGAGAAATTAATTATTGGAATCAATAGCCCAAATAGTGATGAAGCGTCATTCCCGTATTTGCTATGAAGTCATCACGGAACATGCGCTTGTCGGAATAGCCTGACTGCTTTGCCAGTTCACGGTAAGTGTAGCGCTTACTGTTGTCGGAATACTCCAGCATATCCACAGTATAGTCTATACGGAGCGACCTGATGTAATTGGAGAAGTTAGTCCCCACATAGTGATGGATGCTATGAGCAATATAATTACGCTTGATTCCCAATTTATTGGCAAGAATCATAAGATTAAGTCCATGAATGAGGAACATCTTTTCGTCCCTGATACGCAGGAAGGACTCTTCCGGCATCAGTTCAAAATCCTTTGGAAGCGGAGTTTCACCCATCACCTCACGGATTTCGTCAATCACTTCCTGAACCGTTCCGTTATCCATATACGACAGCATCTGACGTCGAAGTTCGCTGACAGAAAAACGTATGTTGTTGAAATAAAGTCCGGAAAGGAATGCCACTATTGCAATAAAGCAGAATATTACAATCTGAACCCAAGTCTGCGGCTGCCATCCCAGCGGAACGAACATCATATAAAATACGATAGGCACATTGATAAAATCAAATGCTACGGCATTGACAATACGGTCACCCGACTCCCTGTTGATGTTGACATAATATTCCTTCAGCATCCTTACACATCTGTGCTTGCGGTTTATTGCCCATCTGCATATAACTAATAATGAGGCAGCCGTCACAGCATAAAATATGTAATTGACTGTTATTGCAAAATGCACCATCGGTGTATCCAATGATGTGCTTTCGTTGCGTACCGTCTGCATATATGCAAGTTTCTCATCAGGAGAGGAAAAAATTCCTACAGTCAAATACAGCAAGAAAATAAAGGCAGGTATAATCAAGACCAGACGGTCCTTATTTCTGATGCCACGTGCACCGGCGAGTTCACGTATCGTGAGATAATATACGGCAGGGAATGCCGATGCCGACACGGAAAAGCCGAAATCCACCCAGAAAGAATACCTCAACGACTCTGGGGCATAGTACCCTGCAAAGAAAAACCACGTAAGGGCAAGTACGAACAAGGTTTCAGAAGCACGACAATGAACTTTCAGGCGATTAGGCTTACAACGTAGATAAACCGACCAGAACAATAGTAACAACGAAGGAAGGAAATACAGGTATAGTGCCGTGTCCATAGTGTTATTTTAGTATAGTTAATAATTAATAAGAATTTCAGATTGGAAACACGGCAAACAGCACATCAAAGTCTCAACCTGCGTTTGAGATGGCCTCATTACCCTTTTCATTGTCCCCATATCTATCAGTATTAGAATTTATAAACCTACGGCACCGGACTTATCCGGATTGCCGTAATAATTACTAAAAAAAGCAGAGCGAACAAATCCGTTTATATGCTTATTTCGCAGCAAAGATAATGAAATAGTTTTAACAAACCAAACAGTTTAATAAAAAAAATATGCATTTTTTCGAATAACATATACCGAACAGGGATTTTTTGTGCAAAACATCAACTTCGAATGTCAAATATATCCTTAGGGGGTTAGGGAGAAGAAAGCCATTGGCTATTAGCCATTAGCCATTGGCTCGAATACTCGAAACATCGAATCCTCGACATCTCGTTGACTTGTAGACTCGTAGACTTGTAGACTTGTTGACTCGTTGACTTGTTGTCTCGTAGACTTGTAG
>JAKSJB010000041.1 GCA_024398475.1 Bacteroidaceae bacterium | reverse complement strand
GGTGTGAGACGAATCTGCTCACCCTTTGTTGTCATGAACTTCTCGTTTGCATAGACAAGTCCGCCATAGTTCATACCTTCAACTTGGAGTTCTGGCTTGAACCTTCTCATATACCAAAGACTACCCATCATCCATAGTATTCCTGCAACCAAAAGCATGCCTGATGCCCTTTGGTCGGATAGCATAAAGACAGTCATGAAACCGCAGTTTGCCTCTGCCACCATTTCTGTCTCCTGCCTCTCACCTCGGCGAACAGATCTCATGGCAATACATGCCGTATCTTTCAGTTCCGCAATGGTCAGATAGTTGCGGTAACAGCGGATGGTATCGGCACTGACCACATCACACTGCATCTCAGCCAGTGTAAGTTCCAGGGCATTGTTTATATCCGTTTCTATTCTGTCAGATGCACTTCGATAACTGCACATGCTTGAACTAAAAGCAGATGCCATGATAAAGAGAAATATGAGTATTGGGAGTTTCTTCATAATTCGATTGTTGTTACATTGATTTACGCCATTGCAGCCTCCATGCAAGATATTCTAAGTTTTCTTTCTATTTCGGCAACACTCTTGAATGAGTCTAAAGTTTTCTGTTTCATAATTAATTCTCCTCGAAAAAATCGATAAACAATCCTAATCAAATGCGCCATTCTGCTTCAGAAAGTCACTCTTTTCTTGATGGTGCAAATATACTATTAATAATCGGAATGTGCAACTCATAGATTGCATTTTATCAATATTTAATGCAATTTAACCATAAAGATATAAAAACAAAATTAGAAGCATCATCCTGCAAGGTTTTCTTTTACTTAAACTTACTGTCTTCCCTGGAAAAGTTGAATAATTTTGAACTTACCGCAACCCTTGGTTGAGTGGTATCCATTTTACCCTTAAGAGAGATTGAATTGTTCATTATGGCTGATGCCATTTTGAACCGGTGAAGCATAATTGGAAGTCAGCAACAGGTCAGTTATGAGTCTATTGTGAGTCAGTAACGTTTCGTATGCGAATCCTCACCCATTGTTCAATTGACACATGATTGACTTTCGCAATACATGATTAACACAAAATTAAAAATCACCGACACCACCTACACCAACACATCAGAAACTTTTATTGGCAAAGGGTTTGAAGTGGGTATAGGTAAGGTGTAGTATGTAGGTAAAATTGCAGATTAATAATCCTTGTCTGTTTGTAACGTGCATAAATTGCAGTTTCACCGTCTGGGATATGGTTGCAAGTCTGTAGTACCTACGCTCTTCCTCAGCACCAAACTCGAACCAAACTCGATGCAAATTCGAACTGGCTCTGCTATTTTATCGACTTTGGTTCGAGTTTGGTTCGAATTTGCTTCGAGTTTGCAATGGACTTACTGCGGAGGTACAGCGGACTTACTGCAGAGTTATGACTGTGGTTCAAATGACTGATAATTTCAGCAAAAGAGGAGAAAGGCCAAAAGAAAAGCTTACCCTAAAAGGGAAACGCAAACGCTAACGCAAAAGCTAATGGCTAATGGCCAATGGCCTTTTTTAAGTCGACAAGTCAACGAGTTTTGCGTTTGCGTAGCCCGTAGGGCGTTGCGTTTGCGTTTAATTATTTTGCGTTAGCGTTTGCGTCCCCCCTTGAGGGGTTAGGGGGCTTACTTGTTGACTTGTTGACTCCACTTTAAGGGTTACCCTGGGAAATAGGTTGTACAGGATTATTTGGGGTTATTTCCCGGACGGCACAATAAACGGACGTTTCTGACGTTAGTTATTTGTAGGCAGTTCCGGACGCGGCTGTCCTGGGGGTAAATCTGCATAAATTGAATTCAATGACATTCCATAACAGAAAGTACATATTGGTGATGATTCTGCTGACGGCATTCTGCATGATGCTTTCGGCTCAGGAGAGGAAGGTGATGAACCGTCCATATATTGATCAGCGTACCTACCACTATGGTTTCTTCTTCGGTACTCACATGCAGGACCTTGAATTTCAGAACAATGGGTTTACTGACGAGGATGGCAACCAGTGGTTTGCCGATGTTCCGAACTATGACCCGGGGTTCAGCGTGGGTATCCTGGGTGAACTGCGTCTGCACGACAACATCGCGCTCAGGGCTATCCCTACCATGCACTTCGGTCAGAAGGTGGTGAGGTTTCAGAATGCAAGGGACAACTCCCACGAACTGCTGACCAACAAGTCAACCTATATTTCCGTGCCTGTGGATCTGAAGTTTTCGGCTGAACGGTTCAACAACTACCGTCCTTACATCATGGCTGGTGTGAACCCTATGTTTGACCTTACTATCAAGAAGCAGCGAAACATCAAACTGAAACCGTTTGACGTGTATCTGGAAGCGGGTATCGGCTGTGACTTCTATCTTCCGTTCTTCAAACTTATTCCGGAAATAAAGTTCTGCTACGGACTTATGAACGTCCTCGACAAGAAGCGTACGGACCTCACCGACCCTACGCGACTCATCTATACCAATTCGCTTGACAATGCCCATTCCAAGATGATTGTCCTGTCTCTTTACTTTGAATAGTTTTTTTGAGGGGGGGGGAAGGCTATTAGCCATTAGCCATTGGCCATTGGCTTGCCATTCGGACGGCTTTATTTATGAACATTGTTGTCTAAACCTAAAACGCAAACGAACAAAATCGCAGTCTCCATTTTCAACCGAAAAATCGGAATTTTTATCTTTCAGCAATCATTATTTACGAAATTTTTTGCTGATTTGAAATAATCCATTACATAATCATACTCTTACCCACCTTTTATCAGGCAAAAGCCATTATGTATTGTAAGTTTATGTGGAGGGGCATTCCTGGATACAATATTATAATAATGTGTCTCAAATTCAATAAATACAGGGGTGAATAAGGGATAAAAAAAGAGGACGGCTACACTCGCATGCTGCTGTCCCCGAAAAAATGATAAACACCTATTTACTACTTGGTGGCAAAGTTACGACTATTTCCGAAACCGCCAAAAGATTTTGCAAGTTTTTTTCAAAAAAAATATTTCTATGGAGTTTTTTTACTAACTTTGCAACTGAATTGGAACCTGAAAATGACTCGAAACGGACTTTAAGTGATTTTCAAAGCCGATACGTTTTCAGGTGACATTGATTTTATTATTATATTTAAACAATACTTAGAAGAATATGTTAGGAAGTAATTGGTTTGAGTGTAGTGTGAAAGTTGACAGGAATCAGATGATCGGTCAGGAAGACAACTACAGCGGAAATTATTTGGTTGATGCACTCACCTGCGGAGAGGCTGAGAAGCGTGTAATGGAGGAAGTGGGAATGTACTGCAACGGTGCATTGGCCATCACCGGGGTTAAGAACACTAAGATTAATGAACTGTTTCTCAGCGAAGACGAGAATGCGGACAAGTGGTATAAGGCTAAGGTGATGTTCGTGACGATGGACGAAAAGACGGAGAAGGAGAAGAAGACTGCCGTAACGATGGTTGTTCAGGCTAACAACTTCGACGATGCCCTGAACCGTCTGAAGGATGGTATGCGCGGTTCGATGATGGATTATGAAATAGACACCATTCAGAGAGCAAAGATTCTGGATGTGTTCCCATTCAGCGCTGACCACATTGCCGGGAATGCCGATGCCGACGTTCCTGAAAGCAAGAATCTTACCGTTGACCTAACGACTGGAAATGACTCAGATACAACTGTCGCTGAATAGGCTTAGGGACGACCTGAAGGGTTCGGATGCCGAACTGGTTGCCGTGAGCAAGTATCACCCCGTGGAAGCGCTGAGTGAGGCTTACGCATGTGGTCAGCGCAGGTTCGGTGAGAGTCATGTTCAGGAACTGTGCATGAAGGAGGAGGTGCTGCCGAAGGACATTGAGTGGCACTTCATAGGTCACCTGCAGACGAACAAGGTGAAATACATTGTTCCGTTTGTGAGTATGATTCATGCCGTGGACTCGATGAAACTCCTGCGCGAGATTGACAGGCAGGCTTCGAAGGTGAACCGCAGGGTGGAATGTCTGCTGCAGGTTCATATCGCTCAGGAAGATACTAAATATGGATTTACTCCCGAGGAGCTGCTGAGGGTGATTGACGAGGGGGAATGGAGGTGTCTTGAACATGTTCATATCGCAGGATTGATGTGTATGGCTACGAATACTGATGACGGGAACCAGATTGGTATGGAATTCCGCAGCGTCAGGGAACTGTTCGACAGGGTGAAGGCGCTGTACTTCAATGATGACGAGGGATTCAGGCATCTGTCGATGGGTATGAGCCATGACTACCGTATTGCTGTCAGGGAAGGGAGTACTTTAATTAGAGTTGGTAGTTTAATTTTCGGAGAACGCAATTATGAAACCAAGTGCACCTAAGGATATAGCGAGAGCGATATTCCAGAAATATGACCTGCATGCAAGTGTGGATTCGGTGAGTCAACTTTCCGACCTGCTGGAACTGCACAGGTTTAAATACAGGACACTCATGCAGACCCCTGGTGAAACGGCAAGCCGCATATATTACATTCAGGAGGGATTGGTGTGTGTATTCCACAATGACAAAAAAGACGGCAACTCGGCTGTCGTGGATGACTTCTTCCTGAATGGTGATATTCTCGTCGATGCCGACCTCTTTACTGATAGGCCTGCCGAACATTCGGTAAAGGCTATTGAACCGATTATTGCATTTTCTTTCTCCTATGCTTCCCTGCAGCGTTATGCCGGCGAAAACAGGGATTTCAACAATCTGCTATGTGCCATTCTGGGCGAATACATTCTGAGAAAGGAAAATTACATTCACCTGCTGGCTCTTTCACCTCACGACAGGTATGTGGAAATGCTCCAAAAGCACAACGCGGTTATTTGGCGTTCACCTGCTAAGAGTATTGCCAGTTACCTGAGAATGAGAAGTGAAACGCTTAGCAGAATTCGTACAGCACTTAATAATGAAGATAGTAATTCTTGATGCTCATACCGTCAACCCGGGTGACCTTTCATGGGAAAGAATCAGCGACCTGGGCGAAACTACGGTATATCCCCGTACTGCTCCCGATGAGGTTGTGGGCAGATGCGAGGATGCTGATATTGTACTGACCAATAAGGTGGTACTGGATGCTGACATGCTCAACATGCTGCCGCACCTCAAGTATATTGGTGTATTGGCTACGGGGTACAATGTGGTGGACCTTGAGACGGCATCACGACAGAACATTGTGGTGACGAACATTCCGTCATACAGCACTCAGAGTGTTGCACAGATGGTTTGGTCGCACATTCTGAACATCACAAACCGCGTGGAGTATTACACTCTAAGGAATCATGACGGACGGTGGACCAACTCGCCTGACTTCTGCTATTACGACTTTACCCATCAGGAACTCTGCGGAAAGACTTTGGGTATCGTGGGATTGGGCAACACCGGTATGGCTGTGGCTCGTATTGCCCTGGCTTTCGGTATGAAGGTGATTGCCTTCACGTCCAAGGATTCTCTGCCTGAAGGTATCAGGAAGGTCACGATGGAGCAGGTGTTCAGTCAATGCGACATCCTCAGCCTTCATTGTCCGCTGAACAAGGAGACGTATCATCTGGTAAGTCATGCAAGACTGCAACTGATGAAACCTTCGGCGATTATCATCAACACGAGTCGGGGTCCTGTAGTAAACGAGCAGGATCTTGCCGATGCCCTTAATTCGGGGAAGATTGCTGCATTCGGCTGCGACGTTCTTTCCTCTGAACCGGCAAAGGCAGACAATCCGTTGCTGAAGGCACGCAACTGTTTCATAACGCCGCACATTGCATGGGCTACGAAGGAGGCAAGAATCCGTCTTATCGACATTTGTGCCGACAACATCAGGTCTTTCATGAAGGGAAAGACTATTAACCAAGTGAACTGAGGGGTATCCTCTTAATATGACCATGGTAAGGATTTCGGTTCTTGTTGCAGTTTATAATGCAGAGAAATTTCTGCGGGAGTGTCTTGACTCGCTTATCGGTCAGACCCTGAGCGATATTGAGATTATCTGCATTGATGACTGTTCCACCGATTCTTCTTTGGAAATACTGAATGAATATGCACGGAAGGACTGCCGCATCAGAATACTTAGGAACGAAAGGAACATGGGGCAGGCTGTGGCCCGCAACAGGGGATTGGCTGCTGCACAGGGGGAATACATCACCATGCTCGACAGCGATGACTGGTTCTCACCCGATGCCCTGCAGAGTGCGTATGATGTGCTGACGGGAAACGGGGATATCGACTGTGTCCTGTTCAGGCTTGTCCATGTATCTGACGGTAAGGAAAGGGAATATCCCATAAGGACTGAGAAACGCATGCTGACGGGAAGGGAGGCTTTCCTTCTCAGTATTGACTGGAGCATTCATGGGCTGTACGTCATAAAGTCGGGCATCCACAAGGCTTTCCCTTACGACGAGACGGCTTTGCTCTACAGCGATGACAACACTACATTGCTGCATTACCTCAATTCAGGGAGCGTGGGTTTCTGCAACGGTACTTACTATTACCGGCAGAATCCGGATTCCATGACTCACAGTTGCAACATACGGCGTTTCGACCGTATGGAAGCGGACTTGAGCATTAAAAACATCCTTAACGGGGTAGATTCCAAACTTGCCGCACGGTTCGAGACACACAGGTGGCTCAACATTGTGGGCTGCTACTACTACCTCTACGAAAACAGGACGCATTTTTCAGAGGAGGAACAGGCTGACATCGAGCGAAGGATTGCCGGAATGCTCAGGACGGTGGAAGCGGAACACATCGACGCACGTCAGAAGTACAAGTTCGGCTATTATCCATTCCGCAACTTCACTTTATTCCGAATGGTTGAAGATTTGTATTTTGCCTTGAGGAAAATAAAAAACACTACTAAATGTCATTGTGCATTATGAATAAATTCGTAACTTTGCACCCCGAAAGGTAAAATTTAGGATTGTTATAGTTTATTTACTGCCTGCAGGCATACCGCAAAGTGGTATTGCGAGGTGGTTTGGTAGTATTTATTAGTAATAGGTATTGTAATGTTCAACTGGTTAACTGAGCTATTCAGCAACGGCGATTCGATTGCACACATCGTAATGTTGTATGCAATTATCATTTCTTTCGGAGTACTTCTTGGAAAAATCAAGATTGGCGGAGTTTCTCTCGGCGTCACTTTCGTACTCTTTGTCGGAATCATTGCAGGTCACATCCTTCATTTGCAGGGAATCATCGAAAACACGATGGTACTGAATTTCGTACAGGATTTCGGCCTCATTCTCTTTGTCTACAGCATCGGACTTCAGGTAGGTCCTTCGTTTTTCACGTCTTTCAAGCAGGGCGGCATCAAGATGAACGCCATTGCCTTGGGAGTCGTGGTCCTGAACATCGCCGTGATGCTCACTCTATATTACTGTTTCTGTGACAGGAGCGACCCTCACAGCCTACCTATGATGGTGGGAGTGCTCTGCGGAGCCGTAACGAACACTCCGGGACTCGGTGCTGCCAACGCTGCACTCGAACAGATAGGGGCAGAAAACCTCGGAGGCAGTATTCCTAACATTGCCAACGGATATGCGTGTGCCTACCCTCTCGGTGTCATCGGAATTATCGGAAGTATCATACTCATCAGATACATCTTCAAGATTAATTTCAAGAAGGAGCGCGAGGACTTTGAGTCGAGCAACAGCAATCAGGCTGCCATGAAACCGCACCTCATGCACCTGGAAGTATGCAATCAGGCACTCAACGGAAAGAGTATCCTGAAAATACGACATTATCTCGGACGTGAGTTTGTAATCTCAAGACGACTCCACGAAGGACACGTAACGCTGCCTAACAAGGACACGTTGCTGTATGTAGGCGACCAACTGTTCGTGGTGTGTGCCGAGGAAGATGCTGATGCTATCACGGCATTCATCGGAAAGACTATCGAGGTCAACTGGGAAGAACAGGATGTACCTATGGCTTCAAAGGAAGTAATCGTATCGAAGGACAAGATAAACGGAAAGACTCTCGGCAACCTGCATCCACGCAGCATGTATGGCGTGAACGTGACCCGCCTCTACCGTTCGGGTATCGAACTGTTTGCCCATCAGAACGTAACGCTTCAGGTGGGAGACAAACTCGTGGTGGTAGGTCCGGAAGATGCCGTAGAACGTTTTTCAAACAAACTGGGTAACCACAAGGAACGTCTTGACAAGCCAAATCTTCTGACCATCTTTGTAGGTATTTTCCTCGGAATCATCTTCGGAAGCCTTCCATTCAGTATTCCGGGAATGTCCATGCCTGTGAAACTGGGTTTGGCTGGAGGTCCGCTTATCGTTGCAATCCTCATGGGCAGTTTCGGTTTCAAACTGAAGTTGGTGGCATACACCACAAACTCCGCTTCACTCATGATTCGTGATATCGGTCTGGTACTGTTCCTTGCATCCGTAGGAGTCAAGGCAGGAGGCAACTTCGTCGACACCGTGATGAACGGAGGTCTGATGTACGTCCTCTATGGCTTTATCATCACTACCCTTCCACTCATCATCATGGGTATTGTGGCACGTCTGTACTATAAGGAAAACTACTTCCTCCTTATGGGACTTCTTGCCGGAGCCTCAACCGACCCACCTGCATTGGCTTACTCTACCATGGCTGCCGGCAATGACGTACCATCCGTAGGATATTCAACCGTATATCCTCTGTCCATGTTCCTCAGAATCGTTACTGCACAAATCATCATACTCCTGCTATGTTCATAGTCACAGCCTTTGTCATGGGCTTGCTCGTTGCCCTCAATCCATGCCAGATAGCAATTAATCTATCTGCGCTTACGTTCATTGAGCAACGTGTAAGTACCAGCAGGCAACGGCAACTTGACTGCCTGATCTACACACTCGGCAAAGCCCTCGCCTATACGTTGCTGGGGTTCGCTGTCAGTATGGCTGCCTACTACGGCAAGGCTGGTAGTGAATCATGGCTGAACAGGCATGGAGATATTTTCAATACCGTGGAAGCCATCATACCGTTCATACTGGCTGCTGCAGGAATATACATGTTCTACAGGGCATTCCACCACCATGACCACCACGGAGAATCATGCCATAATTCCGGACGTATCATGCGTTCTGCTTTCCGTTCCTCATTTGCCGTGGGATTCCTGCTTGCCTTCGCATTCTGTCCGGAAAGCATAATCATGTTCCTCTCCGTATTCATTCCCAAGGCTACTATCGGCGAAACGTCAACGGCAATACCAGTCCTTTCATTTCTGGCTACGTCATTGGCATTTGCCTTCGGGGCAGGACTACCTGTAGCCGTACTCGGTATGGCTATGGACAAGAGTGCTGCCGTCATTGGTTCCATGCAGCAGAAGATGCAGGGATTTCAGAGATGGATCAATATTTTTTTCGGCTGCCTTTTCCTTATTTTTGCAGCCATCATGTTCTTCATTGACTGACACATGAAACTCGCCATCATAGATGCAAACATTCTCACATGCATGGGATTGCAACGGATAATCGAAGACATTATCCCTATTGCCGAAATAAGCATCTTCCCATCATTTGAAGAAATGGTCATAAACCACCCCGAGGATTTTATGCATTACTTCGTATCTTCAGGCATCTATTTCGAACATGCACAGTATTTCATCAGTCAGCCACACCGTTCCATCGTATTGGTATATGGCGACAACTACCCACGCCTCTCAGGACTGTTGACATTGAATGTGTGCCAGAGTGAGAAAAGGCTGATAAAGGAACTGCTGAGCCTCTACGGAAGAATGAGCCAGAATCCACGGAATCACCCGGACGCAGACAGAAAGAATCGTGACGGCGGGGATTCCCATGATACTTTCATGCACGAGAAAAGCGGAGCCGTTCTGTCGCCGAGAGAAACCGAAGTGGCAATATTGCTTGCAAAGGGCTACATCAACAAGGAGATTGCCGACCACCTAAGCATCAGTCTTACTACTGTCATTTCACACAGAAAGAACATAATGGAGAAACTTCATGCACGTTCATTGGCTGACATAATCATTTATGTAGTGATGAACGGCTTGATTCGCATAGAGGAATTGTAGGTCAAAACAGGTGTCCGCAAAATGCGGTTTTTCCGCAATTTGTGCCGTCAGCGCACCGATTTTACATCCAAAGTCTACATATTATTCAAAAAAAAGGCATCAATATCAAAAAAAACGTCGTAAATGTTTGTCAGTATCAGAAAATGTTGTACCTTTGCATCGCTTTTGAGAAAGACATCTAAAAAGTACGGGGTATAGCGCAGTTGGTAGCGTTCCTGGTTTGGGACCAGGCGGTCGCGTGTTCGAGTCACGCTGCCCCGACAAAAAAGGGAAGAGTAAGGAGCCCACAAAGCAACTGAAAGTTGCAGGCCCCAAACTCTGATTCTTTTTCTTAGGAGGGCGTTTAGCTCAGCTGGTTCAGAGCATCTGCCTTACAAGCAGAGGGTCGGCGGTTCGAATCCGTCAACGCCCACATATCAAATTAAGCAGAGTAACAGGAAACTGTTGCTCTGTATTTTTTTTCAGGAGGTCAGTAGTTTTGGAGTTAAAGGGAGTTAAGCATTTTAATGCCTTTAGCCATTGGCCATTGGCTTCTTGAGTCTACGAGTCTACAAGCAAGCCCCCTAACCCCCTCAAGGGGGGGGGGGGGGGGGGGGGGGGGGGGGGGCGGGCGCGCGCGGACCCCGACAACGCGCAGGCGGCAGTGCGGAATCGGGCCGGCGTTTTCTACTGACGGCCGCCGACGACTTGTTGGCTT
>JAKSJB010000040.1 GCA_024398475.1 Bacteroidaceae bacterium | reverse complement strand
GGTTGGGACGGATTCGCTCTCGGTGAATTCTCAATCAAGTCAGTTCCTACTTCAATGGCTGCATTCTATATTAAGAAGATCAATACTGCAATCGAAGAGGCTCAGGCTGTTCTTGATGGCATTTCTGATCCTAAGTACGACGGTGCAACTAAGGATGCTCTTGCAAACGAAATTGCAACAGCAAAGGCTACTCGTTTCACTTCTCCTTCACAGGTTGAAAGCGGAATTGCAGCACTTCAGGCTAAGATTGCCGCTCTCAATTCACGTATTTCAAACATCAACAATTATGCTACAACTGTAGAGGCTGCAACTACTGCATTGTCGAACCTTGAAGGTACTAAGTACGTAAATACTCCTGAATATAAGGACAGCAAGGCATTTGTTGAAACTTATGCTGCAATTGATCCTTCTACTCTTTCTGACGAAGAACTCAATGAAGTGGTTCCACAGTTGACTAACATGGCAAGTGTACTTGCAAATGCACAGACAGTTGCAGACGTTCTCGCATACCGTTCAACATTGGCTGCTGAACTTGCAACTCTCGTAGGTGTTGAAGATGCACGTGTTGATCAGTTGGTAGATGCAATTGATGACGACGCTGACCTTATCGATGAGGTTAACGCACTTTCTAAGAGTAAGATTTACTCACTTATCGGTGCAAACGGCAATAAGATTCCTGCAAGTCTCTGTACTGAAGTGAAGCATCCAGAAAGCTCATTGTATTCTGAAAACTACTACGATGAGGAAACCGGTGAATACATGGTAGGTGCAAACGGTATTGAACTTACTTCATTCATTGTAAATCCTAAGTTCTACACAGTTCAGACAAATACTGCTCAGGCTAGCAACGACACTTGGAATGGTTGGTCAGTAGAGAACATCAACGGTGCAGTTCATGCTCAGGACAATCGTGCTGCTTCTGCTTCTGAACGTGCAGTTGATACTCACCCTAATTCATGGGAATCTTACTATGATGTACGTCAGGTTGTAAAGAATCTTCCTGTTGGTCTCTATACTATCGTATTCAATACACGTACAGCAGCCCGTGCTGATGATCCATCCCTTCCACGCAATGCTCAGAATGAAGAAGGTGTTTGGGATATGTATATCTTCGCAAACGACAATGTCGCTCCATTTGAGGCTGGTGGCGATTGGGGTGGTTTTGCTACATTCGTTAAGGAAATTGCTGTCGGTGCTGATGGTGAATTGACTATCGGTGTTCACGAAGAAGTTCTCTCTGGACAAGGTGATGATGGTAACGGTACTAAGTGGAATACCAATACATTCTTCGATGATGCACGTATCTTCATGGTTGGTACCGATCCTACATTCGACTATGCTAATGCAGCAACTGGTATCCAGAATATCGAAAATGAAAAGGCTTCTACTTTCGGAGTTAAGTACAACGTAGCCGGCCAGGCAGTTGGTGCAGACTTCAAGGGAGTAGTCATCATGAACGGTAAGAAGTATTTGGCAAAGTAAGATTTAACTTGCTATAACTAACTATTATGTTTAGGAAGGTGCTCGGGTTATTCCTGAGCACCTTTTGTTTTTTGCCGTATTTCAGCATTTTCCTACATATTCTTTTGGTAATGTGAGATTATAATACTATTTTTGCATACGATTTGCATTAGGAAAGAGTATGAATAATGCAGGTCAATCCTTTTTACAAAGTTTACAAATATATATCAATCTCAAACTAAGCGCTTAAATTAATGAAAACGAATCTGAAATCTACCAATGGCATTACAAGCCATTTGTTACTGTCTTTACTTATGTGTGTTGCAATGGCAATACAAAGTTCTTATGTGTATGCCCAGAAATGGGTAACCACATGGGCTTCTTCCCAGCAACTTACCGAACCGCATAATCTTCCGCCTGAGCCATTCCTTGCCGGAAACAGTTTCCGTCAGATTATTCAGGTGTCCATTGGCGGTGATGAAGTACGTCTGCGCCTGTCCAACGAATGGAGTGATTCTCCGCTTGAGATAAAAGGAGTAGAAATTGCTTACGCCTTGACTCCGGGTGGTTCATACGAAATCAATGAGTCATCTACCGTTGCTCTTTCATTTGAAGGAAAGAGTTCCGTGACAATACCTGCCGGTGAATGGATATATGCAGAACCTGTAAAGTTCCATCTTGAGCCACGACAGAGTGTTGCAGTGACAGTTCACTATGGCGAGATGAACAACCGCAGCGTATCCGGACATCCGGCAAGCCGTACAAACAGTTATCTTGCTGTAGGCAATACAAACGATTTCTCAAAATCTGTTGCAACCATGCATTGGTACAGCATAAGTTCACTTGACGTAAAACGTCAGAATAAGCGTCAGAGAGCGATTGCAGTCTTGGGTAACAGCATAACTGATGGACGTGGCTGTACCAACAACGGACAGACGCGCTGGACAGATTGCCTTTCCCGCCGTCTACTCATGAATCAGTCAACAAAGGATGTCGCAGTACTGAACTTCGGTCTTGGTGGCAACTGTGTGCTTCGCGGCGGTTTGGGTCCAACGGGTCTGAAGCGGTTTGACCGCGACTGTCTCGGCCATGAAGGTGTGAAGTATGTTATCCTTGCCGATGGAATCAATGACATGGGAGGTTCACGCGACGGAATGAAGACTGCAGAGGATCTTATAGCAGCCGACAGGGAGTTTATCCGTAAGGCTCATGAGAAGGGTATGAAGGTGTATGTGGCAACCATGACTCCGTTCAAGGGAAACAACTATTACAGCGAAGACCATGAAAAGGGACGCCAGCATTATAACGAATGGATACGTACTTCCAAGGAACATGACGGATGTCTTGACTTCGACCGTTTTGTACGTGACCCAGCCAATCCTGCACAGTTGAATCCTGTATTCCTTTTCGAGAACGACTGGCTTCATCCAAGTGCGGCAGGTTATCAGACTCTTGCCGACGGCATTGACCTCAACTTGTTTAAATAATAGAGTCTACAAGTCTACAAGTCAACAAGTCAACGAGTCAATAAGACAGCAAACTGATGGTTTCCCGTAGGCTTGTAGATTTACTTATAATAAAACTATCATGAATTACAGAATATTTGGAAAGACCGGATTTAAGGTTAGTGAAGTTTCATTAGGTACTTGGCAACTCGGTTCAAGATGGGGTGACCCATTTGATGAGAAGGTTGCACTCGATACCCTGGAAGCAGCATTCCGCAGCGGAATCAATCTATTTGATACAGCAGACATATATCAGGACGGAAACAGTGAACGTGCCATTGGTAAGTTCCTCAGTCTCCATCCCAACGACCGCATCTATGTGGTCACGAAGATGGGACGCGCTCTCAATCCTCATGTGGCAGAAGGCTATAATGAAGAAAATCTCCGTCGTTTTGTAGATCAGTCGCGCCGACAGTTGGGAATGGAGGCACTCGACCTTACTCTCCTTCATTGTCCTCCGACTCCTGTCTTCAGCAACAATAAGGTATTTGCTGTGCTCGATGCTTTGAAGGCAGAAGGAAAGATCCGTCATTACGGAGTAAGTATAGAACGTATAGAAGAAGGTCTTGCTGCACTTCAGCATGATATATCTGCAATAGAAGTAATCTTCAACATGTTCCGTCTACGTCCTGCCGATGAACTTTTCCGCAAGGCTGCAGAGAAAGGAGTGGCAATCATCGTACGTGTACCTCTTGCCAGTGGTTTGCTTACGGGTAAGTTTACAGCCGACACCAAGTTCGGTCCTGATGACCACCGTACATTCAATCGTAACGGAGAGGCTTTCGACAAGGGCGAAACGTTCTCCGGTGTGGATTACATGACCGGTGTGCGTGTTGCACAGCAACTGAAAACTGCGCTTGCCACCGATGACCTTGCCACAACTGCGTTACGCTATATACTGATGTACCCTGAAGTAAGTGTGGTAATACCTGGAGCCAGTCGTCCTGAACAGATTGAACGCAACGTGAAGGCATCCGATGCTGCTCCGCTTACTGAAGCCCAGATGCAGAAAGTACGTGAAATCTACGATAGCGAAATCAGTCCTTTGGTTCACCATCTGTGGTAAAAGTCCCTATGGGAAGACAACAAGTCCAACAAGACAATAAGTCGAAAATCAATAAATCAACAAGCCAAAAAGCCATTGGCTAATGGCCTTAAACAACCAACCTTATCATGAAAAAAATCCTGACAATCGCGCTCATGGCATCCGCTCTTTCGGTGTCAGCACAGAGCCTACCGTATGTTTACAGTCAGCAGAACACAGGAGCGAAATATAAGGCTCCGCAGAAACTGGCAATCAGTGAACTCCCACGTGTTGAGAACCTTCCCGACCCATTCCGCTTCCAAAACGGCAAGCGTTCTACCAAGTTCAAGGACTGGGAACATCACCGCAATGACATCATCAAGTACATTGAGTATTACGAGATTGGTGAGATGGCTCCGTTCGACAAACTTACAGCCACTCTTACCGACCCACCTGCTCCGGATCCAAATGCACGTCCTCGTGGATTCGGTTTCGGTGCTCCTGCTGCACCGGCTCCCGGAAGCAAGTATCTTACTGTAGCAATAACCGTAGGGAATGAAACGCTTGAGATTCATGCCGATGTCACTTATCCGAAGGAAGGAAAAGCACCATATCCCGCACTCATAGGAATAAGCAACTGTCTTCCTGTAAATCTCTTTACCGACCGTGGCTGTGCCCTCATCAATTTCCATTTCAATGATGTATGTGCTCATCAGCAGAACCGAGGCAATGAACCTATCAACAAGATTTATCCAGAACTGAAGGGTAACGGAGCATACGCATTCTGGACATGGGCAGTAAGTCGTCTTATCGATGGTCTGCAGCAACTCGGTGATGAAAACAGTAAGATTGACACGCGTCACCTTGCCATTTCGGGTTGCTCATGGGCAGGCAAGGCATCCCTCTTTGCCGGAGCATTTGATGAACGTATATGCCTTGTCATTCCACAGGAATCAGGAGGTGGTGGTGTCGCAGCATGGCGTGTAAGCGAAACACTCGGCAATGTGGAACGTACATACAACACAGACCCTCATTGGTTCCTTGAGTCAATGCTTACCAACTTTGCCAAGAAGGATGTGGCTAAGATGCCGGCTGACCATCACGAACTTGCAGCCCTCGTATGTCCACGTGCACTTCTCTTCGTAGGAAACACGGATTACGAATGGCTCGCAGACGGTTCAGCATACGTATCCATGCAGGCAGTAAAGGAAGTATATCGCACCTTCGGTATTGAAGACCGCTGTGCTTTCTCCATCGACGGAGGTCATGGCCATTGCCAACTTCCAAAGAGCGAATACAAGTATGTTGAGGCTTACATCGACCGTTTCCTTCTCGACAAGCACGATGTCAATACCGACTTCCACGAAGCTCCTAAGTTTGTCGACGACAACTACCGCCGTTGGATAGAGTGGTGGAGCCTGTAATGCAAGTGCAGCAATGCATAAACTTCCATATTAGTGCAAATAGAAAAGATTCCCGTTACCAACGGGAATCTTTCTGTTTGTAAGTGTCTGTATCTCCTGACTTTGTCAGTACGGATGAGTATGGATAATGCAGTTAATGACCGGTTTTGTGCAAAATTACTTCTGATGAAATGTGATTTCCATTACTGACTCACAACTGACCTATAACTGACCTGTTACTGACTTAAAGCGGTAGTACAGCGGGAATGCAGATATTTCAGCACAATGTGCTGTATATCAATGATGTACCTACTGGATGTCAAGGAAGAGCAACGGGGAGAAAATAGACACTTTCATAACAGGTCATTGCCCTTTCAACCCAAATCGTTAGTCAGCATAATGATGATGACAGACTTTATTCCTGAACAGATGGGGCCTATTGTGAACCAGTATCAGAAGTTATTGGCTTTTTGAGGTTGACAGAAGGAACGGAATGGCGGAGGTCTTCACCTACTGAATGCTGTGCTGCGATACAGTTAAAACTTACTGAATGTCCAGAGTAATCTATGTTTTGTCTTCACTCTTCACTTGATTAGGCTGAAACCGTTTATTAATCGATATTTCAGGGTAGTGAAGAGTCCGACGTACTCTTCACTACTCTTCATCGACTCTTCACTACTCTTCATTGACTCTTCACTACCCTGAAAGCCTTTATTCATGGGCATCTCAGGTATGTTTAGTGAAGAGTGAAGACTAAAATCAAAATACATTGGTTTTTGTTACGTTCACTTCACATTTGGGTTTAAAGTCGCTGTAATCCGTTCTACTGCTGCCACAAAGTGTACTTGTCAGAATGCATACCACAATCTTTGCAACATCAAATACAAATCATATAATGAACGTAGCCACCAACCTTATCCCTGAGAGACATTGAATGCCATACTGCCTGCCGAAAAGTTTGAACTATTTGTATTTGAGGACTGCGAAAACTATCGGTCGTTTTACAAATGAATACAATGCAATAATAGATAAAGAATTCTTTGCAGGCAGTCGCTTGTTGATGAAATGAAGTCCTGCTTTATGATTTTTCCGTTCTTTTTGGCATTTGTTACACATAAACAAATAAAAGATACACAATTCTATTACTGATAAAGGCAAAAAGCAATATCTTTGCCATGAAATGAAAAAATTACTGTTTACCGTGATGGCTGTTGCGATAGCGATGGTTGTCAATGCCAAGGACCATGAAGGCCTTACGACTGAAAAAATTAGTGCCGAGCGCTTCACTCTGATAAAGAAAGGCGTTCCGGCAAAGGTTGTGTTCGACAAGTCGGACGATAAGGGTGTGCAGATTGCAGCCGAAAACCTGATCAAGGATTTCGGGCGTGTAGTTTCTTCTGCAGGGAAATCCTCCAAGAAGGGTACAGCACCTACCGGTTCCATACTAGTAGGTACATACAATTCTCCACTTATCGGCAAACTTCTGTCAGCCGACCAACTCCGAGAACTGAAAGGAAAGACCGAGAAGTATCTCATCATTGTTCCTTCGGACAAGAGCGGAGGTGACATAGTGATTGCCGGAAGCGACCGTCGTGGTGCCATCTATGGCATCTACGAGATGTCGGAACAGATAGGCGTTTCTCCATGGTACGACTGGGCAGATGTTCCTGCCGAACAGCATAAGAACCTCTCAATCAAGGCAGGTGTATATACAGCCGGTGAACCAGCAGTCCGCTACCGAGGTATCTTCATCAACGATGAGGCACCTTGTCTGACTTCATGGGTGAAGAACACTTACGGCACCGACTTCGGTGACCACCGTTTCTATTCACGTGTGTTCGAACTCATACTCCGTCTGCGAGGCAATTTCCTGTGGCCTGCAATGTGGGGATGGGCATTCTATGCCGACGATGCAGTAAACAGCGAGACAGCCAACACCATGGGAGTAATCATGGGAACAAGCCACCACGAACCGATGGCACGCAATCATCAGGAATATGCACGCAACCGCAATGCGTGGGGACCTTGGGACTATGAGTCAAACAAGGCAGCACTCGACCGCTTCTTCCGTGAAGGAATGGAACGTGCCAAGAATACAGAAGACCTTATTACTATAGGTATGCGTGGTGATGGAGATACCGCAATGGGCGGAAAGGAAGGACACGACGATGAAAATGACGGAAGCGGTGACCGCCACGTGATGAATGTGCTGAAGAGCGTGATTGACAACCAACGCCAGATTATCAGCGACGTTACAGGCAGACCAGCCGAGGAACGTCCTCAGGTGTGGGCACTCTATAAGGAAGTACAGAAATACTACGACATGGGACTCCGTGTGCCCGACGATGTAACCATACTTCTCAGCGATGACAACTGGGGTGATATCCGCAGTCTTCCTACTGCTGAGGAACGTACACGCAAGGGCGGATGGGGTATCTACTATCATGTGGATTATGTAGGAGCACCCCGTAACACCAAGTGGCTCAACGTGACCCCTATAGCAAACATGTGGGAACAACTTCAACTCACATACGACTACGGAGTGGATAAGATATGGATACTCAACGTAGGCGACATCAAGCCAATGGAATACCCAATCACACTCTTCCTCAACATGGCATGGAATCCAAAGTCGTTCACCGTTGACAACCTCCTCGACCACACCAACCGTTTCTTCACACAGCAGTTCGGCAAGAAACAAGCCAAGGAAGCCGCACGAATCATGAACCTCTACAGTTGGTACAACGGACGTATCACTCCTGAGATGCTCGATGCCCGCACCTATAATTTCGAGACAGGAGAATGGAAAAAAGTAAAGGACGAATATGACCGTCTTGCCTTAGACGCAAACAAGCAATACAAGTCTCTCCCCGAAAATGCGAAAGACGCCTATTATCAATTACTACTTTACCCAACTCAGGCAATGGCAAACGTCTATGACATGTACTATGCAGCCGCTGCAGGCGATCAGACGGAAGTAGACCGTTGCTTCAGCCGTGACCAGGAACTTATGGATGAATACAACCATAAGATGGCTGGAGGCAAGTGGAACGGCATGATGACTCAGAACCATATAGGTTACCGCAGTTGGCAGGAGCCACGTCAGCAAGTGGCACCAAAGGCAATGCAGCCACGTACTACTGCACAGCCACAGGCTTCCGCTTCTTCTGCAAAGAATAACTATGTGGTAATCGAGGCAGAAAACTACAAGTCGAAGAAGTCTGTCGCAGGTGCAGAATGGAAGGTCATTCCATATATGGGACGAACAAAGTCTGGTGTGGCACTCATGCCTTACACCGTAGATACGAAAGGTGCCGAACTCCGATATGAAATCAAGGCAGACAAGGCCTTGTTGGCAAAGGGACATGAAGTTACAGTATATGTAATCACCAAGTCATCACTTGCTTTCAAGAACAAGGACGGACATTGTTTCACCATTGGATTCGACGGAGGCAATCAGCAGACAGTCAATATTAACCGTGATCTGAATGAAGACCATCCATACGACAAACTCTACCCAGCCGTGGCAAGTCGAATTATAGAGAATAAGGTAACGCTTACCACCAACGGAAACCGTACACTCGTAATCCGTCCACAGGACCCAGGTATCGTTTTCGAGAAGATTCTTGTAGATTTCGGAGGTTGGAAACGTACATATCTGTATGAATAAATAAGATATTCAGCCCAACAAAAATTGTCGGTTCCATTGTAGCCCAAATGCTAACTGCAATATTATCAGGGTTTTTCAATATAAAACATGCATTTGTTACATAGGAAAAAAATGATGTTACAAAATAATTTGGCATAGTTGAGGTTTCGCCGTAACTTTGCACCATCAAAAAACGACAATAAATCTGAAATTCTTTTTAAAGTTACAATTGTTCAAGTTAATAGTTAAGTTTGATTAGTGATAGGAGGAACCTTCAGCGGAAGAGATTCCTCCTATTTTTTTTGTGTCTATAAATACCCCTAATCCTTTTAAGGTACACACTTGAAATAGTTGAATGGATTTGTACTATAAACCTGAGGCTAATTGAATGAATTTCTCTTACCCCTAGGCTTGATTGAATAAATACTGTACTACCCTAGAAAATAACAATTTAATGGATTAACAAATTAATAATTTATACGCTCGATTGTCTTTGTGCCAGAGGCATAGGCAAAACCTTGCCGATATTTATAAATTAATTTGTTTATTTGTTAAAAACAAGTGCATTCAACTTTAGGAAGTGAAAACCACTACCTTTTTATATATTGTACCTTTGCATCAGATTCCTAAAGTGTAGAGAGGCCATTAACCCTTGGCTTTGCGTTTGCGTTAGGGTTTGTCACTCGTAGTTGTCCATATTTGCATATTTTGCCATTTGATAAATCAAATCATTGTCCCCAAACGTTGTTTTGTCCGAAATTTATGAAGTTTTTCGGACCTTTCTCGCCAAATCAGACCCTTTTGAGAAAATTGGTTGATTTAGGTCAGTCCTTTTGATGACTAATTTGGTGGGTTATTTGAGATGATAGATATAGGAATAGAATCTATACGACGGAGGATGAACAAGTTGATGCTTATTGATGCCGGATGATGCGCTTTCTGATGACAAAATGTTATTTATTACTGACTTTTTGCTCACCAAATGCAAAATGTTTGGTCGATGTGTCATTTTTCGCAAATAATGTCTCAAATTGTTTGGTCAGTATTTTGTTTGTTTGTATATTCGCACTCGTTTTTGAACAAAATATTTTTGTCGACAATATACCTGCAGACTTCACTGTAAAAAAGTGCGGAACTCGAAAAGCATTAAGAGTAGAGAAAATTAATACAATCAACATTAACCAAGTATGAAATAATTATTTTTTGGCATGGCCTTGACATTGGGTCTGTGCATTTTGGGAACAACACAAGCACAAGCTGCTAAACCTAAGTACTTCAGTTGGCTGCTGCCAATAAAGAATTTATCTATTGAGCATGTTGTATTTTTAGCAACTGCAATGTAGTAAATAAAGAATAATGATTGAACAATAACAAACACAAATACAATGAAGCATAAACTGGTATTTCTATTTATTTGCGCAAACTTTATTCTTTGCGCTTCTACTTTTGCCCAAACGGTATTGGACAGTGTTATATGGAGAGTGTATTATGATAGTGAATATCGGGATACTGAAGAGGATGGGCAAAGAAAGGCAAGGCATCACTTGGATATAGGCAATGACGTTACTTGTTTTTATGATTGGAAACAAGAACGAAAGCAGGTGCTGTCCGACAGTTTGTTGGCTCATGGAGGAAACCCTAGCGAGATTATTGACATATATAAACAGAACGGCGTATCAGGGAGTTGTACAAGTTATATTGTCTATAAAGAAAAGAAACGTAAGAATCTAAAGTATATCGAAAAAATCTTAAATTCATATGAATATGAAGAACCTTTGCCTGATTTCTCGTGGGAACTGGTTGAGGGCGACACAATTATAGCCGGCTTTCATTGTCAGCATGCACGAACTGAATTCCGGGGTAGAGTATGGGATTGCTGGTACACGCTTGAAATCCCGATAAATGATGGCCCATGGAAATTATGCGGACTGCCAGGGTTAATTCTTGCCGCATACGATGCTAAAGGCAATTTTACTTTTTCGTGTGCTGGTATAGAACGCATTGTGGGCGAATGTATCACGTCGAGATACAGCGGGAAGGCGGAAAAGTGTACTCCTCAACGACTCAATGAAATAAAAATCATCCATGCACGTAGTTCTACGGAATCTGTATTTTTGGCGCATGGCAGGCGCGTCAGACGATATGATGCGAATGGTAAACTTATGGGTGATGAAAATAAGACGGCTGTCTTAATGGAAATGTATTGACATGGTATTGCTAAAAGTAGCACTTGGGGTCGCTTTGTATTTTTCGTCTTGCTCTGTGGCTGTGTCGCAGGTGCTTACAGGCAAAGTAGTGGATTCATCAGACGCTCCATTGGAATATGTATCAGTGGTTCTTACCGATGTGCATGGTAAATCTCTGAACTTCACCAATACGGAAACTAATGGTGGATTCTCAATTAGTAAGAAAGAAGGGAGTGACAGTATACATTTTGTGTGCCTGGGATATGGGCGGTTGTCTATTGGATTGAATAAATATGTCAATGGACAGACTGTTCGTTTGACTGAGGCAGCTATCAATATCAAGGAAGTCAAGGTAAAAGCGCAGCGAATCATTCAGACATCGGACACATTGACCTATTCTGTCGCAGGTTTCAAACATGCCCAAGACCGTGAAATCGCCGATGTGATAAAAAGAATGCCTGGTTTGGAGGTCAAGAACGACGGCACCATAACATACCAAGGTAAACCAATTAATAAGTTCTACATCGAGAATATGGACTTGCTGGGAACAAATTATTCCCAGGCAAGTGAAAATCTTGATGCAAAATTCGTCAAATCTGTTCAGGTGTTGGAGAACCATCAACCTGTAAATTTGCTGCGTGGCGTTCAGTTCAGTGATCAGGCCGCCTTGAACCTTGTTTTGAATGACGATGCCAAAAACGTGTGGAGTGGTACTTTTGACGTGGGTTTAGGCACAACGATACAAGATGACAATGACATCAACCGAGACATCCGTATCATGGAAATGTTCTTCGGAAAGCAAAAACAATCCATCTCGATGGTAAAGTCAAGTAATGTCGGAAAAGATATCAGTCATGAAATTCAAGACCTTATTGACGATGGATACAATTCCGAAACTAAAATCGTGTCGGAAGGAGGTCAAAACGTAAGCAATCTGGAAGAACAGAGATACAATTTCAATAATTCAAATCTGTTTGCTACGAACTGGTTGTTCAAAACCAAAAACAATGCGGATTTGCGTATTCAATTGCATGGATTATACGATGATACTGATATAGCAGATTTTACTCAAACAACATATTATGATACGGAAGAAAAGATTCTTGTCACGGAAGATTCCAAGTTATCTAAAGTAACGAACGAGTGGAAAGGTGAGATTTTGTATGAAATCAATAATGACAAAAAATATGTTAGCAACTCATTAAAATGGTACTCTGACTTTAATAAGTTGACTGGTCCATTGACTTATAGTGTTGAGGGTTGCCAATCTAACGGCATTCGCTTCGAACATTCTGTTAAACCAAGAAAACTGTATTTCGCAGATTGTTTGGATTGGAAAAAAGTCTATAAGGCAAACAGGGTGCTTGAACTTAATGCAATGATAGATTACAATAAATTGCCTACAACTATGCGTGTTATAGACAACTCGATTGAGAAATTAAATTTGCAATCTGCACATTTCGATATGTTGGCATCTGTAAGGCATAAGCTTGCGGGTTTCTATATATCTTATCAGTTTGGAATGAAAGGCGCTTTTCAATGGTTGGATGTTGAGAACAATTATGCGAGCGGTTCTGAGAAATACGGCGACCAGCAGGTGTTCATCGCTCCGTCAATGAACTATCAACACAATAGAATAAAATTTAGAGCATCGGCCAAATTTAACTTGATTAACCGCAACATAAATGACCAATGGAGTACTTTTCCGAAAATTGAACCTTCGGTAATGTTGACCTATACCCCGTTTGGCAATTTGACGGCAAGAATCAGCTATAATGAATCTTGGAGTGCTGAAAGAATAGAATCATGCTGTAAAAATCCATATTTTATCAGTTACAATACGCTGTATCTAGGCAACAATAAACTTGAGAGCTATAATCAACATACTATGCAAATGTCTGTTGATTATCGTAATGTTATGAGTGGCTTGTTCTCGTCTGGGCGTTTCATTATTAACAGTATAGAAAAAACATCGCTGCTTCAATCGCGGTTTGTTGACGGAATATATACTCTGACGGCAACCGATACTAAACGTGGTCAAAATAATTATACTGCTTCTGGTAGAATCAGCAAGACGTTTGGCTTGACGAAGACAACATTGACATTGGCTGCCATATATTCATGGAAAGAATACTCTATGCTACAAAATAATAATGTACTTGATATGAAACAAAGGGATGCCAATGTTAAACTTGAAGTATCAATGCAACCGAACAAACATTTTTCTATATCGGAATCTTCTTCGTTTAACTATAGGAAGATGATGAATACCAATAACCTTGACAGTACTAAACCACTGAAATTTTTCGAACATTCATTGTCTGTGTGTTGTATATTCGAACCATTTAGGGTTGAGCTGGACAATGAATTGTATCATAGTAATGACAGGTCTGTCTCGAATAGCTTCTTTACCGATTTGTCGGTCTCGTATGTAAAACCGCGATATGAGATATCAATGCAAATAAACAATGTTTTTGGATGTAATAAATTTGAGTACACTTATTTAACCGATTTCCAGTCAGTGTACTCATCTACAAGACTACGCCAGAGAGAATTGTTGGTAAAAGTGAGTTTCAATATTAATCATCACAAATAATGGAGGAACACGTTGTTCTTCTCGATGATTTCTTCTTAAAACGATTGGTGCAGTTTTCCGAAGGCGATGTTAATTTTGCCTAGGAATATAACACCAAAATTGACAGATATGTTGTCCCATGTCTTTGATTTATTGAGGGATAGGGGGCTTCACACTCGTAGACTCATGTCCCATTAAACTATTATTGATCTATAATCCTAACGTTCCCGCATTAATTGAATCGGCGCAACCATTGAACCCTTAACCCCTATCTAGGGTAAAAAAGATAGTTAAAATTGACAAATTGACCCAAACGCAAACACAAAAACGTTAGACCTTAAACTCTAGACCTTAGATAAGACAAA